>NZ_JBIUUS010000031.1:0-85272 GCF_044742585.1 Kitasatospora sp. NPDC087861
GCTTTTATTTGTTCCTTTAAAATTACACCAACAACCAAACTGTGGGGGTGTTTGGGGGTTTTTTGGGGTTTTTTCCCCCCCCCCCCCCCCCGGCCCCGCCCCCCCCCCCCCCGGGGGGGCCCCCCCCCCGCGCCTCGGCTGGGGCTCGCGGGGCGCTGGGGGCCTTCCCCGGCTACTCCGTGCGGAGGAGCATCGCGTCGACCACCCGGGCGGCGGCCTTGCCGTCGTCCAGGTCGCAGTACGCCTCGCGGAACGCGGCGGCCTTGTCGGCGTACTCGGCCGCCACCTCGTCCACCCGCCCGAGCGCGTCGACCAGTTCCCCGGAGGTGGCCAGCAGCGGGCCGGGCACCTCCGCCTCGAAGTTCAGGCTGAAGCCGCGCAGGTTGTCGCGGTAGTGCTCCAGGTCGTAGGTGAAGAACAGGACCGGCTTGCCGGTCGCGGCGAAGTCGAACACGCTCGCCGAGTAGTCGGTGACCAGCACGTCCGCGATCAGCAGCAGTTCCGCCATGTCGGGGTAGCTGCCGACGTCCCAGATGTAGCCGTTGCCGGCGCCCGGGATCTGCCCGCACATCACGCTGTGCCGGCGCACCAGCAGCACCTGGTCGTCGCCGAGTGCGGCCTTGGCCGCGTCGAGGTCGAGCCGCAGGTCCATCTGGTACCCGCCGTTCGGCCGGCGCCGGTCCTCGCGCCAGGTCGGCGCGTACAGCACGACCTTCTTGCCCTCGGGCAGGCCGAGCCGTTCACGGACCTGTTCGGCGGTCTTCTCCCGGTCGGCCGCGAACAGCAGGTCGTTCCGGGGGGAACCGCTTTCCAGGATCTCGCCCTTGAAATCGAACGCACGCCGCAGCACCGGGGCCGACCAGCTGTTCCCGGCGACCAGCAGGCTCCAGTTCGGCACCTCCCGGGCGAGGCCCTTCAGGTAGTTCGAATCGGTGAACCAGACCTTCTCGAAGTCGAGGCCGATCTGCTTCAGCGGGCTGCCGAGCCAGGTCTGCACGACCACCTGGCCGGGGCGGCGGACGAAGAAGTCGGGCAGGTGGGTGCTGGTGACGATGTACTTGGCGGTGGCCAGCGCCTCGAACCACTCCGGGCTCCAGAGCCGGACCGCGCTCGCCGTCTGCGGCAGCTCGGCCTGCAGGTCGTCGCTGCCCCACAGGTGCTCCAGCGGCAGGCCGCGGCGGACCAGCTCCTCGTGGATCGCCCGCGGCGAGTCGGCGTACAGGCCGCCGAGCCCGACGTTGTAGAGCACGGTGTCGCGCACCGGGTGCCGACGGGCGTTCGGGTAGTCGGCCGACCGGAGCTGGCGCTGGCGGTGGCCGCTGCGCTCCTCGGGCAGCAGCGCCGAGTGCGACTCCAGGGAGAGGCCGTCGTGGTGGCGGCGCTCCAGCACTATCCGCTTGCCGCGGGACTCCACCTCCAGCGGCAGGGCGGCGAAGCAGTCCGGCGTGATCAGCGCGTACGAGGTCGCGACCTCGTCGACGGGCGCGCCGACCGGGCGGAAGAAGACGTCCCAGGTGCCCTGGGCGAGCGGCACCCGGCCGGCGAAGGAGGCCGTCGGCACGGTGGGCAGCGCGGTCCGGAACCGGCCGTCCGCGATCTCCACCGGGTAGACGTGCTCCTCCTCGCGCCAGTTGTGCCGGACCACCAGCTCCCAGCGGTGCGCGCCGGACAGCGGGAACGAGCCGCTGAGCAGGAAGCCGTCCGCGCCGCGCGCGGAGACCTCGTCCACCAGCGGCTGCAGCAGCTGGTCGGAGAACTGCAGGTAGCCGCCGGGGGAGGGCTTGGAGTAGAGCGCCCGGCGCTGGTCGACCGGGGCGTCCGGGTTGAGCGGCAGGTGCAGCTGCCCGGGGGCGTTGCGGTCGTCCCAGGCCACCGGCACGGTGCTGCCGTCGGCGAGCACCAGGACGGTGTCCCAGCGGTCGCGGGCGCGTTCGGCGGCCACCGGGTCCAGCTCGGCCCAGGCCTCCCGGACGGCGGTCAGCTCGGCCACCGGGAAGGAGGCGGCGAACGGCTGCAGGGTGCCGACCGGCGCGCCCAGCTCCAGCGGGAAGGCCAGCTCGCGGTCGGACTCGACGTGGGTGAGCCGCAGCCGGGCCCCGGCGAAGTTCGCGCCGGAGCGCGCCGCTCCCGAGATCTCCACCCGGCCGCCGTGCGCGGCCAGGCCGGTCACCCGGGCCTTGACCGTCTCCACCCGCAGGTAGACGAAGCCGTCCCGGACCCACGGCACGATCCGCACGTCCGGCTCGACCCAGTGCGCCGGGATGTACTGCGCGGTGTCGCTCCACCCGGCCGAGATCCGGCCCTTGTAGACGCCGCCCTTGCCCGCGCCGGCCACCAGGACGCGCCAGTTGCCGTCCTTCCACTGGCCGCGGTGCTTGAGCTTCTTCGGGTCGATGCCGACGGTGAAGCCGGCCCAGTCGCAGTTGTACAGGTCGTGGTTGCAGCTGGCGGTGGCCTCGGGGCTGTACTGGGTCTTCATCGGCACCGCGATCACCCGGCGGCCCTTGGCCTCGCGCAGCACCAGGGTGCGGACCATGTCGTGCTTGTTGGCCGCGCCCAGCTGCTCCGGGTAGGCGTGCCCGGTCAGCTGCAGCCGTCCGCCGATCCAGGCCGTCTCGTACAGCCGGCTGCGCATGACCAGCGAGTTGTCCAGCTTGAGCACGCCGGACGGCACGCTCTTGCGCCCGCCGCGCAGGAACGGGTAGTCGGCGTAGGGGCGCAGCAGGCCGCGGGCCTGGACACCGCCGTTGCTCTCGCCCTCGTACTTGATCTGCTCGACGAACTCGTCGATCCGGCCCTGCAGGGTCAGGTGGTACTTCAGCCGCAGCGGCGCCCGCAGCTTGCGGACCTGCTCGGGGCCGATCGCCCGCAGCAGCCGGCTGACGTTCTTGGCGTAGGCGTCCCGGTACTCCTTGTCGCCGTCCACGACGGACCAGAAGAACATCGGGATCTCCTCGACGAGGGTGTTCTCGTCGTAGGAGCGCAGGTACTGGGCGAAGCGCGGCTCGGTCTGCTTCTTCAGCCAGCCGCGGACCAGCTCGACCGAGGCGACGCGGTCGATCAGGCCCTTGGGGTTGGTGCGCATCTGTGTGATCGACATCTCGCCGACCTCGCGCTCGCGCCAGTGGTAGATCGGCTCGGAGAGGACGTCCACGCTCTTCGCGAGGTAGTGGTGCGGCACGCTGACCGGCGCGTCCTCGTACAGGATGCCCTCGGGGTAGAGGATGCCGGCCGCGTCGAAGAAGGAGCGGCGGTACACCTTGTTCCACGCGGTGCGGTCGGTGACCAGCGCCGGGATCTCGGTGATGTGCGTCTTGAGCCTGGTCTCCTTGAACGGCCGCGAGTGCCCGCCGGACTGGTAGTAGCCCACCGCGCGGAACCGCAGCACGTTGCCGGTGGCGAAGTCCGAGCCGGTCTCGTCCAGGGTGTTGATCATCAGCTCGTACGCACTCGGCGGCATCGAGTCGTCGCTGTCGACGAAGCACAGGAACTCGGCGTCCGGGTCGATGTGCCGGATGCCGGTGTTGCGGGCCGCGCCGAGGCCCTTGTTCACCTGGCGGACCAGACGGAACCGGGAGTCCTTGGCCGCGTACGCCTCGGCGAGGGCCGCGCTGTCGTCCTTCGAACCGTCGTCGACCATGACGCACTCGAAGTCCGTGAAGGTCTGTGCGGCGATCGAGTCGAGGCACTCGACCAGGTAACGCTCGACGTTGTAGATCGGAACGACGATGGAGAGGCGGGGAGCCATCGGCTACGCAGGCCTTTCTCGGGAAGGAGCGTGCCAGCCCGGTGGGGCCTGACCGCACTGTGAATCGGTGCGCACGTGCGACCCGATCCTACCTCCGGACCATGGGGCCCTTCGGGGCCACTACGCTGGCCCGGTGCCCCGCTTCAGCGTGATCGTCCCCGTGTACCAGGTTCAGGACTACCTCGCCGAGTGCCTCGATTCGGTGCTCGGCCAGGGCGGCCCCGACCTCGAACTGATCGCGGTGGACGACCGCTCCCCGGACCGCTGCGGCGCGATGCTCGACGAGGCCGCCGCCGACGACCCGCGGATCCGGGTGCTGCACCTGCCGGAGAACGTCGGCCTCGGCCGGGCCCGCAACGCCGGCCTGGAGGTCGCCACCGGGGACTACGTGATCTTCCTCGACAGCGACGACACGCTCACCCCCGACCTGCTGAAGCACGTCGACGACCGGCTCACCGCCACCGGCGACCCGGACGTCCTGGTCTACGACTACGCCCGCACCTACGCCGACGGCCGGATCACCCGGGCCGCCTCCGCGCACGTGTTCGGCGCCGCCTCCCCGGACGTCTTCGACCTCGCCGCCCGCCCGGACCTGCTCGACCTGCTCCAGGTCGTCTGGAACAAGGCCTACCGCCGCGACTTCGTCACCGCGCAGCGGCTGGTCTTCCCGGCCGGCTACTACGAGGACACCCCCTGGACGTACCCGGCGCTGCTCGCCGCCGCCCGGATCACCCTGCTCGACGAGGTCGGCGTGCACTACCGCCAGCGGCAGGAGGGCGGCAACATCCTGGCCACCGCCAGCCGCAAGCACTTCGACGTCTTCGCCCAGTACGACCTGGTCTTCGCCTTCCTGGACGGCCGCCCCGACCTCGACCGGTGGCGCCCGGTGGTCTACGGCCGGATGCTGCACCACCTCAACACCGTGGTCTCCAAGCCCGGCCGGATCCCGCCCGGCGACCGCCGCGAGTACTTCCGCCGCGCCGCCGCGCACTGCGCCCGGCTGCGCCCGGCCGGCTACCGGCCGCCGGCCGGCGTGGACGGCGTGCGCACCGAACTGCTCAGCCACGGCCGCTACGGCGCCTACCAGGCCGTCCGCGCCCTCGCCCGGGCCCGCCGACTGGTCCGCCGCTGAGCCGGGGCCGCCGTCCCCGCCGCCGTACCGGCCCCGGTCCGCGTCGAGCCTGACGGCCATTCGGGGGACGGACCGGTATAACCAATCGGGTGGACTTCCTGACCCGTCTGCCGGTCGTCGGCCCGCTCGTGGCGTGGGTGCTGCGCAGCCGCCCGTACCGGGTGTACGAGTACTTCTCCGCGGCCCGGGGCAACCGCCTGGCCGGCGCGGTCACCTTCTTCGGCTTCCTCGCCCTGTTCCCGCTGCTCACGGTCGGCCTGGCGATCGCCGTCTCGACGCTCGACAGCGGACAGGTGGCGAACCTGCAGAAGCACATCTCCGACCAGCTGCCGGGCATCTCGGAGGCGCTCAACCTGCCGTCCCTGGTGGCCAACGCGGGCGCCGTCGGGCTGGTCAGCGGGGCGCTGCTGCTGGTCTCCGGCCTCGGCTGGGTGAACACCATGCGCACCTCGATCCGGGACGTCTGGCAGCTGCCCGACGACGACGCCAACCTGGTGCTGCGCAAGGCCTGGGACTGCGTGGTGCTGGCCGGCCTCGGCGTGGTGTCGCTGGTCTCGCTGGCCGCCTCCACCGCCGGCACGACGCTGGCCGGGCGGATCGCCGACTGGATCGGGCTGCGCAGCGGCTACCTGCTGACCGGGGTCGGCGTGCTCATCGCCATAGCGTGCGACACGCTGCTCTTCGCCTACCTGCTGGCGCCGTTCCCCGGGATCGGCGGCCAGCGCCGCCGGGACGTGCTGCAGGGCGCGCTGATCGGCGCGGTCGGCTTCGAGCTGCTGAAGGTCCTGCTCGCCTCCTACCTCGGCTCGGTCGCCGGCAAGAGCCTGTACGGCGCCTTCGGCGTGCCGGTGGCGTTGCTGCTGTGGATCAACTTCGTCTCCCGGCTGCTGATGTACTGCGTGGCCTGGACGGCGCTGGCCGATCCGGTGGCCGCCCGGGAGCGCACCCGGGAGCACGGCCGGGCACTGCTGGCGGCGGCCGACGAGGCCGAGGCGGACGCGGCCGGGAACACGACGAAGGCCCGGCCTCGGGACTGAGGCCGGGCCGTTCGTCCGACGGATGTCAGCCGCCCGTCCTGCGGTGGCGGCGCAGGACCAGCGTGCCGTAGCCGGCCGCGGCCAGCACCAGCGCGACGGCCAGCCAGCCGCCGAGGCCGAGCCCGTCGTCCTCGGCGGTGGTGGTGGGTGCGGCGGCGGGCCCGGTGGTGGCGGACGGGTGCGGCGGCGGCTCGGGGGCGCCGGCGGTGCCGCCGGCCTGGCCGGTCGGCGTACCCGAGGGCGGGAGCTCGTCGACCAGCTTGCCGACCGGCCGGACCTTGCCGGCCGCCGCGAAGCCCCAGTCCAGCAGGGCGGCCGTCTCGTCGTAGACCTTCTGGTAGGTGGACGGGTGCATCACGGTCACCAGCAGGGTGCGGCCGTTGCGTTCGGCGGCGCCGACGAAGGTCGAGCCGGCGTTGGTGGTGAAGCCGTTCTTCACGCCGATCAGGCCGGGGTACTTGCCCAGCAGGCGGTCCGTGTTGGCGATCCCGAAGCTACCGCGCTGGCCGGTGTTGCGGTCCACCGCACCCGGGAACATCGCGTCCCTGGTGGCGCAGTACATCCGGAAGTCGGGATTGCGCAGGCCGGCCCGGGCGAACAGCGACAGGTCGTAGGCCGAGGAGACCTGCCCGTCCATGTCGTAGCCGTCCGGGGAGACCACCCGGGTGTCCCGGGCCTGCAGGGCGTCGGCGCGGGCCTGCATCTCGGTGACGGTCTGCGGCACGCCGCCGTTCATGTGCGCCAGGACGTGTACGGCGTCGTTGCCCGAGCTCAGGAACACCCCGCGCCACAGGTCCTCGACCCGGTACTCCAGGTTCTCCTTGATGCCGACCAGGCTGCTGCCGGCACCGATCCCGGTGATCTCCTCGTCGGTGACCTTGTGCACCGCGTTGCGGTCGAACTTGGGCAGCACGGTGTCGGCGAAGAGGATCTTCAGGGTGCTGGCCGGGGCCAGCCGCAGATGCGGGTTGCTGGCGGCCAGCACGTCACCGGTCGTGGCGTCGGAGACTATCCAGGACTGGCCGGTGAGATCCCCCGGCAGCGCCGGGGCGCCGGCCAGCGGGGAGACCTGGACCCCGGAGAGCCCGAGCCGCTCGCCGCCGATCGCGGCGGTCGTCTGCGGGGGCGGCTGCCCCGGGGCCGCGACCGCCCCCGGGGCGGCGAGCACGACCGGGAGGACCGCGGTGACCGCGGCGAACAGGTGCGCGAACTTCTGACGGCGTGTGGGCACCAGCAGACCGTACCCACTCCGGGTCCTCGTCGTCCGCCACACCGGTCCCGTCCTCCGCATGAGGGGCCCGCAGTAGGCCGATCGGCGGCCCGCGCATACTGGGGGACGCACACCGCCCTCACACCCCGCCGAGGACCCCCATGAAGCTCAGCCGCCGCACCTCCTGGTTCCTGACCGCCTTCGGCGTCTGGTCGATCGTCATCTGGACGACCTTCGTCAAGAACCTCTGGAAGGACTCCGGCGGCCAGGCCTTCACCAACGGCGACCACTCCCAGCCCACCGCCTTCTTCTGGATCCACCTCCTCCTCGCCGTCACCTCCTTCCTCCTCGGCATCGCCGTCGGCGCCATCGGCCTGCGCGGCCTCCGCGCCACCCGCCGCACCCCGGCCACCGACTGACCGGTCCGCGGAAACGGCCGAGGCCCCGTCCGATCGGGAGGATCGGACGGGGCCTCGGCCGGCTGTCGGGCGGGGGTCAGAAGCGGCGGGTGACCAGGGCCCGCTTCACTTCCTGGATCGCCTTGGTGACCTCGATGCCGCGCGGGCAGGCCTCGGAGCAGTTGAAGGTGGTGCGGCAGCGCCACACGCCCTCACGGTCGTTGAGGATCTCCAGCCGCTGCTCGGCGCCCTCGTCGCGGGAGTCGAAGATGAAGCGGTGCGCGTTCACGATCGCGGCCGGGCCGAAATACTGGCCGTCGTTCCAGAACACCGGGCAGGACGACGTGCACGCGGCGCACAGGATGCACTTGGTGGTGTCGTCGAAGCGCTCGCGGTCCTCGGCGGACTGCAGGCGCTCGCGGGTCGGGTCGTTCCCCTGGGTGATGAGGAACGGCATGACGTCCTTGTACGCCTGGAAGAACGGGTCCATGTCCACGATCAGGTCCTTGAGGACCGTGAGGCCCTTGATGGCCTCGATCGTGATCGGCTTCTCCGGGTTGACGTCCTTGACCAGGGTCTTGCACGCCAGCCGGTTGCGGCCGTTGATCCGCATGGCGTCGGAGCCGCAGATGCCGTGCGCGCAGGAACGGCGGTAGGTGAGGGTGCCGTCCTGCTCCCACTTGATCTTGTTGAGCGCGTCCAGGACGCGCTCCTTCGGGTCCATCGTCAGCTGGTAGTCCACCCACACCGGGTCCGGGTGCTCCTCCGGGTTGAACCGGCGGATCCGGAAGGTGACGGTGATCAGCTCGACGCCGCCCGCCTCGACCGCGTCCAGAGCGGCCGAGTGCTTCTCCACGGTAGGAGTGCTCATCAGTACTTACGCTCCATCGGCTGGTAGCGGGTCGTGACGACCGGCTTGTAGTCGAGGCGGATGGAGGTGCTGCCGTCGGCGGCCACCTCCTGGTACGCCATGGTGTGCTGCATGAACTTCACGTCGTCACGGGTCGGGAAGTCCTCGCGGTAGTGGCCGCCGCGCGACTCCTCGCGGGCCAGCGCGGAGACGGCCAGCACCTCGGCCAGGTCGAGCAGGTTGCCCAGCTCGACGGCCTCCAGCAGGTCCGTGTTGTACCGGAAGCCCTTGTCCTGGATGGAGACGTGCTTGTAGCGCTCCTTCAGCGCGGCGATGTCCTCGACCGCCTGCTTCAGGGTGGCGCCGGTGCGGTACACCATCGCGTTGGCGTCCATGGTCTCCTGCAGCTCCTTGCGGATCTGCGCCACGGACTCGGTGCCGGTGGACTCGCGCAGGCCGTCGACCAGCGCCTGGACCTTCTCGGCCGGGTTCTCGGGCAGCTCGACGAACTCGTGCTCGTTGGCGTAGTCGGCGGCGGCGATGCCCGCGCGACGGCCGAACACGTTGATGTCCAGCAGCGAGTTGGTGCCCAGACGGTTGGCACCGTGCACGGACACGCAGGCGACCTCGCCGGCCGCGTACAGGCCCGGGACGATGTCGGTGTTGTTGCGCAGCACCTCACCCTCGACGTTGGTCGGGATGCCGCCCATGGCGTAGTGCGCGGTGGGCTGGATCGGGATCGGGTCCGTGTAGGGCTCGATGCCGAGGTAGGTGCGGGCGAACTCGGTGATGTCCGGGAGCTTGGCGTCCAGCTGCTCCGGCGGCAGGTGGGTCAGGTCCAGGTAGACGTGGTCGCCCTCGGGACCGCAGCCGCGGCCCTCGCGGATCTCGGTGTAGATCGCGCGGGAGCAGACGTCACGGGACGCGAGGTCCTTCATGACGGGGGCGTAGCGCTCCATGAAGCGCTCGCCGTCCTTGTTGCGCAGGATGCCGCCCTCGCCGCGGGCGCCCTCGGTGAGCAGGATGCCCATGCGCCAGATGCCCGTCGGGTGGAACTGGAAGAACTCCATGTCCTCCAGCGGCAGGCCGCGGCGGTACACCAGGGCCTGGCCGTCACCGGTGAGGGTGTGGGCGTTGGAGGAGACCTTGAAGAACTTGCCGGTGCCGCCGGAGGCGAACACGACCGACTTGGCCTGGAAGACGTGGATCTCGCCGGTGGCCAGCTCGTAGGCGACGACGCCGGACGTCTTGCCGTCGTTGATCAGCAGGTCGAGGACGTAGAACTCGTTGAAGAACTCGACGCCGTGCTTGACGCAGTTCTGGAACAGCGTCTGGAGGATCATGTGGCCGGTGCGGTCGGCCGCGTAGCACGAGCGGCGGACCGGGGCCTCGCCGTGGTTGCGGGAGTGACCGCCGAAGCGGCGCTGGTCGATCCGGCCCTGCTCGGTGCGGGAGAAGGGCAGGCCCATCTTCTCCAGGTCGAGGACGGCGTCGATGGCCTCCTTGCACATGATCTCGGCGGCGTCCTGGTCGACCAGGTAGTCACCACCCTTGACCGTGTCGAAGGTGTGCCACTCCCAGTTGTCCTCCTCGACGTTGGCGAGGGCGGCGCACATGCCGCCCTGGGCCGCGCCGGTGTGGGACCGGGTGGGGTAGAGCTTGGTCAGGACGGCGGTGCGGGTGCGCTGCGTCGACTCGATGGCCGCGCGCATGCCGGCGCCGCCGGCGCCGACGATGACGGTGTCGTACTGGTGAATCTGCATGGGGGTTCTAACTCGCCTCTGGCCTCTGCCGATTGCCGATTAGATGCTGCGTCGTCAGATGTTGGGGTCGAAGGTGAAGATCACCAGGGTGCCCAGCAGCACGGTGAAGACCGTGGCGGTACCCATGAGCCCCTTCAGCCAGAGCCGGGTCGAGTCCTTCTCGGCGTAGTCGTTGATGACCTGCCGCATGCCGTTGGCGCCGTGGAGCATGGCGAGCCAGAGCATCGCGAGGTCCCAGACCTGCCAGAACGGCGAGGCCCAACGGCCGGCCACGAAGGCGAAGCCGATCTTGGAGACGCCGCCGTCGAGCACCAGCATGATGAGCAGGTGGCCGAGGATCAGCACCACCAGGACGATGCCGGACAGGCGCATGAAGAGCCAGGCCAGCATCTCGAAGTTGGTGCGGGTGCGGCGCGGGGTCTTCTCGGTCCGCTTGCGCGGCGGCTCGATGACGAACGCGTCGGCCGGGTTGCCGGTGCCGAGGCCCTTGCCGGTGTGCGCCTGCGCGGAGGGAACCACCAGGGCGTCGGAGATTTCCGTGGACATGTGTCAGCTCACTTCCCGAACCAGGAGATCAGCGTGTGCTGCAGGATCCCGTAGAAGGAGCCGGCCATCAGCACGACCCAGACCCCGACCACGGTCCAGAGCATCTGCTTCTGGTACTTCGGGCCCTTGGACCAGAAGTCCACGGCGACGACCCGCAGGCCGTTCAGGGCGTGGAACAGGATGGCGGCCACCAGGCCGTACTCCATCAGGTTCACGAGAGGAGTCTTGTACGTCTGAATGACGGTGTCGTACGCCTCGGGAGACACTCGCACCAGAGCGGTGTCCAGGACATGGGCGAACAGGAAGAAGAAAATGAGGACGCCGGTGACTCGATGAGCCACCCAGCTCCACATACCTTCCCGGCCGCGGTACAGCGTTCCAGCCGGCACGGAAAAACCCTCCGGAAGCGATTGGGGGCTCGGCCGGCTTCGGTGTCGGTCAGCCCGGCCGGGTACGGTCCACCGGCCGCCAGCATCCTATCGACGCCTTCTCGGGAACCGCCTCCGGGGGCCTCAGGTGTGATCAATCAGGCACGTCTGGCCTAGCCGGGCGGGAACCAAGGCCGCTTTGGTCGCTCTGGGTGACGGCTCGACTGCGCTACGGTGGCGGCCCGCTCCGCCGCCGACACCCTGCGGAGGCCTCCGTGCCGCTTCGCCCCGCCCGACCGTCCGCCGCCATCCTCACCGGCCTGCTGCTGTTCGCCGCGGGCTGCACCACGGTGGGCGGCTCCTCCGTGGACCGGGCCGGACCCGGCCGCGAGCTGTCCGCGGCGGAGCTGCGGGCGGCCGCGGTGGCCGACGCCGACCTCGGGGCGGGCTACACCGTGACGGTGATGACGCCCGGTCACGGCGACACCGGGGCGGGCGCCGGGCGGGAGGTCGCGGACGTCCCGGCCTGCCAGCCGCTGCTGGACACGGTGACCCCGGCCGCCTCGACCGGCGCCGCCTCGGCCTCGCCGGCCCCGGGCTACCCGTACGCGGAGACGGATCTGAGCGTGGCCCGGGCCGCCGACCCCAAGGGCGGCGTGTACGGAGGGCTGCTCGGCTACCGGGCGGGGCGGGCGGCCGCGCTGCAGACGGAGCTGGAGAAGCTGTTCGGCCCCTGCGCCGCGTTCACCTCGGCGGCGCCGGCGCCGCCGGCCGAGAAGCCGGGGAAGAAGGCGCCGATCCGGACCAGGCACCGGCTGAACCGGGAGGACACGCCCACCCCCGGGGGAGCGGACGTGGCGCTCGGATTCACCCTGACGAATGAATCGGGGAACGCGGTGCTCTCACAGCGTGCGGTGCTGGCCCGGGTCGGACCGGCGCTGATGGTGTTCACCACCTTCGGCGTGGCCACCGAGCCGGCCGCCGCGCCGGACGAGCTGATCGTCCGGCAGCAGGTGGCCAAGCTGCGGGCCGCGCAGGCGAGGAAGTAGGGAGGGCGGAGCCAGCTCAGCGGGCCCCGGCCTCCGAGTGGGTGGCGACCAGGTGCTCCAGGCGGGTGAGGGCGATCCGGCGGAGCTCGTCCGCCGCGATCAGCCGCTCCTCGTCCGGATCGTTGGCCAGTCGGGTGCGGATCGAGGAGAGCACGGTGTCGAGCATCTCCTCCGGGGCCACGCTCTCCAGGCACACCACGAAGACGTGGCCGAACCTGGCCTCGTACGCGGCGTGGGCGGCCCGCAGCGCGGTGTGCGCGGCCTGGCTGCCCGGCGCCCGCATGCCGAGCAGCGGTTGCGGCATCCAGCTCTCGTCGGCGAGCGCCTCGGCCAGGTCGGCCGGGCGGAGGTCGTAGGAGGCCTCGCTGGCGGCGGCCAGCAGGGACTCTATGTCGGGGTAGGGCCGGTGCGCGGTGAGCCGAAGGGCCCACCGGTGGCTGCCGCAGCAGGCCAGGAGGGCCTCCTCGGCGGCGCCGGCGTCGGCCTCGTTGAAGCGGTGCAACCCGAGGAGGGTCGGCTCGGAACTGGGATCGAGCCGCTGTGGCGGGATGTCGCTGGCCAGCGGGTCCTCCTCGTGAGGGCGGGAAGGTGCCGGTGAAGTGGGGTGGGTGAAGCAGCTGAAGTATGGAGGCTGCGGGGCGGCGCACGGCGCCGGTCGGGCAGCGCCTCAACGGTAGTTGAGCCGTCATCAGTTGGGGAGGGCGCACGCGGAATTCATCCGGACGAGCTATCAAGTTGTGACGTTGACACCTGCGTGTCAGCGCCCTCCCCGCATTCATCTGTTAATCCGGCACGCCAGCCTCAGGAGCAGCGGGTTCCCTCGGCCGGCATCGTGCCCTCGGTCAGGTAGGCCTCCATGGCCTGGTCGATGCAGGCGTTGCCCTTGCCGAACGCGCCGTGCCCCTCGCCCACCCGGGTCAGCAGGGCGGCCTTGGCGAAGCCCTTGGCCAGCGCCTCGGCGGCGGCGTACGGGGTGGCCGGGTCGCCGGTGCTGCCGACCACCAGGATCGGGTCGGCGCCCTCGGCGCGGACGGTGTGCGGCTTCTCGGGGGACTGGAACGGCCAGTGGGCGCAGCCGGCCTCGGCGTAGTCGTCCACCGACACGCCCTTGGACATCAGCGGCGCCTCGGCCTTGAGCTTGGCCACCACCTCCTGGGCCTTCTCCGGCGTCGGGGCGGGGCGGGACATGTCGGCGCAGCGGATCGCGCCCAGCGCCTCCTGCGTGGCGTTGTAGTGACCGTTCTGGTCGCGGCCGTCGTAGTCGTCGGCGAAGGCCAGCAGGAGGTCGCCCTTGTCACGCTTCATCGCCCAGCCGAGCCCGTTGCGCAGGTACTGCCAGTCGGTCTTCTCGTCGCCGTACAGCATCCGGACGACGCCGGTCCAGGCGAGGCCGCTGCTGAGCTTGCGGCCGTCCTTGGCGGTCAGCGGGTGGTCGCGCAGGCCGTCCAGGAAGTCGGCGGCCTTCTGAGCGGCCTTGTCCGGGTTGCTGCCGAGCGAGCACTCCTCGGCGTGGTTGTCGACGCAGTCGGCGGCGAAGCGCTCGAAGGACTTCTCGAAGCCGATCTGCTGGTCGACGCCCTCGTCGAGGCTGTCGGCGGCCGGGTCGACGGCGCCGTCCAGGATGAGCCGGCCGGAGTTCTTCGGGAACTCCTCGGCGTAGAGCGCACCGAGGTAGGTGCCGTAGGAGACGCCCAGGTAGTTGAGCTTCCGGTCGCCGACGGCGGCGCGCAGCACGTCCATGTCCCTGGCGGAGTTGCGGGTGCCGACGAAGGGCAGCAGCTTGCCCGACTTGGCCCGGCAGGCGGCGATGTACTGGGCCTCCTTCCGATCGGAGGCGGTCTTGCGGGCGGCCGGGTCCAGCGGCTCGTCCACCTGGCTCTGCTCGTCCCGCTGCTTGTCGTCGAGGCAGGTGATCGGCGAACTGCCGCCGGTGCCGCGGGGGTCGAAGCCGATCACGTCGAAGCGGTTGTGGAGGGCGCCGGAGAAGTCCTTGGCACCGTACTCGACCATCTCGACGCCGGACTCGCCCGGACCGCCCGGGTTGACCATCAGCGAGCCGATCCGCTGGTCCGGCTTGGCGGCCGGCAGCTTGACCAGCGCGAGGTCGAGGGCGTCGGTGGCGGGGTTGGCGTAGTCCAGCGGGACGTGCAGCCGGCCGCACTGCATGCCGGATATGTCGATCTTGGCCTGCTCGGCCTTGGGGTCGGCCGGGCAGGCGGCCCAGGCGATCTGCTGACCGTAGAAGGGCTTGAGCGCAGGGTCGGCCTCGCCGGTGGGCTTGGGCGTCGGGGTCGGCGTCTGGGTGGCCGTGGGGCTCGCGGCGGTGGCCGGGGCCGCGCCGGCGGCCTGGTCCTGGGACGGCTTGGCGGTGTCGTCGCACGCGGAGGTGAGGAGCAGGGTGCCTGCCGCCAGGGCGGTCAGCAGGACCCGTGGGCGGGCGGCCCGGAAGGTTCTCATCGCACGTATGTACCACTGGCGGGTGACCCGTTCGATCACCGGGCCCGGCCGCCCGCCCCTGCTGTGATCAGGCGCGATGCACCTTGTGGTTGGCCGCCTGGGCGCGGGGCCGGACCACCAGCAGGTCGATGTTGACGTGCGAGGGCCGGGTGACCGCCCACGCCACGGTGTCCGCGATGTCCTCCGAGGTCAGCGGTTCCGCCACCCCGGCGTACACGGCCGCGGCCTTGTCCTCGTCGCCGCGGAAGCGGGTGACCGCGAAGCCCTCGGACTTCACCATGCCGGGGGCGATCTCGATCACCCGGATCGGCTCCCCGCACAGCTCCAGGCGCAGCGTCGCCGCGATGGTGTGCGCGGCGTGCTTGGCCGCGACGTACCCGCCGCCGCCCTCGTACGCGGCCAGTGCGGCGGTCGAGGAGAGCACCAGCACGGTGCCGTCGCCGGTGGCCCGCAGCGCCGGAAGCAGCGCCTGGGTCATGTGCAGCACGCCGAGCACGTTCACCTCGTACATCGCCCGCCAGTCGGCCGGGTCGCCGTGCTCCACCGTCTCGGCGCCGATCGCCCCGCCGGCGTTGTTCACCAGCACGTCCACCCGGCCGACCTCGGCCGCGAAGGCGTTCACGGCGGCCCGGTCGGTGACGTCCAGCGTGTGGGCGCGACCGCCGATCTCCTTGGCCAGCGCCTCGATCCGCTCGGTCCGCCGGGCGGTCAGCACCACGTCGAAGCCCTCGGCCGCCAGCCGGCGGGCGGTCGCCGCGCCGATTCCGCTGCTGGCACCGGTGACCACGGCCACCTTCTGCTCGGTCATTGCCACTCCCTGGGCTCGTTGACGGGGGTACGCACATTCGGTCGTTCACCCGATCATCTCAACCGCGTCGGCACCCCGGCGGACCGGCCACGTCCTACATTGCGAACAACCAGTGCCCCGCCCGCCGATCCCGTGGAGAGACCCATGGCAGCCGAGCCGCGCCGCGCCGAATCCGCCCGCCCTGCGGAATCGGGTTTCCCGATCGAGCCGCTGTACGGCCCCGAGGCGCTGGCCGGCTGGGATCCGGCGCGCAGGCTGGGCCGGCCGGGGGAGTACCCGTACACCCGGGGCGTCTACCCGACGATGTACACCGGCCGGCCGTGGACGATGCGCCAGTACGCGGGCTTCGGCACCGCCGCCGAGTCCAACGCCCGCTACCGGCAGCTGATCGCGGGCGGCGGCACCGGCCTGTCGGTGGCCTTCGACCTGCCCACCCAGATGGGCTACGACTCGGACGCTCCGGTCGCCGCCGGGGAGGTCGGCAAGGTGGGCGTGGCCGTCGACAGCGTCGAGGACATGGCCGTGCTGTTCGACGGCATCCCGCTGGGCGGGGTGTCCACCTCGATGACCATCAACGCGCCCGCCGCCCTGCTCCTGCTGCTCTACCAACTGGTCGGCGAGGCCCAGGGGGTGGCGCCGGCCCGGCTCACCGGCACGGTCCAGAACGACGTGCTGAAGGAGTACATCGCCCGCGGCACGTACATCTTCCCGCCGCAGCCCTCGCTGCGGCTGGTCGCGGACGTCTTCCGGTACTGCCGGGCCGAGATCCCGCGCTGGAACACCATCTCCATCTCCGGCTACCACATGGCCGAGGCCGGGGCGGATCCGGCGCAGGAGATCGCCTTCACGCTGGCCAACGGCATCGCCTACGTCCGCACCGCGATCGCCGCCGGGATGCCGGTGGACGACTTCGCCCCCCGGCTCTCGTTCTTCTTCGTGGCCCGGGTCACGCTGCTGGAGGAGGTGGCCAAGTTCCGTGCCGCGCGGCGGATCTGGGCCAGGGTGATGCGCGAGGAGTTCGGCGCGAAGGACCCGCGGTCGCAGATGCTGCGCTTCCACACCCAGACCGCCGGGGTGCAGCTCACCGCCCAGCAGCCCGAGGTGAACCTGGTCCGGGTCTCGGTGCAGGCGCTCGCGGCGGTGCTCGGCGGCACCCAGTCGCTGCACACCAACGGCTTCGACGAGGCGATCGCGCTGCCCACCGAGAAGGCCGCCCGGCTGGCCCTGCGCACCCAGCAGGTGCTCGCCCACGAGACCGACGTGACCGCCACCGTCGACCCGTTCGCCGGCTCGTACGCGGTCGAGTCGCTGACCGACGAGGTGGAGGCGGCCGCGCTGGCGCTGATGGCCGGGGTCGAGGAGATGGGCGGCGCGGTGGCCGCGATCGAGCAGGGCTTCCAGAAGGCGGAGATCGAGCGCACCGCCTACCGGCTCCAGCAGGAGACCGACTCCGGCGAGCGGACGGTGGTCGGCGTCAACCGCTTCCGGCTGGACGCCGAGGAGCCGTACCAGCCGCTGCGGGTGGATCCGGCGATCGAGCGGCGGCAGGCCGAGCGGCTGGCCGGGCTGCGCGCCGGGCGCGACCGCGCGGCCGTCATCCGGGCGCTGGACGGGCTGCGCCGCACCGCGGAGGGGGAGGGGAACGTGCTGTACCCGATGAAGGAGGCGCTGGCCGCCCGGGCCACCGTCGGCGAGGTCTGCGACGCGCTGCGGGGGGTGTGGGGGGTGTACAGCCCGGTGGAGCGCTTCTGAGGAGCCGTCAAGAAGGGTGCGGCCGTGACCACCGTCCCGGGTGATCGTTGCACAGGGCAAGCAAACCGGGGAAGGCGGCTGAAACGAGATGTCATACCCACCTGTTCGGCCGGTATGCGCCCATCCGGGGACTAGTTTTCCGGAAGTCGGGCCAAATCCCCCCAACAGGCCTACCCTTGTTGAGATGAACCGTCCTGAGCCCGCTCAGCCGGGCGCCACTCTCGCCACCGCACGCCCCGTCGCCGAACTGCGCGCCCGGGTCCGGGGGCTGGAGTCCGAGCTGATCGCCTTCCGCCGTGACCTGCACCGGCACCCGGAGCTCGGCCGCCAGGAGTTCCGCACCACCGGCCTGCTCCGCGACCGGCTGGTGGCGGCGGGCCTGAACCCCCGGGTGCTGCCCGGCGGCACCGGCCTGATCGTCGACGTCGTCCCGGCCGGTACCGCCCCCGGCGCCGAGTTCCTGGCCTTCCGCGCCGACATCGACGCGCTGCCGATCGACGACGCCAAGACCGAGGTGCCGTACCGCTCGACCGTCCCCGGCCGGGCCCACGCCTGTGGTCACGACGTGCACACCGCGGTGGTGCTCGGCACCGCCCTGGTGCTGGCCGAGGCCGCCCGCAGCGGCGAACTGCGCCGCCCGGTCCGGCTGGTGTTCCAGCCGGCCGAGGAGGTCATGCCGGGCGGTGCGCTGGACGTCGTCAAGGCCGGGGGGATGGACGGCGTCGGCCGGATCTTCGCGGTGCACTGCGACCCCAAGGTGGAGGTGGGCCGGATCGCCCTGCGCACCGGGGCGATCACCTCGGCCTGCGACCGCCTGGTGCTGCACCTGGACGGCCCGGGCGGCCACACCGCCCGCCCGCACCTGACCACCGATCTGGTGACCGCGATCGCCCGGATGGCCGCCGACCTGCCGGGTGCGCTGGCCCGCCGGATGGACCCGCGTTGGGGCGTCAGCCTGGTCTGGGGCCGGATCGCCTCCGGCTCCGCGGCCAACGTCATCCCGCAGCACGCCGAACTGGAGGGCACCGTCCGCTGCCTGGAGCTGGACGGCTGGCGCGAGGCGCCCGACCTGCTGCACGAGCTGATCGCCAAGCTCGCCGAGACCTACCGGGCGAAGTGGACGCTGGACTACCACCGCGGGGTGCCGCCGGTGGTCAACGAGGCGGTCTCGGTCGCCATGCTGGAGGCGGCGATGACCGGCCGGTTCGGTCAGGCCGGCGCGCAGGTGGTGGAGAGCACCGAACAGAGCCTGGGCGGCGAGGACTTCTCCTGGTACCTGGAGCACGCCCCGGGCGCACTGGCCCGGCTGGGCGTCCGCGCCCCGGGTGACAGCACCGTCCGCGACCTGCACCAGGGGCGTTTCGACGTCGACGAGCGGGCGATCGGGATCGGTGTGGAGCTGTTCGCGGCGCTCGCCCTGGACGAGCCGCAGGCCTGAGCGGCAGGCGCCCGGCTCGAACGGCCCCGGGAGACCGGTCGGCACCCCGCCTCGGTGGCCGTCCGGTTTACCGTCATCCGGGCTCTTCGAGCGGTTCCGTAGACTGGTCCGTATTCAGCCTCGGATCACCGTCCGCGCACGGGAATAGGGCCTCGGGAAGACCGTGAGACCACGGTTTGATAACAACCCGAATGGTCCGGCACCCCGTGACCCAACCGTGTTCTACGCGCGTTACGGTGGCGTCCGACCACGCTAATCAGGTGCGTGTGAGAAGGAGATACTCCCTTGCGCCGTTCAATGAAGCTCGCTGCGGTTGTGCTCTCGGGTTCCCTGGGCATGGCCTCGCTCGCCGCTTGCGGCGCAAAGAGCACTGACAACACCTCCTCCGGGGCGTCCGACGGCGCGCTCAAGGTCGGTATGGCCTACGACATCGGCGGCCGTGGCGACCAGTCGTTCAACGACTCCGCCGCCCGCGGTCTCGACAAGGCCAAGGCCGAGCTCGGCGTCTCGGTCACCGAGGCCGACGCCAAGGCCGGCGAGGCCGAGGCCGACAAGGAGACCCGCCTCAAGAACCTGGTCGACGGCGGTTACAAGACGATCGTCGCGGTCGGCTTCGTCTACCAGGACGCGGTCGACAAGGTCGCCAAGGACAACCCGAACGTCAAGTTCGCGATCATCGACTCGAACAAGACGGACCAGCCGTCCAACGTCACCTCGCTGCTCTTCGCCGAGCAGGAGGGCTCGTACCTCGCCGGTGTCGCCGCCGCGAACAAGTCGAAGGCCAAGCACGTCGGCTTCATCGGTGGTGTGCAGACCGAGCTGATCAAGAAGTTCGAGGCCGGTTACAAGGCGGGTGTGAAGTCCGTCGACCCGAACATCGTGGTCGAGACCACCTACCTGACCACGCCTCCGGACTTCACCGGCTTCGGCTCGCCCGACAAGGGCAAGGAGGCCGCGCAGGGCCAGCTCGACAAGGGCGCGGACGTCATCTACACCGCCGCCGGCTCCTCCGGCAACGGCGCCATCGAGGCCGTCGCCAACAAGCCGGGCGCCCTGGCCATCGGCGTCGACTCCGACCAGGCCGCCCAGCCGGCCCTGGCGAAGTACAAGAACAGCATCCTGACCTCGATGGTGAAGAACGTCGACAACGCCGTCTTCTCCTACATCGAGTCGGTCAAGAAGGGTCAGCCGTTCACCGGCATCAAGAACTTCGACCTGAAGGCCGAGGGTGTCTCGCTCGCCACCACCGGCGGCAAGATCGATGACATCCAGGACAAGCTGAAGGCCGCCGCCACGGCGATCACCTCCGGCGCCACCACCGTCCCGACCGCGCCGGCCCAGTAAGGCCCACGCGTCCCGGACGCCACAGCGACTGCCGCCTGCCCGGCAGCGCGACGATCGACACAGCAGCACGGGAGGGGCCCGGCAGGGTGCGCTCAACGCGTACCCCCGGGCCCCGTCCCGTCCCCCCGTCTTCCCTTGGCCCTCCCAGCGCAACGACGCGCCTCCAGACCACCAGGAGATCGCCATCACCGCATCCGACCCCGTCCCCCCGCGCACGGACGGCACCCCCAGCGCGGGGACGGCGACATCGGCCGTCGAACTGCGCGGAATCACCAAGCGCTTTCCCGGCGTCGTGGCCAACCACGACATCAACCTCACCGTCCGCAGGGGCACCGTGCACGCCCTGATGGGTGAGAACGGCGCCGGCAAGTCGACGCTGATGAAGATCCTCTACGGCATGCAGAAGCCGGACGAGGGCACCATCGCGATCAACGGCGAGCTGTGCGAGTTCAACACCCCGGGTGACGCCATCTCCCGCGGCATCGGCATGGTGCACCAGCACTTCATGCTCGCCGACAACCTCACCGTCTGGGAGAACGTCGTCCTCGGCGGCGAGAAGATCCACGGCATCGGCGCCAAGGCGAAGGCGAAGATCAAGGAGATCTCCGACCAGTACGGCCTGGGCGTGCGCCCGGACGCCCTGGTCGAGGACCTCGGCGTCGCCGACCGCCAGCGGGTCGAGATCCTCAAGGTGCTCTACCGCGGCGCCAAGATCCTGATCCTCGACGAGCCGACGGCCGTGCTCGTCCCGCAGGAGGTCGACGCGCTGTTCGACAACCTGCGTGAGCTCAAGGCCGAGGGCGTCACCGTCATCTTCATCTCGCACAAGCTGCACGAGGTGCTGGCGGTGGCCGACGCGATCAGCGTGATCCGGCGCGGCACCACGGTCGGCGACGCCGACCCGAAGGCCGTCACCGCCCGCCAGCTGGCCGAGATGATGGTCGGCGCCGAGCTGCCCTCCCCGGAGAGCCGCGAGTCGACCGTCACCACCACCGAGATGCTCGACGTCAAGGGCCTGCGGAT
Organism: Kitasatospora sp. NPDC087861; assembly: GCF_044742585.1. Taxonomy (NCBI): domain Bacteria; kingdom Bacillati; phylum Actinomycetota; class Actinomycetes; order Kitasatosporales; family Streptomycetaceae; genus Kitasatospora; species Kitasatospora sp. NPDC087861. The sequence continues at coordinate 20,924 of NZ_JBIUUS010000031.1, forward strand.
CGCCAAGGCCGATGCCGAGGGCATCGAGCGCGTCGTCCTCGACGACATCTCGCTGCGCATCCACAAGGGCGAGATCCTCGGCATCGCCGGTGTCGAGGGCAACGGTCAGGCCGAACTGGTCGAGGCCATCATGGGCATGCTGCCGCTGGACGCCGGCACCGTCACCCTCGACGGCAAGGACCTCTCCGGAGATCTCACCCGGGCCCGCCGCGAGGCCGGCATTGGCTACATCCCCGAGGACCGCCACAAGCACGGCCTGCTGCTGGAGGCCCCGCTCTGGGAGAACCGGATCCTCGGCCACGTCACCGAGGCGCCCAACTCCAAGGGCGTCCTGCTCGACCCGGCCGCGGCCCGCAAGGACACCTGGCGGATCGTCGAGCAGTACGACGTCCGCACCCCCGGCATCGAGGTCACCGCGGCCTCCCTCTCCGGCGGCAACCAGCAGAAGCTGATCATCGGCCGCGAGATGAGCCACCAGCCCAAGCTGCTGATCGCCGCGCACCCCACCCGCGGGGTGGACGTCGGCGCGCAGGCGCAGATCTGGGAGCACATCCGGGTCGCCCAGCGGGCCGGCCTGGCCGTCCTGCTGATCTCCGCCGATCTGGACGAGCTGATCGGCCTCTCCGACACCATCCGGGTCATCTACCGCGGCCGCCTGGTCGCGGACGCCGACCCGGCCACCGTCACCGCCGAGGACCTCGGTACCGCGATGACGGGTGCCGCCAGCGGCCACCTCGAGTCCGATGCGGAGGCCGTCGAGAAGTTCCACGAGGTCCTCGTGGAGGGCACCGAGGCCGAGTCCGACGCCGGCCCCACCGACACCGCCGGCGACCCGCAGGCGGGGGAGTAACCCACATGACCAGTCCCAACACCGCCGCCAAGCGCAGCCTGGCGCAGCGGATCAGCGGTGAGCGGATCGTGTTCGCACTGGCAGCGCCGGTGCTCGCGGTCGTGCTCTCCGTCGCGATCTGTTCCGTCCTGCTGGCGACCTCGGGCAAGAACCCGTTCGACGCGTGGAACGTGATGCTCACGTACGCCACCAAGTCGGACGGCCAGGTGGCGATCCTCAACCGGTCCACCACGTACTACCTGGCCGCCGCGGCCGCCGCCTTCGGTTTCCGGATGAACCTGTTCAACATCGGCGTCGAGGGCCAGTACAAGGTCGCGGCGCTGTTCGCGGCCTTCGTCGGCGCCAAGGTCGACCTGCCGGCGATCATCCAGATCCCGCTGCTGCTGATCACCGCCATGCTGGTCGGTGGGCTGTACGCCAGCATCGCCGGTCTGCTGAAGGTCTACCGAGGGGTCAGCGAGGTCATCTCGACCATCATGCTGAACTCGATCTCGATCGCGGTCGTCGGTCTGCTGCTCGTCCCCGGCATCTTCGCGCCGGAGAAGGGCGCCACCAGCAACTCGATCCAGACCGACCCGATCTCGCAGTCCAGCCACTTCTTCTCGCTCGACACGGCCGGTGGGCCGCTGTGGGGCTTCATCGTCATCGCCGCCCTGGTCGGCGTGGTGTTCCAGTTCACCCTGACCCGCACCCGCTTCGGCTTCGACCTGCGCGCCACCGGCCGCTCGGAGTCCGCCGCGACCGCGTCCGGCGTGAACGTCAAGCGCATGGTGATCATCTCGATGGCGGTCTCCGGTGGAATCGCCGGTCTGATCGGCCTGCCCGAGCTGCTCCAGAATTCGTTCTACTTCGGCCAGAGCTTCCAGCCCGGCCTGGGCTTCCTCGGCATCTCGATCGCCCTGCTGGGCCGCAACAGCCCGATCGGCATGGCCTTCGCGGCCCTGCTGTTCGCCTTCCTGGACTCCACCGGCAACCAGCTGCCGCTGCCCCAGAACGGGGCCTTCCCGTTCGAGATCGTCCAGGTCATGCAGGGCACCATCGTCATCTGCGTCGTCGTCGCGTACGAGCTGGTGCGCCGCTACGGCCTGAAGCGCCAGCAGCAGAAGGTCGGCGCCGAGCTCGCCGCCCAGCTCGCGACCACTGAGAAGAAGGAGGTGTCGGCATGAGTACGGCCACCGCTGCCCGTCCCAAGGCGTCGGGCGCGCCCGCGAAGAAGCGCGGGCTGTCCTGGCCGGTGGTGCTGCTGCTGATCGCGGGCGCCCTGGTCCTGTTCTCCGCCGTGGGCATGGCCACCGGCAACCACTCGCTGACCTCCTCCGGTCAGGTCACCGCCGCGCTCAGCGCCGCCGTGCCGATCGGCATGGCCGGTCTGGGCGGTCTCTGGTCCGAGCGGGCCGGTGTGGTCAACATCGGTCTTGAGGGCATGATGGTCGCCGGCACCTTCTGCGGTGCCTGGGCGGGCTACCTGTACAACCCGTGGGTCGGTCTGCTGGCCGGCATGCTCGGCGGCGCGCTCGGCGGTCTGCTGCACGCCGTCGTCACCGTCACCTTCGGCGTCGACCACATCGTCTCCGGCGTCGGCATCAACCTGCTGATCCCCGGCATCTGCGGGTACGTCAACCGGATCTACTACAAGGACTACATCGCGGTCGGCGCGGGTGCGAACCAGTCGCCGCCGGCGGATCCGCTGCCGTACATCACCATCCCCGGGCTGTCGTCCGGGCTGAAGGACATCGAGAAGCACCACTGGTTCTTCGTCTCCGACCTGGCCGGCGTGCTCGGCGGCCTGGTCACCAACATCTCGGTGGTCGTGCTGCTGGCCGGCGTGATGATCGTGCTCAGCTACTTCGTGCTCTGGCGCACGGTGTTCGGCCTGCGGCTGCGCTCCTGCGGTGAGAACCCGACCGCCGCCGAGTCGCTGGGTGTCAACGTCTACAAGTACAAGTACCTCGCGGTCATCGCCTCCGGCGCCTTCGCCGGCCTCGGCGGTGCGTACCTCTCGCTGGTCGCGGCGCACTTCTACAAGGACGGCCAGACCCTCGGCCGCGGCTTCATCGGCCTCGCGGCGATGATCTTCGGCAACTGGATGCCGGGCGGCCTCGCCATGGGCGCCGGCCTGTTCGGCTTCACCGACAGCCTCCAGCTGCGCGACCCGGAGTCGGTGCACGTGCTGATCCTGATCGTCGCCATCGCGATGGCGCTGTTCGCGCTCTGGCAGCTGTACCGGCGCAAGTTCACCGGTGCGGCGATCGCCTTCGTGGTCGCCGGCGGTCTCGGCGCCTGGTACGCGCTCACCGACGAGGTGCAGCGCCCGCTGATCGTCGCCACGCCGTACGTGATCACCCTGGTGGTGCTCTCGCTGGCCTCGCAGCGACTGCGGATGCCGAAGGCGGACGGCCAGATCTACCGCAAGGGCCAGGGCAAGTGACGACACCGGCGGAGTCCCCCGCGATCGACTGGGACCGGCTGCGCGCGGCCGCGCGCGAGGCGATGAGCCACGCGTACGCGCCGTACAGCAAGTTCCCGGTCGGCGCGGCCGCGCTCGTGGACGACGGGCGACTGGTCACCGGCTGCAACGTCGAGAACGCCTCGTACGGGCTCGGGCTGTGCGCCGAGTGCGGGCTGGTGTCCGCGCTGCACGCCACCGGCGGCGGCCGGCTGACCGCCTTCACCTGTGTCGACGGTGCGGGCGACCTGCTGATGCCGTGCGGGCGCTGCCGCCAACTGCTGTACGAGCACGGCGGGCCGGATCTGCTGATCGAGCTGCCCTCCGGGATCCGCCCGATGAGCGAGGTCCTGCCTGACGCGTTCGGGCCGGAGCGGCTCTAGCTTCCCTTTCAGTTACGCGCGTAGAGTGTCGCGAGTGGGCCGGAACCGGTCATCTCGCGACACTCTTCGCTTTTGAAACCCCCTCTTGGAGCACGCATGGACGCCATCTCCGTCATCAGGACCAAGCGCGACCGCGGAGAGCTGAGCGACGCTCAGATCGACTGGGTCATCGACGCGTACACCCGCGGCGAGGTCGCCGATGAGCAGATGTCCGCCCTGGCCATGGCGATCCTGCTGAACGGCATGAAGCCGCACGAGATCAGCCGCTGGACCGACGCCATGATCCGCTCCGGCGTCCGGATGGACTTCTCCTCGCTGCCGCTGCCCACCAGCGACAAGCACTCCACCGGCGGCGTCGGCGACAAGATCACCCTCCCGCTCGCCCCGCTCGTCGCCGCCTGCGGCGCCGCCGTCCCGCAGCTCTCCGGCCGCGGCCTCGGCCACACCGGCGGCACCCTCGACAAGCTGGAGTCCATCCCCGGCTGGCGCGCCCTGCTCTCCAACGAGGAGATGCTGGACGTGCTGCGCTCCACCGGCGCGGTCATCTGCGCCGCCGGCGACGGCCTCGCGCCCGCCGACAAGAAGCTGTACGCGCTGCGCGACGTCACCGGGACCGTCGAGGCCATCCCGCTGATCGCCTCCTCGATCATGTCCAAGAAGATCGCCGAAGGCACCGGCGCGCTGGTCCTGGACGTCAAGGTCGGCTCCGGCGCCTTCATGAAGAACATCGACGACGCCCGCGAACTCGCCCGCACCATGGTCGGCCTGGGTACCAGCGCCGGCGTCAACACCGTCGCCCTGCTCACCGACATGTCCACCCCGCTCGGCCTCACCGCCGGCAACGCGCTGGAGGTCCGCGAGTCGATCGAGGTGCTGGCCGGCGGCGGCCCCGCCGACGTCGTCGAGCTGACCCTGGCCCTCGCCCGCGAGATGCTCGCCGCGGCCGGTGTGCAGGGCAAGGACCCGGCCGACGCGCTGCGCGACGGCTCCGCGATGGACCACTGGCGCCGCATGATCGCCGCCCAGGGCGGCGACGTCGACGCCCCGCTCCCGGTCGCCCGCGAGCAGCACGTCATCCCGGCGCCCGCCTCCGGCGTCCTCACCACGCTCGACGCCTACGCCGTCGGCGTCTGCGCCTGGCGCCTGGGCGCCGGCCGCGCCCGCAAGGAGGACCCGGTCCAGGCCGGCGCCGGCGTCGAGATGCACGCCAAGCCCGGCGACACCGTCGTGGCCGGCCAGCCCCTGCTGACCCTGCACACCGACACCCCGGAGCGCTACGACTACGCCATCGAGGCCCTCGAAGGCGGCATCGAGGTCTCCCCGGCCGGCACGGCCTTCACCCCGAACCCGATCGTGCTCGACCGCATCGCCTGAGCCGGACGCCGTCCTGCGGACGTGCGCTCAGGCGTACGTCCGCAGGACGCCGGTGTCGAGCGTCCAGGGGCCGACGGTGATCGTGTCGCCGAAAGCGAAGTCCGTGCGGCGGGTGTAGCCGGGCTCGTCGTGGATGATGCCGGTGCCCTTGCGGGGATCGACCAGGAGATAGAGCGGGATGCCCATGGCCGAGTAGTCGTGGACCTTGTTGTGGTAGTCGTTCTCGGGGTTGGACTTCGAGACGATCTCCACGACGAGAAGGATCTCGTGGGGAAGGAACGCCGGGCTGTCGTCGTCCAGAGCCGCGTCGGGGAACACCATCAAGTCGGGGTTTCGGAGTCGACCGAGGCCGACGTCCTCCAAGTCGGCGCCACCGTGGGCGATGTAGCCGGGGTGGGTCCGGGGCAGCTGGGCGTTGAGCTGTTGCGCCAGGCGGATGACGGCAAGCTCGTGACGCTTCACGGGCGACATCATCATGACGATCTCGCCGTCGGCGATCTCGATCTTCCCTATCCCCGGCACCTTCGGCAGCTGATCCGCGATCTCGCGCAGTCGGGCGTACACGGCAGGATCGATGCTCATGCCCGGGAGTGTATCGGCGGCGGCCGTCAAGCGTCCGCGATCGCTCGCCCTGCCGCGTGGGCCTGGTGGGTGGCGTAGAGGGTGACGGCGGCGGCGAGGGCCATGGCGGCGAGGCCCACGGTGGCGGCGCCGGGCCAGCCGGTGGCGTGGTAGGCGTCGGCGCCGACGGTGCCGCCGAGGCTGTTGCCGAGGTAGTAGGCGATCAGGTAGAGGGCGGAGGCCTGGGCGCGGCCCTCGGTGGCGGTGCGGCCGACGGCGGAGGAGGCGGTGGCGTGGCCGGCGAAGAAGCCGGCGGTGATCAGGACCAGGCCGAGCAGGGCGCAGACCAGGGACTCGGTGAGCGAGAGCAGCAGCCCGGCGGCGGTCACGCCGATGGAGACGTAGAGGGCGCCGCGGCGGCCGAGCCGGCCGGAGAGGCGGCCGGCGGCGGCGGAGGTGCCGGTGCCGACCAGGTAGACGACGAAGATCGAGGCGGCGACCGACTCCGGCAGGTGGAAGGGGGCGGCGATCAGCCGGTAGCCGACGGTGTTGTAGACCGCGCCGAACACGGCCATGAACAGCAGTCCGAGCGCGTACAGCCGGACCAGCAGCGGGTTGCGCAGGTGCCGTCCGACGGTGCGGGCGAGGGCGCGGGCGTCCACCGGGGCCGGGGTGAAGTGCCGGGCGGTGGGGATCAGCAGCCGGAAGGCGAGCGCGGCGAGCAGGGCGAGGGCGGCGGAGGCGGCGAGGCCCCAGCGCCAGCCGAGGGCGGCGGCGGTCCAGCCGGAGAGCAGCCGGCCGCCCATGCCGCCGATGCTGTTGCCGGCCACGTACAGGCCCATCGCGGAGGCCAGGGCGCTGGGGTGGATCTCCTCGGCGAGGTACGCCATGGCGGTGGCGGGCAGTCCGGCGAGCGCGGCGCCCTGGAGGACGCGCAGCACGACCAGGGTGGTGAGGTCGGGTGCGAACGGCAGGGCGAGGGCGATCGCGGTGGCGGCGAGGGTGGAGGCCGTCATCACGGCGGTGCGGCCGTACCGGTCGGACAGGGCGCTGGCGGGGAGCAGTCCGAGGGCGAGTCCGAGGGTGGCGGCGGAGGCCGTCCAGCTGGCCTGGCCGGGGGTGAGGTCGAGGTCGGCCGAGAGGATCGGCAGCAGGCCCTGGGTGGAGTAGAGCAGGACGAAGGTCGCGACCCCGGCGGCGAACAGGGCGAGGTTGGCGCGGCGGAAGGCGCGCTGGCCGGGGCGGTGGCGGTCGTCGGCTGCGGGCATGGCGGTGGCGGGGGCATCCGGGACGGTCACGGATGCCCTGGTATCGGCGGGCTGCATGGCGTCGACCGTAGGCGTGGCGCGGCTGATGCGTCCAATGCATGAAGAGTGGAGAATCGATGCGTTGGCGTATGAGTCGAGGTGGTGGCGGGATGTCCCGGACGGACGTGACGGACGGCACGGAGCAGCGGTACCGGGCGGCGGAGTTGGGGCCGGACGAGCCGGCGGCGCTGCTGGCGCCCCGGCTGGCGCAGTTCGCCGCGGTCGCCCGCTTGGAGCACGTGACGCAGGCGGCCGCGCTGCTCGGGGTGCCGCAGCCGACGCTGTCGCGTGCGGTGGCCCGGCTGGAGGAGGAGCTGGGCGTGGACCTGCTGGCCCGGCAGGGCCGCACGGTCCGGCTGACCAGGGCCGGCCGGCTGCTGCTGGCCTCGGTGGAGCGGGCGCTGGCGGAGGTCGAGCGCGGGGCGGAGGCGGCCCGGGCGGAGGCCGATCCGGAGGTCGGGCGGGTGGCGTTCGGCTTTCTGCACACGATGGGGACGGATGCGGTGCCGGCGCTGCTGAGCGGGTTCCGGGCGGGGCACCCGCAGGTCCGCTTCCAGCTGGTGCAGGACTACGTCGGGGCGATGCTGGAGCGGTTGCGCGAGGGGGAGTTGGACCTCTGCCTGGTCGCGCCGCTGCCGGACGACCCGGCCTTCACGGCCCGCCCGCTGGACGAGCAGCGGCTGCACCTGGTCGTCCCGGCGGACCACCGGCTGGCAAGTCGGCGGCGGATCCGGCTGGCGGAGGTGGCCGAGGAGCCGTTCGTCGGACTGGAGCGGGGGTACGGGCTGCGCGCGATCACGGACGGCTTCTGCGCGCAGGCCGGGTTCGTGCCGCGGCTCGCCTTCGAGGGGGAGGAGACCGAGACGCTGCGCGGGCTGGTCGCGGCCGGGCTGGGGGTGGCGCTGCTGCCGCCGGCCCTGGTGCCGCGGCCGGGGGTGGTGGAGCTGGAGGTGACGGCGCCGCGCACCCGGCGGGCGATCGGGCTGGCCTGGGCGGCGGGGCGGCCGCCGACCCCGCCGGTGGCGGCGTTCCGGGATTTCGTGCTGTCGCGGCGGGGGCGGTTGCTGCACCACGATTGAGCCGAATGTGCCGCGGCTGGCCCGGGCGGTGGAATTCCCGATGGACTTTGGCCGAACCGGCCGTGTTGGCGGTGGTGGGTCTACGCGCGTAGGGGCTATATTTCCGCAATGGAGAAGCAGATCCCTGTCACCGCCGCGGGCACCGGCCCGCGCATCCCCACGCCCGACCAGATCCGCCGCGCGCCGAAGGTGCTGCTGCACGACCACCTCGACGGCGGGCTGCGCCCCGAGACCGTCGTCGAGCTGGCCGCCGCGGTCGGCTACGAGGGCCTCCCGACCACCGACGCCAAGGAACTCGGCGAGTGGTTCCGCGCGGCCGCCGACTCCGGCTCGCTGGTCCGCTACCTGGAGACCTTCGCGCACACCTGCGCCGTGATGCAGACCCGCGAGGCCCTGATCAAGGTCGCCGCCGACTGCGCCGAGGACCTGGCCGCCGACGGCGTCGTGTACGCCGAGGTCCGCTACGCCCCCGAGCAGCACCTGGAGGCCGGCCTCTCCCTGGACGAGGTCGTCCAGGCCGTGAACGAGGGCTTCCGCCTCGGCGAGGCCAACGCCCGCGCGGCCGGCCACCGGATCCGGGTCGGCACCCTGCTGACCGCGATGCGGCACGCCGCCCGCTCCACCGAGATCGCCGAACTGGCCAACCGCTACCGGGACCAGGGCGTCGTCGGCTTCGACATCGCCGGCGCCGAGGCGGGCCACCCGCCCACCCGCCACCAGGCCGCCTTCGACTACCTCAAGGGCGAGAACAACCACTTCACCATCCACGCGGGCGAGGCCTTCGGCCTGCCGTCGATCTGGGAGGCCCTGCAGTGCTGCGGCGCCGACCGGCTCGGCCACGGCGTGCGGATCGTCGACGACATCACGGTGAAGGAGGACGGCGGCGTCGAGCTCGGCCGACTGGCCGCGTACGTCCGCGACAAGCGCATCCCGCTGGAGATGTGCCCGACCTCCAACCTCCAGACCGCGGCGGCGACTTCGTACGCCGAGCACCCGATCGGGCTGCTCAGCCGGCTGAAGTTCCGGGTCACCGTCAACACCGACAACCGGCTGATGAGCGGCACCAGCATGAGCCAGGAGTTCGGACACCTGGTGGAGGCCTTCGGCTACACGCTGGGGGACCTGGAGTGGTTCACGGTGAACGCGATGAAGTCCGCGTTCCTGCCGTTCGACGAGCGGCTGGCGATGATCAACGACGTGATCAAGCCGGGGTACGCCGAGCTGAAGGCGGAGTGGCTGTTCAGTGCGGGTGCCGGCGAGCTCTGAGCGGCCCGGCCCGTTCGAGTGGTCGGGTGAACTCCGTGGTCCCGAACGGGATTTGGCGTTCATCCGACTACTCACTCGACTGAGTGAACGCCCTTTGGCTCTCGCGTGTCCCACTCACTACGGTGTGCCAGTCAATGCTGACAGGCCGTGGCGGCGGCGGATCCCGTCCGCCCCGCCGCGATGTCGGCCACCGACGAGGACCCAAGGGACGAACCATGAAGCAGGCTCTCAAGGCCGCCGGTACCGCGGCGCTCGGCATCGCCATCGCAGCGGTGGGCGCCGGTAGCGCGTCCGCTGCCGCCCCGGCCCCCGGCGGTGTCGGGCTGCCCACCAGCACCCTGACGAACCCCGCGGTGACCGGCGCGGTCGCCGACACCGCCAACAAGCTGCCCGGCGGCGACGAGGTCACCGGCACGCTCGGCACCCTCGCCCCGACCGCCGGACAGGCCGCGCCGACCGCCGAGGCGCCTGCTGCCGCGACCCGCGGTGCCATCCCGACCATCCCCGGCGTCGACAAGACCCCCATCGGCGGGCTGACCCACGCCCTGCCGCTGCCGGGCCTGGCCGGCTGATCGAGCCGCCGGCACGGCGACGGGCCGTCCGTCCCGGTGATCCCGGGATCGGGCGGCCCGTCGTCGTGTCCGGCCGTGCGTGCGGCGGGAGTTGTCGGACAGGCCCGGAGCCGGCTCGGGAAGTGCCGGATCCGGGACTTACGGCTCCTGGGGGAGCAGCACCCAGAGGGCGAGGTAGACCAGGCACTGGAGCCCGGGCAGGATGATCGAGATCAGGAAGATCAGTCGTACGGTCCACGGCGTCACGCCGTAGCGCTCGGCGAGCCCGGCGCAGACGCCGGCGATGACGCGGTTGTGGCGAGGACGGGCGAGACGGGCGCTCATGGTCTTCTCCGTGTCGTGGAGCCCGGTCCGGCCGGTCCGGCGGGCTTATGACAACTCTCCGCGACCGCGGGCCCGGAAACGTCCGCCTGGCAGTCGATTCGCCACCCCGCCGAGTCACCGGTGAGGCGTAGCCGGACGTCGGGGTCCGACTCAGGGTCCACCCGGAGCGCGGGCACCCGCCAGGGCGGCCGGAAAGCCCGTTGCGGGTGGCAGTGGCCTGATCTAGCCTCTCCGACAACACGTCGAGGGAGACGAGTACCTCCGGGCCCCGCGGGCCGAGAGAGCCGCCGGCAGCTGTGAAGGCGGTCCTGCGCACCGGAGCGAAGACACTCCTGAGTGCGGGGAGGAAATGCCCCGCCGGCCGGCCCCCGTCAACGGGCCGTCACGAGGCCGCTGCCCGCGCGGGCGGCGGCGAAAGTGCGGTGGCACCGCGAGTTGCCCTTCTCGCCCGCACTCCGAAGGGATCACCACGAAGCCCCTGGAGGGCCGCGATGATCCACCCGACGACCCGTGTCCTGGCCGCCGAACTACCCGGCCACGTCGGCGAATCCGTCGAGATCAGCGGCTGGCTGCACCGCCGCCGCGCACTGAAGTCCGTCACCTTCCTGGTGATCCGGGACCGCTCCGGACTGGCCCAGGTGGTCACCACCGGTGCCGGCCCCAACCTGCCGGAGGAGACCGTGCTGCGGATCCGCGGCACGGTCACCGCCAACCCGCAGGCGCCGGCCGGCGTCGAACTGACCGCCCCGACCGTCGAGGTGCTGTCCAGCCTCGCCGGGGCGCCGCCGTTCAGCCTGTTCCGGCCCACCGTCGAGGCCGCGCTGCCGGTCGTCCTGGATGGCGCGCCGGTCACCCTGCGCCACCCCCGGCTGTCCGCGCTGCACCGCGTCTCGGCGGCCTCCGTGGCCGGGTTCCGCGCCACCCTGGACGGGCTCGGCTTCACCGAGATCCACACGCCCAAGGTGGTCTCCTCGGCCACCGAGTCCGGCGCGGACGTCTTCGCGCTGGACTGGTTCGGGCGGGAGGCGTACCTGGCGCAGTCGCCGCAGTTCTTCAAGCAGGCGATGGTCGGGGTGTTCGAGCGGGTCTACGAGACCGGGCCGGTGTTCCGGGCCGAACCGCACGACACCGCACGGCATCTGGCGCAGTACACCAGCCTCGACGCGGAACTCGGTTTCATCGCCGACCACCGCGAGGTGATGGCCGTGCTGCGCGAGGTGGTCGCCGGGATGGTCGCCTCGGTGGCCGAGCGGGCCGGCGCCGCCGCCGACCTGCTGGAGGTGGAGCTGCCCGACGTCCCGGCGGAGATCCCGCAGCTCCACTTCGCCGAGGCGATGCGGCTGTTGGGCGTCGACGAGCCGGACCTCGCCCCGGCGCACGAGCGGTGGCTCAGCGAGTGGGCGTTGCGCGAGCACGGCAGCGAGTTCCTGTTCGTGGTCGGCTACCCGATGCGCAAGCGGCCGTTCTACACCCACCCGGAGCCGGGGCGGCCGGAGTACTCCAACAGCTTCGACCTGCTCTTCCGCGGGCTCGAACTGGTCACCGGCGGCCAGCGGCTGCACCGGTACGAGGACTACTTGGCTGCGCTGGCGGCCCGGGGCGAGCCGGTCGGCCCGTACGAGGGGTACCTGCGGTCCTTCGCGCACGGCATGCCTCCGCACGGCGGGTTCGCGCTCGGACTGGAGCGCTGGACGGCGCGGCTCACCGGCACCGACAACATCCGCCGGACCACGCTCTTCCCGCGTGACCTGCACCGGCTGACCCCCTGACGGCGGTGGGGGCCCCGGCCCGGCCGGTGCCCCCACCCCCCGTGCGGCGGATCAGCCGGCCGGGTACGGCGGCTGCGGCTGCCCGGGCTGGGCCGGCGGCACGGACTGCGCGTAGGGGTTGTTCGGGACGGCCTGCGCCGGCGGGGCGTACAGCGCGGCCTGCGGCGCCGGGACGCCCTGCTGGTACGGCGCGGCCGGCGGCGGGACGGCCGCGCCGGGCTGCGGGGCGCCGGGACCGTACGGCGCCTGCGGGGCGTTGGGGTTGTACGGTGCCTGCGGGGCGTTGGGGTCGAACGCCGCCGCCTGCGGCGGGACGTTCTGGTACCCGGCGGCCGGGCCGTAGGGCGCACCCGGCGGGACCGGCTGCTGGGCCTTGGCGTTGCTCCGCTCGACGATCGCCTTCACCGAGTGGACGATCAGCGCGACCGGCAGGATGAACGCCTTGAGGAAGATCTCGTACCTGCCGCCCTCGAACACGAACGCGAGGTAGTAGGCGTACCCCAGGAATCCGAGACCGGCGAGGACGTTGACGATCCGCCAGCCGATCTTCAGGCCGCCGCCGAGATTCAGCGCTCCGAGGACCAGCATGATGACGCCGCTGATCGCCAGCATGACGACGTACCAGGAGAACAGCGGCTCGGCGCTGAAATCGAGATTGTTCAAGGGGGATTCCTGGGGGACGGGAGAAAAACGGCGGAGCCGTTGGGGACGACAGCGCAGAGTACTAAAGGCGGCCGACATCCGCCGCCGCGTTTTCAGCACGGAGTCGTTGCGCTCCGCCGAAACGGCGATTGACGAGGTGGGAAATGACTGACTATGAGGTGCTGCGGGTCTTTTGCGGGCCCGACGGCGGGTACGGGAACGAACTCGGCGTGGTGCGGGCGGGCGCCGCGCTGCCGGACCGGGCGGACCGGCAGGCGTTCGCGCGGCAACTCGGCTTCAGCGAGACGGTGTTCGTCGACGACCCGGAGCGCGGCGAGATCGACATCTACACCCCGACGCTGCGCCTGCCCTTCGCCGGCCACCCGTGCGTGGGCGCCGCCTGGCTGCTCGGGGTGGACCGGCTGGTCACGGCCGCCGGGAAGGTGGAGGTCCGGCGCGACGGCGGACTGACCCTGGTCGCGGCGCGCCCCGCGTGGGCGCCGCCGCGGACACTGCGGCGCTACGCCTCGGCGGCCGAGGTGGACGCCCTGGAGGTGCCGCCGCCGGGGGAGTGGATCTACGCCTGGGCCTGGCAGGACGAGGCGGCCGGCAGCGTCCGGGCGCGGGCCTTCCCGGGCCGGGGCGACGGGATCGACGAGGACGAGGCGACCGGCGCGGCGGCCCTGCTGCTGACCGCGCACCTCGGACGGGCGCTGACCGTCACCCAGGGCCGGGGCTCACAGCTGCTGACCGGGCCGCGCCCGGGCGGGCTGATCGAGGTCGGCGGCCGGGTACGGCGGACCCTGCGGGCGGGCGGGCCTCAGCGGGCGGGCGGCGTGGGCTCGGCGTAGGCGCGGGCGCGGGGGACGGGTGCGACGGCGGCCGCCGGCGGGCTGACCCGTACGGTCACCTTCGGCGCCCGCACCCCCGGCCGCCGGTCCCGCAGCAGCCGCCGCAGACCGGGGACGAGGGCCAGGTGGGTGACGGCCACGCCGATCACGGCGAGCAGTATGTGGTCGACGTTGAGGACGTGCCCGGGCGTCCAGGAGGAGAGGAACTCCAGGCCGGTCGCCAGCAGGGCGGAGACACCGGTGGTGCGCAGGAAGGACGGCAGCCAGGGGGCCCGCGGCCGGCCGCCGGCCAGCGGGAGCAGCACGCCGAGCGGGGCCAGCAGGAGGAACTCGCCGACCACCTGCCAGCCGGTGGAGGAGCGGAGCGACGCCAGCGGCGTCAGGTTGGCGTCGTAGACCCAGGCCACCGGCAGCGGCCTCAGCACCACCAGCCAGAGCACCAGCGCCAGGTAGCAGGTCAGGCCCGCCAGTCCGGCCGATCGGAGGGGACGGTGGACGGCCGCCGCCGGCCGGTTCTCGGTCCGTGCGCCGGAACGCTCGTCGCGTGTCCTGGTGCCATCTCGCTGCACGGGGGAAAGGACGTGGGCCGGTGGCGCGGTGGTTCCACCCCGGGCGTGAACATTCCCGGCCGCGCCCCGGGCGCCCGGGGCGCGGCCGAGTGCACTACCGGCAGGGCGCCGCCGTCGGCACCGCGCTGAACACGTTGTCGGGCGGCGGAGTGCCGGGCGCCACCACGGTGGGCGTCGGGCTCGGGCTCACGCCCGCCTTGGCGGCGCCGCGGGTCGGCGGCGTGCTCGGTGCGGGCGGGGACGGCGTGGCCGCCAGAGCGGCCGGTATGTGCGGGGAGGTCGGGCAGGCCGTCCGGCTGGCCGGGGCGCCCGCGTCCACCGGGACGGCGGTCGGCCGGATGCCGCAGCCGGAGGCCAGCGCGAGCAGCAGCAGGGCGCCAGCGGTGCGGCGCAGGGCGGTGCGGGTGGGGGAGGTCACGTGGTGTCCTTGTCCTGGGCGGCGTCGCCGGCGGGGCCGCCACCGGTCTCGCCCTCGGCCGGCGGGGGCGGCGGGGCCAGCGGCAGCGTCAGCGTGAACACCGCCCCGACCTCCCCGTTCGCCGCCGTGATCGTCCCCCCGTGGATCTGTGCGTTGGCCATCGCGATCGACAGCCCGAGGCCGCTGCCCTCCGAGCGGGCCCGTCCCCGGTCCGCCTTGTAGAACCGGTCGAAGACGTGCGGCAGCACGTCCTCGGGGATGCCCGGGCCGCTGTCGGAGACCTCGACCACGACCGAGCCCGCGCTCTCCCGGACCCTGACCCGCACCGGCGAGCCGCCGTGCTTGAGCGCGTTGCCGATCAGGTTGGCGAAGACCACGTCGAGCCGGCGCGGGTCGACCACGGCCAGGATGCCGCGCGGGGCGTCCAGCTCGACCGCGTCGTACCAGGCCCGGCCGTCGATGCAGGACATGATCAGGTCGGCTATGTCCACCTCGTCGGCGACCAGCCTGGCGGTGCCCGCGTCGAAGCGGGTCACCTCCATCAGGTTCTCCACCAGGTCGGACAGCCGCCGCGTCTCGCTGACCACGAGCCGTACGGCCGGCTCGATCATCGGGTCCAGCGACTCGGCCTCGTCCTCCAGGATGTCGGTGACGGCGGTCATCGCGGTGAGCGGGGTGCGCAGCTCGTGCGACATGTCGGCGACGAACCGCCGGCTCTGCGCCTCGCGCGCGCTCAGCTCCTCGACCTGCTCGTGCAGCGATTCCGCGGCCCGGTTGAACGTCCGCGCCAGGTCGGCGAGTTCGTCCCCGCCCTCGACCTCCAGCCGGGTGTCCAGGTGTCCCTCGCCGAGCCGCCGGGCGGCGTCGCCGAGCCGCTTGACCGGCCGCAGCACCGTCGACGAGGCGGCCTGGGCGAGCAGCGCCGAGCCGATCAGCGCGAGCAGGGTGGCGATGGCCAGCGACCAGCCCAGCGTGTTGAGGTCGGCCCGCTCGTTCTCCAGCGACTTGAACATGTACGCCGTCGGGCCGGTCGGCACCACCTTGGTGCCGCCGATCACGAACGGCCGGCCCGCCAGGTTCTGCCGCTGCCAGTACAGGTGGTACGGGTAGGGGTTGGTCTCGGTGATCTCGCGCTGCCTGGCGACGGTGGACTGCAGCGCCGCCGGGACGTCGGCCAGCGTGAACTGCCCCGGGTCGGAGGAGGCCGTGCACTCCGGGTGCGCCGGGTCGACCACCACCACGTCGTAGCTCAGTCCGGAACTGGCGACGGTGGACGCGAGCGTGGTCAGGTCCGGGCAACTCGCGTTCAGCGGCAGCGCGGAGACGTTGCGGCTGAGCGAGACCCGGAAGTCGTTGAGCGCGGTGTCCTGGGCACGCTTGAGCACCGCGTCGCGGTTCAGCCAGTAGGCGATGCCGGAGGCCGAGACGGCGGCGAGCAGCGCGACCGCCGCGAACACCGCGATCAGCCGCACCCGCAGGGAGCGCAGCCTGCGCCACGGGCCCGCGGCGAAGCGTCGGGGCGTCGTCTGTTGGTCAGTCACAGGAGCCTGTCGTCGTACGGAAGTTCAGGGCGGAGGGGAGGGCCGGTCAGGCCGGCGGGTCCAGCCGGTAGCCCACCCCGCGTACGGTGCGGATCAGGGTCGGCGCGGACGGCACGTCCTCGACCTTCGCCCGCAGCCGCTGCACGCAGGCGTCCACCAGGCGGGAGTCGCCCAGGTAGTCGTGCTCCCAGACCAGCCGCAGCAGCTGCTGGCGGGAGAGCGCCTGGCCGGGGCGGCGGCTGAGTTCCAGGAGCAGCCGCAGCTCGGTCGGGGTGAGCTGGAGGTCCTGTCCGTCCTTGGTGACGGTCATCGCCGCCCGGTCGATCACCACGCTGCCGTACGCGGAGGAGTCCGAGCTCTCCCGCTCGCCGCGCCGCAGCACGGCCCGGATCCGGGCGTCCAGCACCCGCGGCTGCACCGGCTTCACCACGTAGTCGTCGGCGCCGGACTCCAGGCCGACCACCACGTCGATGTCGTCCGAGCGGGCGGTCAGCAGGATGATCGGCAGCTGGTCGGTGCGGCGGATGCGGCGGCAGACCTCGAAGCCGTCGATTCCGGGCAGCATCACGTCCAGCACGATGAGGTCCGGCCGCTGCTCCTTGAAGAGCCTCAGACCGTCCTCGCCGGAGGCGGCGGTGGCCACGCGGTGGCCCTGGCGGGTGAGGGCGAGTTCGAGGCCGGTCCGGATGGCGTCGTCGTCCTCGATCAGAAGGAGGAAAGGCACGGCCCCATTTTGGCCCACTCGAAGCGTCGAATCACCCCCCGGACCGGTCGGCACCCGTATGGGAACCGGAAGGAGAGGTACCGGCGTCCGGTACGGAGGGAGACGGACCGGGACGAACGGCCCGCCCCTGTGACACCCCTGTGACAGTCGGCGGACAGCGCCATCACAACCGCCGGGCAGGATTTTCCATGTCGCCGCAGGACAGCGGGCCAACCCGGCCGGCTGGAAGGCGGCAACAGGAACCGCTCGTACCGACCCAGGGGGCGCACGATGAACGCCATGCTTCAGACCCGGACCAACCCGGCTGTCCGCACCGCGCGTTCGTCAGCGACCACCACGCGGACCCGGTACGAGGTCAGGACCGACGAGAACTCCGGTGCCGTGACCGTACGGGGGTGCGCGCACAGCACCGGTGGAAACCCTGTCGCCCGTCGGGTGAGCGGCGGCGCCAGGGCTGGGGAGCTGTACGGGATCGGCCGGGTGGGGAACGCGGCCGATTCCGCCGGCACCCTCACGCTGCGGGGGATCCTCCCCGTCCGCGTCGAGGGCAAGGACGCCCCGGGGGGAAACAGGGGAAGCGGTCTGCGGACGGTCGGCTCGGGGGAGTCGGCCGGTCGTGAGGCCGCCGGTGCGACGCTGCTGCGGCTGAACCCCGCCGCGGCCCGCACCACCGAGGCGGGACAGGGAGACGCGCAGGGGGAGCACCCGGCCGTCGCGGAGGACCACATCACGGAGTTCACCGCGTACGTGCGCGAGCGCCGCGCCTCCCTGTACGCCACGGCGTACCACCTCACCGGTGACCGCTACGAGGCCGAGGACCTGCTGCAGAGCGCGCTCTTCAGCACCTACCGGGCCTGGGGCCGGATCACCGACAAGGCCGCGGTCGGCGGGTACCTCCGCCGCACCATGACCAACCTGCACATCTCCGCCTGGCGGCGCCGCAAGGTCAACGAGTACCCGACCGAGGAGCTGCCGGAGACGGCCGGCGACACCGACGCGATGGGCGGCACCGAGCTGCGCACCGTGCTCTGGCAGGCGCTGGCGAAGCTGCCGGAGAACCAGCGGACCATGCTGGTGCTGCGGTACTACGAGGGCAAGACCGACCCGGAGATCGCCGACGTGCTGGGGATCAGCGTCGGCACGGTCAAGAGCAGCATCTGGCGGGCGCTGCGCCGGCTGCGCGAGGACGAGCACCTGAACAAGTCGGGCGACACCGTCCGGGCGTTCGGCGAGCTGGTCGCGTAACGCGCAGGAGTGGGACTCCCGTCGGGGGACGGGTAGCGGACGGTCGCGGTCCGTGGACGCCGGCTCGGGGGAGCGGTGACCACGGGGAGCCCGGGGATCGTTCGGGGAAGGCGACGGGCCCGGTGCGGGGGAGACGCACCGGGCCCGTCGTTCTCCGTTCTCGCGCGGCCGCTCCTCGTCCCCCCGCGGCCGTGCTCAGACGGACGAGAGCTGCCGCGGCCCGGCGGCGGCGCGGATCCGGCGCTCGGCCTCCGCACCGGCGCACGGGTGCGAGCCCAGGGTGACCTGCCGCCCGACGATGGACCGCTCGGCGCGCATCAGCCGCCAGCCGCGGCGCAGCAGCACGGGCAGCGACTTGCGGCCCTCCCGGACGTCCCGGCGCAGCCGGCGCCAGGCCGTGGTGAGCGCGCCGTTGCGCAGGCACAGGGCGTCGCCGAGCAGGCCCTCGGCGGCGCACTCGGCGGTGATCTCGGCGGCGAAGATGCCCTCGGCGATGAACGCGGGGGCGCCGGCCAGGTCCAGGGTGCGGGTGGAGATCCGGCCGTTGTCCGGGATCGAGTACACCGGGGCGTCGGTGCGGCCGGTCTCGTGCAGGCTGCGGATCGCGGCGACGGCCTGGTCGCGGTGCCAGGCAAGCGGGGAGTCCCAGTCGACCGCGCCGTCCGGCAGCAGCGGCAGGGTGGGGTCGTCCCCGTCCTTGTAGAAGTCGTCCAGCTGCAGCACGGGCAGGCCGCTGCGCTCGGCGAGCGAGGACTTCCCGGAGCCGGAGGGGCCGGACAGCAGGACCACCAGGGCGCGGGTCGTCGGCGCAGGATTCAGCGGGTCGTCACTCACGGGACACCAGTCTGACGCATCGGGGCCCGATGCCGAAACCGGTCGGAGCACACCTTCTGCCGGGCCCGTGGGTCGGCGAGCGCGACGTGGACCATCGGCAGCTGCCGGCGTGGCGACGGAGAGCGGCGGCGACAGGCGGCGAAAGGCGACGGACCCGCGCCAGGGGGGGAGAGGCGCGGGTCCGTCCAATGACCGTCCGGGCCCTGGGGGGGAGAGGGCACGGGGGACGGCCAGTCTGTGGAGTTGTTACTCGGTGACGGGGAGGTCAGATCCCCATCGGGTGCCAGACCGTCTTGGTCTCCAGGAAGGAGAGTAGCCGGTCCGTACCGGGCGCATTGGTCCAGTCCTGGGCGAACGGGTCCAGCTCCGGACGGACTACCCGCTTCAGGGTATCCGCGGCGGCCGCTTCCAGCGCCTGCGCCGCGCCGGGGCCGTCGGCGGCGATCGCCCCGGTGAGGTCCAGCGCGTTGACGTCCTGGTGCGAGGCCAGCGTGGGCGCGATGTCGGCCGTGCGGCCCGAGATGATGTTGACCACGCCGCCCGGGACGTCCGAGGTGGCGAGCACCTCGCCCAGCGACAGGGCCGGCAGCGGGGCGTCCGCGGCGGCCGCGACCACGACCGTGTTCCCGGTGGCGATCGCCGGGGCGATCACCGAGACCAGGCCGAGCAGCGAGTGTCCGTACCCGGCCTGCGGGGCGACGATCCCGACCACGCCGGTCGGCTCCGGGGTGGAGAGGTTGAAGAAGGGGCCGGCGACCGGGTTGGCGCCGCCCGCGATCTGGGCGACCTTGTCCGTCCAGCCCGCGTACCAGATCCAGCGGTCGATCGCGGCGTCCACCAGCGCGGCGGCCTTCTTCGGGCCGATGCCCTCGGCGGCGGACACCTCGGCGGCGAACTGCTCGCGGCGGCCCTGCAGCATCTCGGCCACCCGGTACAGCACCTGGCCGCGGTTGTACGCGGTGGTGCCGGACCAGCCCTTGACCGCCGCGCGGGCGGCCAGGACGGCGTCGCGGGCGTCCTTGCGGGTGCCCAGCGGGGCGTTGGCGAGCCACTCGCCCTTTGCGTCCGTCACCTCGTACACCCGCCCGCTCTCGGAGCGCGGGAACTTCCCGCCGACGTACAGCTTGTAGGTCTTGAGGACGTCAAGACGCGCGTAGGTCGTGTCAGACATCGAGGTAGGCCTCCAGACCGTGGCGGCCACCCTCGCGGCCGTAGCCCGACTCCTTGTAGCCGCCGAACGGCGAGGTCGGGTCGAACTTGTTGAAGGTGTTGGCCCAGACCACGCCGGCCTTGAGCCGGCTCGCCGTCCACAGGATGCGCGAGCCCTTCTCCGTCCAGATGCCGGCGGAGAGGCCGTACGGGGTGTTGTTGGCCTTGTCGACCGCCTCGGCGGGGGTGCGGAAGGTCAGCACCGACAGCACCGGGCCGAAGATCTCCTCCTGGGCGATCCGGTGGGCCTGGCTGACGCCGGTGAACAGGGTCGGCTTGAACCAGAAGCCGGTGCCCGGGAGTTCGCAGTCGGGCGACCAGCGCTCGGCGCCCTCGGCCTCGCCGGCGTCGGTCAGCTCGGTGATCCGGGCCAGCTGGGCGGCCGAGTTGATGGCGCCGATGTCGGTGTTCTTGTCCAGCGGGTCGCCGACCCGCAGGGTGGCCATCCGGCGCTTCAGGGCGTCCAGCAGCTCGTCCTGGATCGACTCCTGGACCAGCAGGCGCGAGCCCGCGCAGCAGACGTGACCCTGGTTGAAGAAGATGCCGTTCACGATGCCCTCGACCGCCTGGTCGATCGGCGCGTCGTCGAAGACGATGTTCGCGGCCTTGCCGCCCAGCTCCAGCGACAGCTTCTTGCGGCTGCCGGCCAGCTGCTTGGCGATCGCCCGGCCGACCGGGGTGGAGCCGGTGAAGGCGACCTTGTTGACGTCCGGGTGCGCGGTCAGCGCGGCGCCCGTGCGGCCGTCACCGGTGACGATGTTGACGACGCCCTTCGGCAGACCGGCCTGGCGGCAGATCTCGGCGAAGCGCAGGGCCGTCAGCGGGGTGGTCTCGGCCGGCTTGAGGACGACCGTGTTGCCGGTCGCCAGGGCGGGCGCGATCTTCCACGCCAGCATCATCAGCGGGAAGTTCCACGGGATGACCTGGCCGGCCACGCCCAGCGGGCGCGGGTTCGGGCCGAAGCCCGCGTAGTCCAGCTTGTCCGCCCAGCCCGCGTAGTAGAAGAACCACGCGGCGACGGTCGGGATGTCGAAGTCGCGGGTCTCGCGGATCGGCTTGCCGTTGTCGATCGACTCCAGCACGGCCAGCTCGCGGCTGCGCTCCTGGATGATCCGGGCGATCCGGAACAGGTACTTGCCGCGCTCGCTGCCCGGCAGCGCCGACCAGTCGGCGAAGGCCTTGCGGGCGGCGGCGACCGCGCGGTCCACGTCCTCGTCGGTGCCCTGGGCGAACTCGGCGAGCACCTGCTCGGTGGCCGGGTTGACCGTCTTCAGGGCCTCGCTGCCGGAGGAGTCGACGAACTCGCCGCCGATGAAGTGGCCGTAGGAGGTGGCGATGTCGCCCGCGGCGGCGGAGGACTCGGGGGCCGGGGCGTAGGCGAAGAGGCCTCCGGCCGGCTTGGCCGTGGGCTCCTCGGTGTTCTTCTTCTTGGCCATGGTGATCAGTCCACCGTCACGTAGTCGGGGCCGGAGTAGCGTCCGGTGGTGAGCTTCTGGCGCTGCATCAGCAGGTCGTTGAGCAGGCTGGAGGCGCCGAAGCGGAACCAGTGCGGGGTCAGCCAGTCGTCGCCGAGGGTCTCGTTGACCATCACCAGGTACTTCATCGCGTCCTTGGTGGTCTTGATGCCACCGGCCGGCTTCACGCCGACCTGGACGCCGGTCTGCGCCTTGAAGTCGCGGACCGCCTCCAGCATCAGCAGGGTGACCGGCGGGGTCGCGTTGACGGCGACCTTGCCGGTGGAGGTCTTGATGAAGTCGGCGCCGGCCAGCATCGCCAGCCAGGAGACGCGGCGCACGTTGTCGTACGTCTGCAGCTCGCCGGTCTCGAAGATCACCTTGAGGTGGGCGGAGGTGCCGTCCGGGCGCTTGCACGCCTCCTTGACGGCGACGATCTCGTGGAAGACGTCGAAGTAGCGGCCGGAGAGGAAGGCCCCGCGGTCGATCACCATGTCGATCTCGTCGGCGCCCGCGGCGACCGCGTCGGCGGTGTCGGCGAGCTTCACCGGGAGGGCGGCGCGGCCGGCCGGGAACGCGGTGGCCACCGAGGCGACCTGGATGTCGGTGCCCCACAGGGCGGCCTTCGCGGTGGCGACCATGTCCGGATAGACGCAGATGGCGGCGACGCGGGGGGTGGTCGGGTCGGTCGGGTCGGGGGTCCTGCCCTTGGCGCAGAGGGCGCGCACCTTGCCGACCGTGTCCGCGCCTTCCAGCGTGGTCAGGTCGATCATCGAGATCGCCAGGTCGATGGCGTAGGCCTTCGCCGTGGTCTTGATCGAGCGGGTACCGAGGGCGGCGGCACGCGCCTCCAGGCCGACCTGGTCGACGCCGGGCAGGCCGTGCAGAAAGCGGCGGAGCGAGGCCTCGGACGCCGCAACGTCCTGAAGGCCGCTGCCCGCAACGCCGGGGGCATTGGCTGCAACAGTGGACATAGTCACCAGAGCAGCATATCTACGCGCGTAGTCGACCGCTAGACCCCCCATCTTTCGTGGCCGGACCGAGACATCCGGGGCCGTGGCGGGGCGGCGGCGGGGATGCGTGGGCCGGGCGAGCGGAGGAGGGTGACCGGGTGGTCCGGGGACGGCATTCGATGCCGGACCGAGACCTCTCGGTGGGGGGCATGGGGCAGAATCGACGGCATGACCGATTCCGACGGCAAGCCCCACCGGGGTTCCGCCGCCCCCGACGGGGAGCCCGCGTACGCGGACCGCGTGTACCGCTCTGTCCCCGGTGTGATCTCCGGAGTGCTGCTGTTGGCCGTCGCCGCCTGGCTGATCGGCGACGCGGTGCTGAACGGGACCGGGAAGACGCCGTACGTCGCGCTCGCGTCGGTGCCGGTGTTCGCCTTCCCGGTGATCGCCTACACGCTGCGCCCGGAGGTGCGGGCCGGCAGCAGCCGACTGGTGGTGCGCAACCCGTGGCGGACCATCACCGCGCCGTGGGCCGCGGTGGACACACTGCGCGCGGGGTACTCGGTCGAGCTGCTCGCGGGGGGCAAGAAGTACCAGGTGTGGGCGGTGCCGGTGTCGCTGCGGCAGCGCAAGCGGGCGACCCGGGCCCAGGAGCGCGGCGGCGCCGAGCACGCCTCCCGGATGGGGATGGTGTTCGGCCGCCAGTCCAACCCGGTGGTGCAGGGCTCCGCCGACCCGACCCGCGCCTGGTCCGACCAGGTGACCACCGTGCTGCAGGAGATGGCCGAGCGCAACGCCGCCCGCCCCGACGCGGCCGGTCCGGTCGTGGTGTCCTGGTGCTGGTGGGTGATCGCGCCGACGCTGGTGGGCCTGGCCGCGCTGGTCACGGCGATCGCGGTCTGAGCGGAACGCGCTCTGAGCAGAACGCGCTCCGAGCAGAACGCGTTCTCAGCAGAAGCAGCGGACGTACGGAAGGGGCCC
This sequence comes from Kitasatospora sp. NPDC087861, assembly GCF_044742585.1. NCBI lineage: Bacteria > Bacillati > Actinomycetota > Actinomycetes > Kitasatosporales > Streptomycetaceae > Kitasatospora > Kitasatospora sp. NPDC087861. The sequence continues at coordinate 44,276 of NZ_JBIUUS010000031.1, forward strand.
GCCGGTCGCGGGCCCCTTCCGGGTGGGCGGGCGGGCGTCAGGCGGCGATGCCCGCGGCCTCGGCCAGGTCGCGCTTGACGGCGTCGAGCAGCTCGGCGGCCCGCTCGCGGGTGGCGGCGAGGTCGGCGGCGGTGGCGACCGGCAGGACGGCCTCCAGGTAGCACTTGAGCTTGGGCTCGGTGCCGGACGGGCGCACCACGATGCGGGCCGAGCGGACGGCCTCGCCGGCCAGGTAGTAGCGCAGGCCGTCGGTGGGCGGCAGGTCGGCGGAGCCGGCCGACAGGTCGTCGGCGCGGGTGACCCGGAGGCCGGCCAGGACGGTCGGCGGCTGCTCGCGCAGGCGGCGCATGGCGTCGGCGATCAGCGAGAGGTCGTGCACGCGGACCGACAGCTGGTCGGTGGCGTGCAGGCCGTGCTCCAGCGCCAGGTCGTCCAGCAGGTCGTTCAGGGTGCGGCCGGACTTCTTGAGGGTGGCGGCCAGTTCGGCGACCAGCAGAGCGGCGGTGATGCCGTCCTTGTCCCGGACACCCTGCGGGTCGACGCAGTAGCCGAGCGCCTCCTCGTAGCCGTAGCGCAGGCCGTCGGCGCGGGCGATCCACTTGAAGCCGGTCAGCGTCTCGGCGTAGCCCAGGCCGGCGGCCTCGGCGATCCGGCCGAGCAGGGTGGCGGAGACGATGGTGGTGGCGAAGACGCCCTCGGCCTTCTTGGCGACCAGGGCCGCGCCGAGCAGCGCGCCGACCTCGTCGCCGCGCAGCATCCGCCAGCCGGCGGCGCCGCTGCCGCCGCCGGCCGCGTCGCCGTTGGTGGGGACGGCCACCGCGCAGCGGTCGGCGTCCGGGTCGTTGGCGATCACGATGTCCGGGCCGACCGAGGCGGCGGTGCGGAAGGCGAGGTCCATCGCCCCCGGCTCCTCCGGGTTGGGGAAGGCCACGGTCGGGAAGTCCGGGTCGGGCTCGGCCTGCTCGGCGACGACGGTGGGCGCCGGGAAGCCGGCCCGGCGGAAGGCGGCGACCAGGGTGTCGCGGCCGACGCCGTGCATCGGGGTGTAGACGACGTCGAGCTCGCGCGGGCTGTGCTCGTCGACGATCGAGACGGCCCGGGCCAGGTAGGCCTCGATGACGTCCTCGCCGAGCACCTCCCAGCCCTCCTCGGCGCGCGGGACGTCGTGGAGCGAGTCGATCGCGTCGATCTCGGCGGCGATCCCGGCGTCGGCCGGCGGGACGATCTGCGAGCCGTCGCCCAGGTAGACCTTGTAGCCGTTGTCCTGCGGCGGGTTGTGGCTGGCGGTGACGGTGACGCCGGCGGCCGCGCCCAGGTGCCGGACGGCGAAGGCGAGCACCGGGGTCGGCAGCGGGCGCGGCAGCAGCGCGGCGCGCAGACCGGCGCCGACCACCACGGCGGCGGTGTCCCGGGCGAAGTCGTAGGACTTGTGGCGGGCGTCGTAGCCGATCACGACCAGGTCGCCCAGGTTCTGCTGCTTGACGTAGGCGACCAGGCCGGCGGCGGCCCGGATCACCACGGCGCGGTTCATCCGCATCGGGCCCGCGCCCAGTTCGCCGCGCAGGCCGGCGGTGCCGAACTGGAGTCGGCCGGAGAAGCGCTCGGCGAGGTCCGACCAGGCGAGCTTGCTGTCCGTCTCGGCCTCGGGGCCCTCCGCCAGGGCCAGCAGGGCGGTGAGCTCCTCGCGGGTCTGCGGGTCGGGGTCCTCGGCCAGCCAGGTGCGGGCCCGGGCGAGGAGGTCGGTGGTGGTGGGTGCCTGCGTCATGGCTGCCAGCTCCATCGGGAAGTGCGTCGGTTCGTCGGACGGAGGGTTCCGTAAAGACCGGAGGGTTCCGTAAAGATGGGGTGTGCACATGCGGACGGGGCCCGCGGGCGGGTGTGATCAGCGGATCACGCCGCCCGTGGGCCCCGTCGTTCACGATTGTGCGCCTGGTGGGCGTCAGATCCGGTCAAGGACCTTCGCCAGCAGCTCGCCCATGCGCTCGGCGGAGGCCTTGCCGGCCTCCAGGACCTCCGCGTGGTTGAGCGGCTCGCCGGTGATGCCGGCGGCCAGGTTGGTGACCAGCGAGATGCCGAGCACCTCGGCGCCGGCCTCACGGGCGGCGATGGCCTCCAGGGTGGTGGACATGCCGACCAGCTCGCCGCCGATCACCCGGGCCATGTTGACCTCGGCCGGGGTCTCGTAGTGCGGGCCGCGGAACTGGACGTAGACGGCCTCGTCGAGGGTCGGGTCCACCTCGCGGCAGAGCGCGCGCAGCCGCTTGGAGTACAGGTCCGTGAGGTCGACGAAGTTGGCGCCGACGATCGGGGAGTCCGCGGTGAGGTTGATGTGGTCGCTGATCAGGACCGGCTGGCCGGGGACCCAGCCCTCGCGCAGACCGCCGCAGCCGTTGGTCAGCACGATGATGCCGCAGCCGGCCGCGGCGGCGGTGCGCACGCCGTGGACGACGGTGGCCACGCCGTGGCCCTCGTAGTAGTGGTTGCGGCCGAGGAAGATCAGGGCGCGCTTGTCGCCGATCTTCACCGAGCGGATCGTGCCGGCGTGGCCGGCGACGGCGGGGGCGGGGAAGCCCGGGAGGTCGGTGACCGGGAACTCGGCCACGGTCTCGCCCAGGGCGTCGGCGGCCGGCACCCAGCCGGAGCCCATCACCAGGGCGACGTCGTGCCGCTCGGCACCGGTCAGCTCGCGCAGGCGCTCGGCGGCGGCCTGGGCGGCGGCGTAGGGGTCGGCGGAGACGACCGACTGAGGGGTTGCGTTCACGGGTCCGAGGATAGACGGGATTTGGCTACGCGCGTAGAAAATCCGGCACGGCATGCCGGATCGTTACCCGGTTGACCCGAAAGCACAGCTCGGTGGCGCCTTTTGGGTGACGGTTCTCGTCGGTACGTCCAAAGGGCCCGGACCCGGTCAGCAGGGGCGGCGGCGCAGGTCCATCACGTAGTCGTGCGGGGCGCCGGCGCTCTCCGCGGCGTCGGCGATCAGGCCGAGGTAGCGGGCCGCGGGCAGGCCGCCCTCGTAGTCGTTGAGCACGTACGTCCAGACCGGGATGTCGCCGTCCAGGGTCTGGGCGCGCAGTTTGATCTTGCGGTAGATGCCGAGCTGGACGCCCTCCCAGCGGTCCAGGCCCTCCTCGTCCATCGGCGCGACGTCGTACAGCGTGACGAAGACCTGGTCCTTCCCGTCCTCGACGACGGTGGCCAACGAGCCCTCCCAGCCGAGCTGTTCGCCGCCGAAGGTGAGCCGCCAGCCGTCCAGCCACCCGGAACCGCGCAGGGGGGAGTGCGGGGCGCGGCGGGTCATCTGCCGGGCATCGAGGTTGGTGGCATACGCGGCGTAAAGGGGCATGGGGGGAAGACTAGCCCGGCGGACGGACGGTCCGGGGCGACTGGGCGATCGCACAGGAGCGCGGACCCCGGCGTGGCGGCGATCCCGGCGTGCGGGACAATGGTGCACGTGACTCGGATCGTGATCATCGGTGGCGGACCCGGCGGCTACGAGGCGGCGCTGGTGGCCGCTCAGCTCGGCGCGGAGGTGACCGTCGTCGACCGCGACGGTCTGGGCGGATCGGCGGTGCTCACCGACTGCGTGCCGTCGAAGACCCTGATCGCGACCGCGGAGGTGATGACCACCTTCGACACCTCGTACGAGGAACTGGGCATCACCGTCGCCCAGGACGAGGGCGCGGACGCGGCCAAGGTCATCGGCGTGGACCTGGGCAAGGTCAACCGCCGCGTGAAGCGCCTGGCGATCGCGCAGTCCCACGACATCACCCAGTCGGTCACCCGGTCCGGGGTCACCGTGCTGCGCGGCCGTGGCCGGCTCGGCTCCGGCGGGCAGGCGGTGGACGGCTCCCGCGAGGTGCTGGTGGACGCGCCGGACGGCACCGTCCAGTCGCTGCGCGCCGACGCGGTGCTGATCGCCACCGGCGCCCACCCGCGCGTGGTGCCGGACGCCCAGCCGGACGGCGAGCGGATCCTCACCTGGACCCAGGTGTACGACCTGGAGGAGCTGCCGCGCGAGCTGATCGTGGTCGGCTCCGGTGTGACCGGCGCCGAGTTCGCCGGCGCCTACCAGGCGCTCGGTTCGAAGGTCACGCTCGTGTCGAGCCGCGACCGGGTGCTGCCGGGCGAGGACCCGGACGCCGCCGAGGTGCTGGAGGACGTCTTCCGCCGCCGCGGCATGAACGTGATGAGCCGGACCCGGGCCGAGGGCGCCAAGCGGGTCGGCGACGAGGTCGAGGTGACCCTGTCCAACGGCCAGGTGGTCACCGGCACGCACTGTCTGATGGCGGTCGGCTCGATCCCCAACACCGCGGAGATGGGCCTGGAGGAGGCCGGGGTCAAGCTCAACGACTGGGGCCAGATCCAGGTCGACCGGGTCTCCCGCACCAGCGCCCCGGGCGTGTATGCGGCCGGCGACTGCACCGGCGTCTTCATGCTCGCCTCGGTGGCGGCCATGCAGGGCCGGATCGCGATGTACCACGCGCTCGGCGACGCGGTGCAGCCGCTGAACCTGAAGACCGTCGCCTCCAACGTCTTCACCGACCCGGAGATCGCCACCGTCGGCTACACCGCGGCCGACGTGGAGTGCGGCAAGATGGACGCGGTCGTGGTCAAGCTGCCGCTGCGCGGCAACCCGCGGGCGAAGATGCAGGGCATCCGGGACGGCTTCGTGAAGCTGTTCTGCCGCCCGGGCACCGGCATTGTGGTCGGCGGCGTGGTCGTCGCCCCGCGTGCCAGCGAGCTGATCCACCCGATCGCGCTCGCGGTGGACGCCAATCTGACCGTCGAACAGGTGGCCAGCGCCTTCACCGTCTACCCCTCCGTCTCCGGCTCGACCGCCGAGGCCGCCCGGCAGCTGCACATCCGCAAGCGGGCCGACGGCGAATCCTGAGCGTCCGGCGCACAGTTGAGGGCGGCTGCCGATCGGTGGCCGCCCTTTTGCGCAGGAGCGGTCGTCACCCGGACGGCGGGCGCAGCCCCGGGGTGCTGGCGGCGCGTATTGTACGGTCACGCGCCGCTCTTGCGTGAGCATTTCCCGCTACTAGCTGCAAACGCCTGAAAGCAGACGGTCACGCAGGTTACCGTCGGTTCTGTGTTTGCAGCAGAACGTCGCCAGTTGATCCTCGAAATGGTGCGCGCCAACGGAGCGGTCTCGCTCCGGGAGTTGGCCCGCGTCGTCCAGACCTCCGAAGTCACCGTGCGCCGCGACGTACGGGCGCTGGAGGCAGAAGGGCTCCTCGACCGCCGGCACGGCGGCGCGGTGCTCCCCGGCGGCTTCAGCCGCGAACCCGGCTACCCGCAGAAGACCCACCTCTCCGCGGCGGAGAAGAGCGCCATCGCGGACCTCGCCGCCGGCCTGGTGGAGGAGGGCGACGCGGTGGTGGTCGGCGCCGGCACCACCACCCAGGAGCTGGCCCGCAGGCTGGCCAGGGTGCCCGGCCTCACCGTGGTCACCAACTCGCTGCTGGTCGCCCAGGCGCTGGCGCACGCCAACCGGGTGGAGGTGGTGATGACCGGCGGCACCCTGCGGGGCTCCAACTACGCGCTGGTCGGCAGCGGTGCCGAGCAGTCGTTGCACGGGCTGAGGGTGTCCAAGGCCTTCCTCTCCGGCAGCGGGCTGACCGCCGAGCGGGGCCTGTCCACCACCAACATGCTGTCCGCGAGCGTGGACCGGGCGCTGGTGCAGTCGGCCGCCGAGGTCATCGTCCTCGCCGACCACACCAAGCTCGGCGCGGACACCATGTTCCAGACCGTCCCCACCGAGACCATCACCCGGCTGGTCACGGACGAGCAGGCGACGGCGGACGACGCCACCGCCCGCGAACTGGACGCGCTCGCCGACTGCGGGGTGCAGATCGACCTGGCGCCGCTCGGTGCCGCCCCCAGCGGCGACGCCCCGGTGCACGGCACCGGCAGCGGCCCCGTCCACCAGACCCAGCCCGGCCCGATGCCGCGCCGGGCCGTCTCCCCGCCCCCCGGCGCCGCCCCGCTGCCCGGCCAGCGCCGCCCCGGCACGCACGGCGGACCGGCCGGCCCCGGCATGCCCGTCCGGCTGGCCGAACTGGGACTGCCGCGCGGGCGCTGAACCCGGGCCGGAAACGCGGCCGGTCCGCACACCCCGAGGGGCGTACGGACCGGTCGCTGCCGCAGGGGCGGTGTCAGTCCTTGATCTCGCACAGCGCGGCGCCGCTGCTGACGCTCGCGCCCACCTCGGCCTTGAGGCCGACCACGGTGCCCGCCTTGTGCGCGTTCAGCGGCTGCTCCATCTTCATCGCCTCCAGGACCACGATCAGCTCGCCCTCGGCGACGACCTGGCCCTCCTCGACGGCGACCTTGACGATGGTGCCCTGCATCGGCGAGGCCAGGGTGTCGCCGCTGACGGCCGAACCGGCCTTCTTGGCACCCACCCGGCGCTTGGCCTTCGTGGCACCCGCCGCACCGGCCGCCGGAGCCGCCGAGACGCCCAGCGAGGACGGCAGCGAGACCTCGATCCGCTTGCCGCCGACCTCGACCACGACGGTCTCGCGGCCCTCGGCCTCCTCGCCGTCACCGGCCGCGCCGGCGAACGGCGGGATGGTGTTGTCGAACTCGGTCTCGATCCACCGGGTGTAGACCGTGAACGGCCCCTCGCCGCCGTGCACCTCGGGCGCGAACGCCGGGTCGGTGACGACCGCCTGGTGGAACGGGATGGCGGTGGCCATGCCCTCCACCTTGAACTCGTTCAGCGCGCGGCGGGCCCGCTCCAGGGCCTGCTTGCGGTCACGGCCGGAGACGACCAGCTTGGCCAGCAGGGAGTCCCAGGCCGGGCCGATGACCGAGCCGCTCTCCACGCCGGAGTCCAGCCGGACGCCCGGGCCGGACGGCGGCGCGAACAGCGTCACGGTGCCGGGCGCGGGCAGGAAGCCCCGGCCCGGGTCCTCGCCGTTGATGCGGAACTCGAAGGAGTGGCCGCGCACCTCCGGATCGCCGTAGCCCAGCTCCTCGCCGTCGGCGATCCGGAACATCTCGCGGACCAGGTCGATCCCGGTGACCTCCTCGGTGACCGGGTGCTCGACCTGCAGACGGGTGTTGACCTCCAGGAAGGAGATCGTGCCGTCCAGCGCCACCAGGAACTCGCAGGTCCCGGCGCCCTCGTAGCCGGCCTCCTTCAGGATGGCCTTGGACGCCCGGTACAGCTCGGCGTTCTGCTCGGGGGTCAGGAACGGCGCGGGCGCCTCCTCGACCAGCTTCTGGTGCCGGCGCTGCAGCGAGCAGTCACGGGTGGAGACGACCACCACGTTGCCGTGCTTGTCGGCCAGGCACTGGGTCTCCACGTGCCGCGGATTGTCCAGGTAGCGCTCGACGAAGCACTCGCCGCGACCGAAGGCGGCGACCGCCTCGCGGACCGCCGACTCGTACAGCTCCGGGATCTCCTCCAGCGTGCGGGCGACCTTGAGGCCGCGGCCGCCGCCGCCGAACGCCGCCTTGATGGCGACCGGAAGGCCGTGCTCCCGGGCGAACACGACCACCTCGTCGGCACCCGTGACCGGGTCCGGGGTACCGGCCACCAGCGGCGCGCCGGCGCGCTGCGCCACGTGCCGGGCGGTGACCTTGTCGCCGAGGTCGCGGATGGCCTGCGGGGGCGGGCCGATCCAGGTCAGACCCGCGTCGAGGACGGCCTGGGCGAAGTCGGCGTTCTCCGACAGGAACCCGTAACCGGGATGGACGGCATCGGCACCGGAGTCCGCGGCGGCCTTCAGGACCTTCGCGATGTCCAGGTAACTGGTGCCGGGGGTGTCGCCACCCAGCGCGTAAGCCTCGTCGGCCGCGCGGACGTGCAGCGCATCCCGGTCCGGCTCGGCGTAGACGGCGACGCTGGTGATACCGGCGTCCGAGCAGGCCCGGGCGACGCGGACGGCGATTTCCCCGCGGTTGGCGATGAGCACCTTGCGCACTGTGGCTCCCTTCTTGAACCTGGTCGAGTTTATGGATTCCTGGGGGGTACCGGCGAGTAGCCCCAGGTTGTGAACTATCCCACACGGACGGTGATGAATTCCGGGGGCCCGTCGTCCGTCCTTCCGATGACGTCGCAGGTCGCGGTCGGTGGGGTCGAACCGGCCGGATCCACAGCGGGTGACCGGGCGGTGGTTCGGGGCCCCGGTGGCATCGGACACACTCTCGCGCGGTCGGCTCAAACGACGGTGGAACGGGCGGCGGGTCGCTGCAACGCCTCGGCCGTGACGTCGGCGGCCACCTCCACCATGTCCGGCCCGTACGCCTCCGGATTGACCGCCCGCAGGACGAGCGCGAAGGTGCCGTCGCGGCCGTACCGGCGGGCGAGCTCGCGGTGGTGGGCGACCAGGTACCGGACCCCCGCCTGGTTGGCGGTGCCGGTCTGGCCGGAGACCAGGAACACCGGGCGTCCGCCGTCCGGGGTGGCGATCCGGGCCAGCAGGGTGTGCGCCTGGTCCCGGTCGGCGGTGAAGTCGTGCTCGCCCACCACGATCACGTTGCTGCCCGGGCCCGGCCCGGAGGTGACCAGCACGCCCGGCAGGCCCCAGGCCAGGTGGGCGGCCATCCGCTCGTTGCTGACCGGACCGCCCAGGCAGAGCTCGGTCTTGACGCCCAGACCCCGGTGCGCCGCGTCGTGCGCGACCAGTTCCGGCCGCGCCCCGCACTCCTCGACCAGCCCGGCCAGCCACATCAGCGCGTAGGCGTCCCGGCGGGTCACGGTGGTGGCGTGCGAGCCCGTCCCGATGCTGCGGGGCACCACGATCAGGCACTCGCTGCCGGCCGGCAACCCGAAGAACTCCCGCACTCGCTCGACCTTGCGGCGCCGCCGCAGGGCCTGCGCCAGCCAGCCGAGCGCGGCGCTGATGGCGCTGGCCACCAGCCCCAGCAGCACGTTGAGCACGCTGTCGGTCATCGCCGCGTTCCCTCCCCCGTTCGAACGCCGGTCAGTCTAGGGGTGGTAACGCGGCAGGGCCATGGGCGTCCGAACTCCCGGATGCCGTCGGTTACTTGACCCAGAGGTCGGTGATCCGGACGTCCAGGTCGGCGAGCAGGGTGCGCAGCAGCGGCAGCGAGAGGCCGATGACGTTGCCCGGGTCGCCGTCGATGCCCTCGACGAACGGTGCCGAGCGCCCGTCCAGGGTGAACGCCCCGGCGACGTGCAGGGGTTCGCCGGAGGCCACGTAGGCGGCGATCTCGGCGTCGTCGGGGGTGCCGAAGCGGACCGTGGTGGAGGCGGTCGCCGAGGACTGCCGGCCGGTCGCGGTGTCGATGACGCAGTGGCCGGTGCGCAGGATTCCGGCGCGGCCGCGCATCGACCGCCAGCGGGCGAGCGCCTCGGTGGCGTCGGCGGGCTTGCCGAGGGCCTGGCCGTCCAGCTCCAGGACGGAGTCGCAGCCGATCACCAGCTCGCCGCCGGTGAGTTCGGCGGCGACGGCCTTCGCCTTGGCCTCGGCCAGCACCAGGGCGAGTTCGGCCGGCGTGGCGGCGCTGAGCGCGTCCTCGTCCACGCCGCTGACCACCACGCGCGGGTCGAGGCCCGCCTGGCGCAGCAGCCCGAGGCGGGCGGGGGAGGCGGAGGCGAGGACGAGGGTGCGCTGGTCGGTCATGCCCACCAGGGTAGGGGGTGCCGGTGTCCGCCATTCGGGTGAACGGCGGTCACAGCGGGAGCAGGATGGCGGCCACCAGTGCGAGGACGGCGAGCACCCGGGCCGCCCGGCGCAGCCGCTCCTGCATCCGGCGGGCCTCCAGGGAGGGCTCGTCGCGGGGGTCTGACCACAGCACCCGTCCAGGGTGCGCCGCGCCCGGCCCCGGGCGCCTGAGTATCCGTACTCAGCTTTCGGGCAATCCGGGCGGACGGGCCGGAACGGGTGCGGAGCGGGTGCGGCAAGCGGCGCGGAACGGGTGCGGAGCGGGACGTCGACCGGGCCGACGTCCCGCTCCGCACCGGTGGTTCAGCGCGCCCAGCCGGACGTCCGCCAGGCGTTGACGCCCGGGTGGATCTCCGGGCGGAGCAGGCGGGAGCGGTCGTTCCAGGGGGAGGCCGGGCCGACACCGGCCAGACGCGCCGCCTCGGCGGCGGCCTGCGCGGCGGCGGCCCGGGCCTGGACCACCGCCAGGACGGTGGCGAGCTCCTCGGGGGTCGGCTGCCCGTGCAGCACGTGGATCGCGGCCATGGCTCAATTCTCTCCCGACGAGGGACTACAGGGGGATGTTGCCGTGCTTCTTCGGCGGCAGCACCTCGCGCTTGCCGCGCAGCGCCCGCAGACCCCGGACGACCTGCCGGCGGGTCTCGCTCGGCGGGATCACCGCGTCCACGTAGCCGCGCTCGGCCGCCAGGTACGGGTTCAGCAGGGTCTCCTCGTACGAGGCGAGCAGTTCGGCCCGCTTCTCCTCGGCGTGCCCGGCCGCGTCGGCCGCGGCGATCTCCCGCCGGTGCAGGATGTTGACCGCGCCCTGCGCGCCCATCACCGCGATCTGCGCGGTCGGCCAGGCCAGGTTGAGGTCGGCGCCCAGGTGCTTGGAGCCCATGACGTCGTACGCGCCGCCGAAGGCCTTGCGGGTGATCACGGTGATCAGCGGGACGGTCGCCTCGGCGTAGGCGTAGATCAGCTTGGCGCCGCGCCGGATGATGCCGTCCCACTCCTGGCCGGTGCCGGGCAGGAAGCCGGGCACGTCGACGAAGGTCAGCACCGGGATGTTGAAGCTGTCGCAGGTCCGCACGAAGCGGGCGGCCTTCTCGCTGGCGGCGATGTCCAGGCAGCCGGCCAGGTCCATCGGCTGGTTGCCGACCACACCGACCGGGCGGCCCTCGATCCGGCCGAAGCCGGTGATGATGTTGCCCGCGTACAGCGGCTGGGTCTCCAGGAACTCGCCGTCGTCGACGACGTGCTCGATCACCTTGCGCATGTCGTACGGCTGGTTCGCCGAGTCCGGCACGATGGTGTCGAGTTCGAGGTCCTCGTCGGTGATCGTGAGGTCCGCCTGCTCCGGGTAGGACGGCGGGTCCGAGAGGTTGTTGGAGGGCAGGTACGACAGCAGGCTCTTGACGTACTCGATCGCCTCCTTCTCGTCGGTGGCCAGGTAGTGCGCGTTGCCGGACTTGCTGTTGTGGGTGCGCGCGCCGCCCAGCTCCTCCATGCCGACGTCCTCGCCGGTCACGGTCTTGATCACGTCCGGGCCGGTGATGAACATGTGCGAGGTCTGGTCGGCCATCACCACGAAGTCGGTGATCGCGGGGGAGTACACCGCGCCGCCCGCGCACGGGCCCATGATCAGCGAGATCTGCGGGATCACCCCGGAGGCGTGCACGTTGCGGCGGAAGATCTCGCCGTACAGGCCGAGCGAGACCACGCCCTCCTGGATCCGGGCGCCGCCGGAGTCGTTGATGCCGATGACCGGGCAGCCGGTCTTCAGCGCGAAGTCCATCACCTTGACGATCTTCTCGCCGAACACCTCGCCGAGGGAGCCGCCGAACACGGTGAAGTCCTGGGCGAAGACGGCGACCTGACGACCGTCCACGGTGCCGTAGCCGGTCACCACGCCGTCGCCGTACGGGCGGTTCTTCTCCTGCCCGAAGTTGGTCGAGCGGTGCCGGGCGAACTCGTCGAACTCGACGAAGGAGTCCTCGTCCAGCAGCTCGGCGACCCGCTCGCGGGCCGTCAGCTTGCCCTTGGCGTGCTGCTTCTCCACGGCGGCGGCGGAGCCGGAGTGCACCGCCGCGTCGAGCCTGCGCCGCAGGTCGGCGAGCTTGCCGGCGGTGGTGTGGGGGTCGTACGGCGCCTCGGTCATCCGGTGGCTCTCCCTGATCCTGGGCCGCGACCTGTTCGAGTGCGCGCGGGCCGGAGTGGGGGCCCGCGCATGAGGGCAGGGCGGCGCTGCGAACTGCCGTTGGGCAGCCTAGCCAGCGCGCGGGGCCGGACGTCATGTCCTGGCGTTATGGCCATCGACACAGTGTGTCAACGCGCGTTCTGGGGGACGATGGGGCGGCCTACGCCCCAAGGCTCCGTACGCCCTCTAGGGTTCTCAACCATGACCTCACCCGACACCCCCCGCCGCAGTGGACTGCGCGGTTTCGGCCACGCCGGGCCGTCGCCGTGGACCGACCTGGACCGGCCGCCGCTGGACGAGGCGGCGCTGCGCCGCGACCTGGTGGTCCCGGGCGGGCTCTGGACCTCCGTGGACGTCGTCGCCGACACCGGATCCACCAACAGCGACCTCGCCGCCCGCGCCCGGGCCGGTGCCCCGCAGGGGGCGGTGCTGGTCGCCGAGGTGCAGAACGCCGGGCGCGGGCGGCTGGAACGGCAGTGGAGCGCCCCGGCCCGCTCGGGGCTGTTCCTGTCCGTCCTGCTGCGCCCGGAGGAGGTGCCGGTCGAACGGTACGGCTGGCTGCCGATCCTGGTCGGGGTGGCCGCCGCCAGCACGCTGGGCCGGGTGGCCGGGGTCGAGGTCGGGCTGAAGTGGCCCAACGACCTCCAGGTGGAGATCGACGGCGCGGAGCGCAAGCTCGGCGGCATCCTCACCGAACTGAGCGGTGGTGCCGTGGTGGCCGGAATGGGCCTCAACGTCTCGTTGCGCGAGGAGGAGCTGCCCGTCCCCACCGCGGCCTCGCTCGCGCTGGCCGGCGCCGCGGTCACCGACCGGTCCACCCTGCTGCGCGCCCTGCTGCGCGAGTTCGCCGAGCTGTACCGGACCTGGACGGCCGCCGCCGGCGATCCGCACGCCAGCGAGCTGCTCCGCGCCTACGCGGACCGCTGCACCACGCTGGGCCGCCGGGTGAAGGTGCACCTGCCGGGCGGTCACGAGCTGGTCGGCGAGGCGGTGGCGATCGACGGCGACGGACGCCTGGTGGTCCGCACCCCCGACGGCGCACGCCGGGCGGTCGGCGCGGGGGACGTCGTCCACGTGCGCCCCGAACCCCGCTGAACGGCACTCTTCACCTCTCCTTGACCCGGGCTGATGCCCCGGATCACGCGATTCCGTGCGAACATTCCACCTGGCAGCGGTGTGAGGCGCGCCACTGCCCGCCAGGTGGCGGGCGCGCCCGGACAGGCAGGACACGAGGCAAGTGCGGCGACCGCACGGGGACGGACCGGTGGCAGAGGACGGCAGCAGCGGCGCGACGGCGGGCTCCCACGACCCCACGGTCGCGCTCGAACTGGAACGCCTGATCCTGGACGCGCCACGCCGCTACACCCCGTACCAGGCCGCGCGCGCCGCCGACGTCCCGATGGAGCTGGCCACCCGCTTCTGGCGGGCCATGGGCTTCCCTGACATCGGCCAGTCCCGGGCCCTCACCGACGGCGACGTGATCGCCCTGCGCCGACTCGCCGGCCTGGTCGAGTCCGGCCTGCTCAGCGAGTCGATGGCGATCCAGGTGGCGCGCTCCACCGGGCAGACCACCGCGCGGCTGGCCGGCTGGCAGATGGACACCTTCCTGGAGAACCTCACCCAGGCCGTCGAACCCGGGCTGACCCGCGCCGACGTCGCGTACCCGCTGGTCGAGCTGCTGCTGCCGGAGCTGGAACAGTTCCTGGTGTACGTCTGGCGCCGCCAGCTCGCCGCCGTCACCGGCCGGGTCGTCCAGGCCGCCGAGGACCACGAGATCACCAGCGGTCGGCTCGCGGTGGGCTTCGCCGACCTGGTCGGCTTCACCCGGCTGTCGCGACGGCTGGAGGAGGAGGAACTCGGCGAGCTCGTCGAGACCTTCGAGAACACCTGCTCGGACCTGATCGCCGGCCAGGGCGGCCGGGTCATCAAGACCCTCGGTGACGAGATCCTCTACGTCTCCGAGGACCCGGTCACCGCTGCCGAGATCGCGCTCAGCCTGATCGAGGCCCTCGCCGAGGACGACAGCATCCCCGCGCTGCGGGTCGGCATGGCCTTCGGCACCGTCACCTCGCGGATGGGCGACGTCTTCGGCACCACCGTCAACCTGGCCAGCCGGCTCACCTCGATCGCGCCCAAGGACGCGGTGCTGATCGACGGCGAGTTCGCCGCCGCGCTGGAGCAGCACGGCAGTGTCGCCCCGGCCGACACGGACGGCCCCGGCCTCGCCGAGGCGCTGTCGGCCGCCGCCGGGATGCCCGCCTCCGGCCTGCCGGTGCCGGGCCTGGACGCCGGGCACCGGTTCCACCTGCAGCCGATGTGGCGCCGGCCGGTGCGCGGGCTCGGGCTGGTCGAGCCGTGGCTGCTGTCGCGGCGGCTGAAGCCGGAGTAGGGGCCTTCCGGAGCCCTGCGGGGTCTTCCCGGGGCTCTGCCGGGCTGCTCCCGAGGCGTGGTTCCCGGGCTGGTGCCGGGGCCGATCCCGCGGCTCGGGGTGGCGAACGGTTGAAACCCGTACGGCCCGTTGCGGGTCCGTCCCGGCAAACGGGGCATAACCGAGCGAAATCGCCATAGTCTGGGTGCAAGCGGCCGGACGGGTGCGGCTGCTACCGGGGGTCCGGCAGGACCGAGCACAGGGAGCGAGGCGAGCCGGTGAGCAGTGAGGCGATCATGACGGACCGCGGCTGCGACTGCGGCGGCCCGCGGCGCCCCGACCCGCTGCCCGACCTGCGGCTGCAGTCCGCGGTCGAGCTGGCCCAGGACATGGCCGGCGCGCTCACCCCGCTGGAGGCCGTCCGGGCCGCCGCCGCCCGCGCCACCGAGGCGCTCGGGGCCACCATGGCGGCCGTCTCGGTCTGGGACCGCGAATCCGGCCGACTGCGGGTCCTCGTCAACCACGGCGACCTCGCGCCCGGCGAGGAGGAACTGCCCGAGGACGAGTCGTACCCCGTCGCCGACTTCCCCGAGATCGTCACCTACCTCGAAGAGCGCTGGACCACCGGGCGGCTGCCGCGCGCCTGGCTGCAGACCGCCGAGAGCACCGAACCGCACGCCGGGCACACCCACCCGACCGCCGGCGCGTACTGCCAGGAACGCGCCGCGGCGCTGCGCCGGCGCGGGCGGGCCTGCTGCGTGGTCGCCCCGATCGTCCTGCACGGGCAGGCCTGGGGTGAGCTGTACCTCGCCCGCAGCGTCGGACTGCCCGAGTTCACCGACGCCGACGCCGACTACGCCACCCTGCTCGCCGCCCAGATCTCGGCCGGCCTCGCCCAGACCGAACGCCTCGCCGACCTGCGCAAACTCGCCTTCTCCGACCCGCTCACCGGCCTCGCCAACCGGCGTGCCGTCGACGCCCGGCTGGAGAGCGCCCTGGCGGCGCACAACCGGGACAACACCGTGGTCTCGCTCGTCGTCTGCGACGTCAACGGGCTCAAGCGGGTCAACGACCAACTCGGCCACGAAATGGGCGACCGGCTGCTGGAGCGGTTCGCCCACCAGCTCTCGCTCGCCGCGGCCAAACTGCCCGGCAGCCTGGCCGCCCGGCTCGGCGGCGACGAGTTCTGCCTGCTGACGGAAGGACAGAAGGCCGACGAGGTCGTCGCCGTCGCCGAGGAGCTCTGCGCCCGCGCCCTGGCCCTCTCGGAGGGGGAGGGCGTCGCCTGCGGTGTCGCCTCCACCGGCGACTCCATCGGGCCCGTCACCACCCCCGACCGGCTCTTCCGGCTCGCCGACGCCGCCCAGTACCGGGCCAAGGCCGCCCGCGCCGCCCACCCCGTCGTCGCCGGACGCAGCCACGGCCCCGGCTTCGCGCCCGACCCCACCGTGCTGCTCGCCGACGCCGCCGACCCGCGCCACCGGGCCGACGGGCGCCCGCGCCCCGGCCGGTCCGGGGCGGGCGACCGGCGGCGCTTCCGCGGCGCCGCGCACAGCGCCGACCCGGGCCAGCTGCTCACCACCGTCCTCGCCGCCCTCGACCAGGGCGCCGCGGCCCGGGCCGTCCACCCCGCGGACACCCTGGGCAAGCTCGTCGTCGTCGCCGAGACCTCGGCCCGGCTGCTCGACGCCGTCGGCTGGTGGGTCTCCTACGTGCCGCCCGGCTCGCACTTCATGCACACCGCCCAGCACGCCGTCTACCGGATGACCAGGGGCCCCGGCAGCACCCGCGCCGAGACCCAGCGCGCCCAGATCGAGGCCCCGGACGCCGTCTTCGACCTGCGCCACTACCCGATGACCCGCCGCGCCGTCCGCGGCGGCGCCTTCGCCCTGCGCGCCGGCGCCGTCGGCAACGACCCGGCCGAGGAGGCCATGCTCGTCGTCTCGGGCTACCGCGGCATGGTCGCCGCCGGTGGCCAGAACCCGGCCGGCGGCTGGCTCGTCGAGCTCTTCGCCGACGACGCCACCCTGCCCCTCGGCCAGGCCGCCTGCGCCATGCGCGCCCTGCTCGCCGTCGCCCTGGCGGGTGCGGCCTCGCCCCCGGTGGTGTGAGGGGCGGATTCGCCTCGGTGGGAAGGGGGTTGAGGCCCCGCTGAGGGTGGGGCCCGGCGGTGTGCCGGTTTGGTGACCGGGGTGTCGCGGGTGGGTCGCGGTCGGGGGCGGGGGGTTCGCCGTGGCCCTGCTGATCGTCCTGCTGGCCACGGTCCTGGTCGTCCTCTGGGTCAGGCGCCGGAACCGCCGTCGGCCGTCGGCGGGTTGAGGGCGCACAGGGCGGCGTCGACCAGGCGGTCCGCGTGGGCGTGGCTGAGCGGGCCGAGCCGGTACTGCCAGCGGTAGTGGAGCGGGCCGTAGACGAGTTCGACGGCCAGGTCGAGGTCCGTGTCGGGGGCGATCTGGCCGGCCTCGCGGGCGCTGCGGAGACGGTCGCGGGTGACCTCCAGCAGCGGGTCCAGCAGGCGGGTGCGGTACTCGGCGTGCAGCGCGGGGTCGTTGAGGATCTCGGCGCTGAGGGCGCGGTAGGTGCGGTCGGCGGACGGGTCGGCGAGCTCGTCGGAGCTGGCGCGCAGGACGGTCCGCAGGTCGGTGGCGAGGTTTCCGGTGTCGGGGAGGGCGAGGCCGCCCTCGTGCCTGCCGGCGACGAGGAAGGCGTCGAAGACGACCGCGCCCTTCGACGGCCACCACCGGTAGATGGTCTGCTTGCCGACCCCGGCGCGGGCGGCGATCGCCTCGATGGTGAGCTTGCCGTAGCCGACCTCGGCGACGAGTTCGGTGGCGGCGGTGAGGACGGCGGCGCGCGAGCGTTCGCTGCGGCGGGCGGGGTCGGGGGCGGTTCTGGACGTCATGGGGAAAATTCTATGCACCACGGCGAGACGGGACGTATCGTCTTCTCGCGAGACGTCGCGAGACGGTACGTCTCGTCTTAGTCGCTATCCCCGGAGGTGCCCATGAACCGCCCCGCACACATCCTGATGGTTTCCGTTCCGGCTCATGGGCACGTCAACCCCAGCCTCGCCGTGATCGCCGAGCTGGTCGCCCGGGGCCACCGGGTCAGCTATGTCAACGACGCCTCCTTCGCCGAGGTCGTCGAGTCGACCGGCGCCCGCTTCGTCCCGTACCCGACGAGGCTGCCGCTCGCCGACGACCCGAACGGGTGGCCGGTGGAGGACCCGGTGGCGCTCCAGGAGCTGTTCCTGGACGACGCGCTCGCGATGTGGCCCGTCCTGCTGGCGGGCTTCGCCGACGACCGCCCCGACCTGGTGCTCTGCGACATCGCGGGCTTCGCGGGCCGGGCACTCGGCGAGCGGCTGGGCGTACCGGTGGTGCAGCTGTCGCCCACCTACGTCGGCTGGGAGGGCATCGAACAGGACATGGCGGAGGTGCTCGACGCGATCCGCAACGGGCCGGGCGGCGCCGAGCACTACCGGCGGTTCGCCGACTGGCTGGCCGAGGCCGGCGCGGTGGAGCGCGACGTGGACGCCTTCCGGAGCGTCCCGGCGCGGGCCGTCGCCCTGATCCCGCGCGCCCTGCAGCCCAACGCGGACCGGGTCGACGAGCGGCGTGTCACCTTCGTCGGGCCGTGCTTCGGCGACCGCGCCCACCAGGGGGAGTGGCACCGGCCGGCCGGTGCCGAGAAGGTGCTGCTGGTCTCGCTCGGCTCGGCCTTCACCCATCAGCCCGCGTTCTACCGGGCCTGCGTCCAGGCCTTCGGCGACCTGCCCGGCTGGCACACCGTGCTGCAGGTCGGCGCGCACACCGACCTGGCCGAACTGGGCGAGGTGCCGGACACCGTCGAGGTGCACCGGTGGGTGCCGCAGCTGACGGTGCTCGCCCGGGCGGACGCCTTCGTCACCCACGCGGGCATGGGCGGCTCCAGCGAGGGCCTGTTCCACGGTGTGCCGATGATCGCCGTGCCGCAGGCCGCCGACCAGTTCGCCAACGCGGACGCGCTGGTGGCCCTCGGCGTCGCCCGCCGCCTGGACACCGGGGAGGCCACCCCGGAGGCGTTGCGCAGCGCCCTGCTGGAGCTGGTCGGCGACCCGGCGGTGGCCGGGCGGCTGAAGGCGCTGGCCGCCGCCGGCCGGGCCGAGGGCGGCACCGCCCGCGCGGCGGACCTGGTCGAGGCCGAGCTCGGGGGGTGAGCGCGGTGGCGGGGGAGGGTGCTCGGCCGGTCGCGCTCTCCCCGCGCCCGCGTCGGTGCCGGTGTCCGCGCCCGCACCGCACGCCTGGGGTCGGGTCCGGGTTCGCCGGTGTGCGGTGCGGGGCGGGCCGGGTGAGAATCCTGCTGGCCGGGCCGTTTCGGGTCCGTGGTCGTCGCGGTTCCGTGGCCGTCGCGGTTCCGTGGCCGGTTCCGTGGCCGGATCCGCGGTCGTTTCGGATGGCGACCACCTGTTGTCATATCTCCATTCAACTGATGTGATGGTGTATATGGATATGCACAGTGCTGTGGCCCCCGACGCTCCGCTGGTCCAGGTCGGCAAGGCCGACGTCAGCGCCGAGGACGTGCTGGCCGTCGCCCGGGGGAACGCCCGGGTCGAGATCGGCCCGGACGCGCTGGCCGAGATGGCGACGGCGCGGGCCCGGATCGACGCCCTCGCGGCCGAGCCGCGCCCCGTCTACGGCGTGTCGACCGGCTTCGGCGCGCTCGCCGTCCGGCACATCAGCCCCGAGCTGCGGGCCCAGCTGCAGCGGTCGCTGGTGCGCTCGCACGCGGCCGGGATGGGCCCGGTGGTCGAGCGCGAGGTGGTCCGGGCGCTGATGTTCCTGCGGATGAAGACGCTGGCCTCCGGCCGGACCGGGGTGCGCCCGCTGGTCGCGCAGACCATGGCCGCCCTGCTCAACGCGGGCATCACCCCGGTGGTCCGGGAGTTCGGCTCGCTCGGCTGCTCCGGCGACCTCGCGCCGCTGTCGCACTGCGCGCTGGTCCTGATGGGCGAAGGCGTGGCCACCGGCCCGGACGGCGTCGAGAAGCCCGCCGACGGACTGCTCGCCGCCGCCGGCATCGAGCCGGTCGAGCTGCTGGAGAAGGAGGGCCTGGCCCTCATCAACGGCACCGACGGCATGCTCGGCATGCTGGTGATGGCCATCGCCGACCTCCAGCGGCTGTTCACCACCGCCGACATCACCGCCGCGATGACCCTGGAGGCGCTGCTCGGCACCGACAAGGTGCTCGCCCCCGAGCTGCACGCCCCGATCCGCCCGCACCCGGGCCAGGCGCTGAGCGCCGCCAACATGCTGGCCGTCCTCAAGGGCTCCGGCCTCACCGGCCACCACCAGGACGACGCGCCGCGGGTCCAGGACGCCTACTCGATCCGCTGCGCCCCGCAGGTGGCCGGCGCCGGCCGGGACACCCTCGCCCACGCCCAGCTGGTCGCCTCCCGCGAGCTGGCCGCCTCGGTCGACAACCCGGTGGTGCTGCCGGACGGCCGGGTGGAGTCCAACGGCAACTTCCACGGCGCCCCGGTCGCGTACGTGCTGGACTTCCTCGCGATCGCCGCCGCCGACCTGGGCTCGATCTCCGAGCGCCGCACCGACCGGCTGCTCGACAAGGCCCGCTCGCACGGCCTGCCGGCCTTCCTGGCCGACGACCCGGGCGTGGACTCCGGCTTGATGATCGCCCAGTACACCCAGGCGGCGCTGGTCAGCGAGAACAAGCGGCTCGCCGTCCCGGCCTCGGTCGACTCGATCCCGTCCTCCGCGATGCAGGAGGACCACGTGTCGATGGGCTGGTCCGCCGCCCGCAAGCTGCGCCAGGCCGTCGACAACCTCGGCCGGATCCTCGCCGTCGAACTCACCGCCGCCGCCCGTGCGCTGGAGATCCGTCAGCAGGCCGACGCCAGTGGCCGGGTGGCTCCGGCCACCGCCGCAGCGATGGCCGCCGCCCGGGAGGCGGGGGTCGGCGGCGCCGGCCGCGACCGCTTCCTCTCGCCGGACCTGGAGGCCGCCGCCGCGCTGGTCGCCTCCGGGGACCTGCTGCGGGTGGTGGAGAAGGTCACCGGCCCGCTGGCCTGACGCTCCGGTGGCGGGGCGACCGGGGCTCAGTCCCAGTCGCCCCGCGGCCGGCGGTCCTCGCGGTCTCGGAGGTCCGCACGGGCCCGGCGGTCGGCGAACGCGGCGGCGAAGTTGACCCCGGTGATGCCGGCCCAGCAGGCCAGCAGGCCGGTGAGGCCGCCGCCCTCGGGGTTGCTCGCGATCGCGGTCAGCGGGATGGCGAAGGCCAGCGAGATCACCGCCAGCCGGCTGCCGGGGCGGCCTGAACCCCACCCCGAGCGGTGCGGGCGGTGCCGGTGTTCCGGCTCGTAGTCGTCCATCCGCTCGGAGACCTGGCGCTTGACCCGGGCGTCCAGACGGGCGTCCATCCGGGACTCCAGCCGGGTCAGGAAGGAGTCGACCAGCTCCGACTCGTACTCCTTGCCGAGTTCCTTGCGGGCCTGCAGGGTGGCGTCGAGGTCGCGGCGCAGTTCGTCCTGGCGAGTGTCCATGGGGACAGCCTGGGGCCGGCGTCGGGGCGCGGTCCATCCGGTGGCGGGGGAATCCGGGAGGGTTCAGGGAGAATTCAGGGTTACCCCGAGTCTCGGGGACGCCCCGGGCTCCCGGGGCGTCCCGGACTCCAGGGCTGTCCCGGGGCAGCCCGGGTCGCATCCGCCCCTCGGGACGTCTCACCCGGCGTTCCGCCGTACGAGACGTCTTTGCCAGGCGCGGCGCGCTCCTGCACAGTCGTCGTCCGCATCGCTCGCATCCGGAGGTACCGCTGATGACCGCCACCGACGAGGCCGGCACGGTCGGCCCCTCCGCCCGGCTGCTCCAGCTGTTCGAAGGCCACCGGCTCACCCCGACCCAGCGGCGGATCGCGCACTCCCTGGTCCGGCACGCCACCGAGGCGCCGTTCCTCTCCAGCGTCGAGGTCGCCGAACTCGCCGGGGTGAGCCAGCCCTCCGTCACCCGCTTCGCGGTCGCCCTCGGGTACGACGGCTACCCGGCGCTGCGCAAGCAGCTGCGCGAGCTCGGCGGGGGCGAGCCGGCCGCACCGGAGACCCCGGACGACGCGGTGCGCAACGAACACCAGCAGGCCGTGCTCGCCGAGATCGAGCACCTGCGCCACCTCGCCGAACTCCTCGCCGACCCCGAGCCGATCCTCCGGGCCGCCCGGCTGCTCGCCGCCTCCCGCCCGCTGCCGGTGCTCGGCCTGCGGGCCGCCTCCGCGCAGGCGCGCGGCTTCGCCTACTTCGCCGCCAAGGTGCACCCGGACATCCGGCTGCTCGACGAGGGCGGCAGCATGCTCGCCGACCGGCTGGAGCAGGCCGCCGCCGCCGGGGCCACCGCGCTGCTCTGCTTCGCGCTGCCGCGCTACCCGCGGGAGCTGATGGACGCGCTCGCGGTGGCGCGCGAGTGCGGGCTGACGGTGCTGACCGTCGCCGACAGCGCCTTCGCGCCGGTCGCCAAGCTCTCCGACCTGATGCTGCCGGCCGCCGTCGGCACCGGGCTGGTCTTCGACACCGCGTGCGCGCCGATGATGCTCGGCCGGGTGCTGCTGCAGAGCATGTGCGACGAACTCCCGGGCGCGGAAGCCCGGTTGGAGGCCATTGAGCACTCCGCCGCGGCCCGCGGGCTCTTCCTGGAATAGGTGCGGTCCGGGGAACGCGGGAGTACCCGCCACAAACCCGGGCATCCCCTACAGCAGGGGGTGCCGCCCATGCGCGTGATCCACGAGATGAAGTTCGTCGCCCGGTTGGCCTCGGGAGCCGACGAATGGTCCTGCCCCGCCTGCGGACGCCGCGTCACCCTGCGGCGCCTGCCCGAACCCGAACTGACCGTCCTCGATCCGGGCGACGAGTCCGCCGTCCACGTCGGCGTCATCGAACCCGACGCCGAGCGCGCCGCCGCAGCCGCCGAGAAGTACGGCCTCGGCCCGATCCAGGAGATCCCCCGCCCACCGTCCCCACCCACCCCCGACGACGCCGACCGCCGCTGGCTCGCCGAGATCGGCATCGACTGGGACGGCGGCGCCGCGGCCTGACTCAGCTGCGGGGTCCGCCAGCCATTCGTCGTCGTTGCCCCAGTCCTTGGGGAGAACGACCAGGTCGGGAGTGGCGTAGTCCTCCTCGTCGTCCGGCATGCAGAGTGACGAGACCTCGTAGACGCGCAGGGCCTTGGGCAGTTGGGGGATGAGCTGATCACGCAGTACCTGCACGGTCCCCGCGTGCTTACCGCGAGGAGTGAGGGACGTCACCAGGGTTCCTCCGATGATCTGAACGCGAAGGCCGGTGCTCCGCTCGATCTCCTCCGCCGCATCCCGGAGCCTGCCGGGCCTCACGGTGATCGCCGTCATCGTGTCCGCCGCTCTCGTCGCTGGGCCGAGTGGCTGGTGTTCGCCGGTTCGGGCCAGCGCGCCGAGGCGGTCGGCGGCGTGGCTGATCGGATGGGTTCAGGGTCTGGTCGCGAGTTGATTGTTTGGATATATTCAGTCGGACCAAGTCTGAATGAATTCATCCGCAGGGAGGTCGGGGCATGGTGCAGCAGGTGAGCGGGCCGCGTGAGGTCAGGGCGACGCGGGGGACGGGGCTGACGACGCAGGGCTGGCAGCAGGAGGCGGCCCTGCGGATGCTGATGAACAACCTCGACCCGGAGGTGGCCGAGCACCCGTCGAAGCTGGTGGTGTACGGCGGCACCGGCAAGGCGGCACGGGACTGGCGTTCGTTCGACGCCATGGTGCGGACGCTGCAGGGGCTGAAGCAGGACGAGACCATGCTGGTCCAGTCCGGGCGGCCGGTCGGCGTCATGCAGACCCACGAGTGGGCGCCGCGCGTGCTGATCGCCAACTCCAACCTGGTCGGCGACTGGGCCAACTGGGAGGAGTTCCGCCGGCTGGAGAGCCTCGGGCTCACCATGTACGGGCAGATGACCGCCGGTTCGTGGATCTACATCGGCACCCAGGGCATCCTGCAGGGCACCTACGAGACCTTCGCGGCCGTCGCCAACAAGCGCTTCAACGGCAGCCTGGAGGGCACCATCACCCTCACCGCCGGCCTCGGCGGGATGGGCGGCGCCCAGCCGCTGGCCGTCACCATGAACGGCGGCGTGGCGATCTGTATCGACTGCGACCCGTCCCGGATCGCCCGCCGGATCGAGCACCGCTACCTGGACGTCGAGGCCAAGGACCTCGCGCACGCGCTGGAGCTGGCCACCGCCGCCCGCGACAAGCGGCAGCCGCTCTCCATCGGCGTGCTGGGCAACGCCGCCGAGCTCGTCCCGCAGCTGCTCGCGATGGACGCGCCGATCGATGTCGTCACCGACCAGACCAGCGCCCACGACCCGCTCAGCTACCTGCCGGTGGGCGTCGACTTCGACGACATGGCGGACTACGCGGCGGCCAAGCCCGCCGAGTTCACCCAGCGGGCCCGCGAGTCGATGGCCCGGCACGTCGAGGCGATGGTCGGCTTCCAGGACCGCGGCGCCGAGGTCTTCGACTACGGCAACTCGATCCGCGGCGAGGCCCAACTGGCCGGTTACGACCGCGCGTTCGCCTTCCCCGGCTTCGTCCCCGCGTACATCCGCCCGCTGTTCTGCGAGGGCAAGGGCCCGTTCCGCTGGGCGGCGCTGTCCGGCGACCCGCAGGACATCCACAAGACCGACAAGGCCGTCCTCGACCTCTTCCCGGAGAACGAGTCGCTGGCCCGCTGGATCAGGCTGGCCCAGGAGAAGGTGCACTTCCAGGGCCTGCCCGCGCGGATCTGCTGGCTCGGCTACGGCGAGCGCGACAAGGCCGGCGAGCGCTTCAACGACATGGTCGCCTCCGGCGAGCTGTCCGCGCCGATCGTGATCGGCCGCGACCACCTGGACTGCGGCTCGGTGGCCTCCCCGTACCGGGAGACCGAGGCGATGCTGGACGGCTCGGACGCGATCGCCGACTGGCCGCTGCTCAACGCCATGGTCAACGTGGCCTCCGGCGCCTCCTGGGTCTCCATCCACCACGGCGGCGGCGTCGGCATCGGCCGCTCGATCCACGCCGGACAGGTCACCGTCGCCGACGGCACCGCGCTGGCCGGCGAGAAGATCCGCCGGGTGCTCACCAACGACCCGGGCATGGGCGTGATCCGACACGTGGACGCCGGCTACGACCGGGCCACCGAGGTCGCCGCCGAGCGCGGCGTTCGCGTCCCGATGGGTGAGCAGAGCCCGCTGGGTGAGCTGTGAGCTCCTTCGAAGAGATGTGGACGGAGCTGCTCCCAGTGGGCCGCTCCGCCTCCTCCGGCGGCTACCGCCGGTTCGCCTGGAACTCCGCCGACGCCGAGTGCCGGGCCTGGTTCGAGCAGCAGGCCCGCAGCCGCGGCCTGACGTACGAGCTGGACCGCAACGGCAACCAGTGGGCCTGGCTGGGCGACCCGAACGCGGGCGGGGCGGTCGTCACGGGCTCGCACCTGGACTCCGTCCCGGACGGCGGCGCCTTCGACGGCCCGCTCGGCGTGGTCTCCTCCTTCGCGGCGCTGGACGAACTCCGCGGGAGGGGAACGGAGTTCACCCGCCCACTGGCGATCGTCAACTTCGGCGACGAGGAGGGCGCCCGGTTCGGCGTGGCCTGCATCGGCTCCCGCCTCTCCGCCGGTGTGCTCTCCCGCGAGCAGGCCTACGAGCTGCGCGACGCCGACGGCCTCCGGCTGCCCGACGCGATGGAGCGGGCGGGCTACGACCCGACCGCGATCGGCGCCGACGACGACCGGCTGGCCCGGATCGGCGCCTTCGTCGAACTCCACGTCGAGCAGGGCCGCCACCTCACCGAGGACCGGCCGGTCGGCGTGGCCAGTGCGATCTGGCCGCACGGCCGCTGGCGCTTCGACTTCCACGGCGAGGCCAACCACGCCGGCACCACCCGGATCGAGGACCGCCGCGACCCGATGCTGACCTACGCCAACACCGTGCTCGCCGCCCGGAAGAAGGCGCGGCAGGCGGGCGCGCTGGCCACCTTCGGCAAGGTCGCGGTCGAGCCCAACGGCACCAACGCGATCGCCTCGCTGGTGCGCGGCTGGCTGGACTCCCGGGCCGCCGACGAGCGCACCCTGGGCGCGCTGGTCGCCGAGATCGAGCAGGCCGCCGCCGAGCGCGGCGAGCGCGACGGCGTCCGGGTCGAGCTGACCCGCGAGTCCTACACCCCGGTGGTGGACTTCGACGGCCCGCTGCGCGACCGGCTCGCCAAGCTGTTGGACGCCCCGGTGCTGCCCACCGGTGCCGGACACGACGCCGGAATCCTGGCGTCCGCCGTCCCGACCGCCATGCTGTTCGTGCGCAACCCCAGCGGGGTCTCGCACTCCCCGGCCGAGCACGCCGAGGAGGCCGACTGCCTGGCCGGGGTCGCCGCCCTCGCCGACGTACTGGAGGACCTGGCGTGTCAGTGACCGACCCGGTGACGTACTGGGCGCAGTACGCCTGGCTGCCGCACCCCAACGGGCCGGTGGTCGAGCGGAACGTGCTGATCACCGCCGGCCCCGGTGGCCGGATCACCGCGGTGGCCCCGGACAGCGGGCCCTGCCCGCCCGGCGCCGTCCGCCTCGACGGGCTGCTGCTCCCCGGTCAGGCGAACGCCCACTCGCACGCCTTCCACCGGGCGCTGCGCGGCCACGTCCAGGTCGGCTCCGGCACCTTCTGGACCTGGCGCGACACCATGTACCGGTTCGCCGGGGAGCTCGACCCGGACGGCTACCTGGCGCTCGCCACCGCCGTCTACGCCGAGATGGCGCTGGCCGGGATCACCGCCGTCGGCGAGTTCCACTACCTGCACCACGCCCCCGGCGGCGCCCGCTACGACGACCCCAACGCGATGGGCGAGGCGCTGATCGAGGCCGCCGCCCGGGCCGGCATCCGGATCACCCTGCTCGACACCTGCTACCTCTCCGCCGGTTTCGGCGCCGAGCCGACGAAGCCGCAGCTGCGGTTCAGCGACGGCGACGCCGACGCCTGGGCCGAGCGGGCGGACGCGCTCAAGCCCCGCGAGCACGCCCGGATCGGCGCAGCCGTCCACTCGGTGCGGGCCGTCCCGGCCGAACAGCTGGGCACCGTCGCGCAGTGGGCGGCGCTGCGCGAGGCGCCGCTGCACGTCCACCTGTCCGAGCAGACCGCCGAGAACGACGCCTGCCTCGCCGCGTACGGCGTCACCCCGACCCGGCTGCTCGCCGACCACGGCGCGCTCGGCCCGCGCACCTCGGCCGTGCACGCCACCCACCTCACCGACGAGGACGTCAGGCTCCTCACCGACACCTCCACCACCATCTGCATGTGCCCCACCACCGAGCGGGACCTCGCGGACGGCATCGGCCCGGCCCGCCGGCTCGCCACGGCGGGCTGCCCGGTCACCCTGGGCAGCGACAGCCACGCCGTCATCGACCCGTTCGAGGAGGCCCGCGCCCTGGAGCTGGACGAGCGGCTGCGCACCCGCACCCGCGGGCACTGGACGGCGAACGGGCTGCTGCGGGCCGGTACCGAGGACGGGCACGCCTCGCTCGGCTGGTCCGATGCCGGGCGGATCGAGGCCGGCGCGCTCGCCGACTTCACCGTGATCGCCCTGGACTCGGTGCGCACCGCGGGCCCGCCGCCCCACCTCGGCGCCGAGATCGCCGTCTTCGCGGCCTCGGCGGCGGACGTGCGGCACGTGGTGGTCGGCGGCCGGCAGATCGTCCGGGACGGCGTGCACCAGCTCGTCGCGGACGTGCCGGGCGCGCTGCGGGCCTCCATCGGCGCGCTGGGCTGCTGACCTGATTCCCCGACCCCCTTCGGAAGGCGTTGTCTTGAGCACCTTGATCACGGGCATCGGCAGCCTGGTCACCAACGACCCCGGGCTCGGCGCCGGGCCGCTCGGCCTGCTGACCGACGCGGCCGTGGTGCTGGACGGCGCCACCGTCGCCTGGGTCGGCCCGGCGGACCGGGCGCCGGCCGCCGACGAGCGGTTCGACGCGGACGGCCGGGCGCTGCTGCCCGGCTTCGTCGACTCGCACGCCCACCTGGTGTTCGCGGGCGACCGCACCGCCGAGTTCAACGCCCGGATGTCCGGGCAGTCCTACACGGCGGGCGGCATCCGGACGACGGTGGCGGCCACCCGGGCCGCGAGCGACGCCGAACTCGACGCCAACCTGGCCAGGTTCGTCCGGGAGGCGCTGCGGCAGGGCACCACGACGATCGAGTGCAAGTCCGGCTACGGGCTGACCGTCGCCGACGAGGCCCGGGCGCTGCGGATCGCCGCGCAGCACACCCCGGAGACCACCTACCTGGGCGCGCACGTGGTCGCGCCCGAGTACGCCGACGACCCGGCCGGGTACGTCGACCTGGTCACCGGGGAGATGCTGGCGGCCTGCGCCCCGCACGCCCGCTGGGTGGACGTCTTCTGCGAGCGGGGCGCCTTCGACGGCGACCAGGCGCGGGCGGTCCTGACCGCCGGGATCGACCGCGGCCTCACCCCCCGGGTGCACGCCAACCAGCTCTCGTACGGGCCGGGCGTGCAGCTCGCCGTCGAACTGGGCGCCGCCTCGGCGGACCACTGCACCCATCTCACCGACGAGGACGTGGCGGCGCTGTCCGGCTCGGGGACGGTCGCGACGCTGCTGCCGGGGGCGGAGTTCTCCACCCGCGCCGAGTACCCGAGCGGGCGCCGCCTGCTGGACGCGGGCGCGGTGGTGGCGCTGTCCACCGACTGCAACCCGGGCTCCAGCTTCACCAGTTCGATGGCGTTCTGCATCGCGGTCGCGGTCCGGGAGATGGGCATGACGCCGGACGAGGCGGTCTGGGCGGCGACGGCGGGCGGCGCGCACGCGCTGCGGCGCAGCGACGTCGGGACGATCGCGGTCGGCTCGCGCGCGGACCTGCTGCTGCTGGACGCGCCCTCGCACGTCCACCTGGCCTACCGGCCGGGCGTGCCGCTGACGGCGGCGGTGTGGCGGGCGGGGATCCGCGAGGTCTGAGGGCCGGGATTCGGCCAGGAGGCCCGCCCCGGTCGTGCGACCGGGGCGGGCCTTCGGTCATGTCCGGCCCAACGACCTCCGCAGGAAGTCCAGTTCGTGCCACAGCAGGTTCTCCACCACTGCCTCGTCGGTCGGCCGATGGCCGGTGGCCCGGAGCGGCAGCACCTCGTGGGGGCGGCCGGCCGCGAGAAGGGCGTGGGAGAGCCGCAGGGTGTGGGCGGGGTGGACGTTGTCGTCGGCGAGGCCCTGGATCAGCAGCAGCGGGCGGCTCAGCTTCGGTGCCTCGGCGATGAGCGAGCCGTCGTCGTAGTGCTCGGGGTGCTCGTCGGGGTGGCCGAGGAAGCGCTCCTGCCAGTGGGTGTCGTAGAACCGCCAGTCGACGGGGGCGGCCCCGGCCGAGGCGGCGTGGAAGACGTCCGGCCGGCGCAGTACGGCGAGGGCGGCGAGGTAGCCCCCGTAGGACCAGCCGCGGATGCCGACCCGGTCGAGGTCGAGCAGCCCGGGCCGCAGCCGGGCGGTCTCGTGCAGGCCCTCGACCTGGTCCGCCAGCGGGGGCCCGGCCTTGTCGCCGTGGATCGTCTTGTCCCAGCGCGGCCCGCGCCCGGGGGTGCCACGGCCGTCCACGACGAGCACCGCGAAGCCCTGGTCGGCGAACCACTGCGAGACGTGGTCCCACCACAGGCCGCCGATGGTGGCCTTCTGCGTCGCGGGCCCGCCGTACGGGTCGAGCAGGACGGGCAGCGGGCCGTCGCCGGGGCGGTGGCCGTCCGGCAGGAAGAGCGCGGCGCGCAGCTCACGCGGGCCCAGCCGGAGCAGTTCGGGCCGCGCGGCGAGGCCGGGCGGCTCGGCGTACGAGGCGAGCGGGAGCGCCGAGCGGCCCTCCCGCAGGACGGCGCTGCGGCCGGCGGGGTGGCCCTGGGCCCGGGTGGTGAGCACCAGCGTGCCGCCGCACCGGGTGCCGGTGTGCAGGCCGGGGCCGCTGCTCAGCCTCCGCAGGCCGCCGTCCGGTCCGTACTGCCAGAGGTGGGTCTCGGTGGGCTCCTCCGAGGCGGTGAACAGCACCTGCTCACCCTCCGTGCCGAGCACCTCCCGCAGCTGCAGCCCGGCCGGGGTGACGGGCTCGCCGTCGACGGTCAGGTGCCGGGTGTCGCCGAGATCGGCGGTGTCGACCAGCGCGCCCGCCTCGGTGCGCACCGGCAGACCGGGGAGCAGCTCGACCCAGTGCGCGTCCTGCCGTTCGGCGAGCACCCGGGTGGCGCCGTCCGGGCCGATCGCCAGGGTGCGGACGGTGCGCTGGTCGCGGCTCTGCACGGCGGCGTACGGGCCGTGGCGGTCCCAGCCGGCGGCGGTGAGGTACTCGAAGGCGGTGCGGTCCCAGCGGACCTCGGTCCGGCCGCCGTCGAGGCCGACCAGGTGGAGCGAGACGTCCGCGTTGGCGGTGCCCGCCAGCGGGTAGCGGATCGCGCGCGGCGGGCACTGCGGGTCGGTGGGGTCGGCCAGGAAGAGCCGGGTGACCGGGCGGTGGTCGACCCGGGCGACGAGCAGCGCGGTGCCGTCGGGGGACCACCAGTGGCCACGGTCGCGGTACATCTCCTCGGCGGCGACGTACTCGGCGAGCCCGTACGCGACGTCCTCGGCCTCGGGCTCGGCGAGCGCCCGGTCGTCCGTCCCGTCGACGCCGACCACCCGCAGGGCACCGCCGCTGACGTAGGCGATCCGGCGGCCGGTCGGGTCGGGGCGCGGGTCCTCCGGCGCATCGGGGACGGGGACGGAACGGACGGTGCCCTCGGTGGTGTCGGCGAGCCACAGCGCGCCGTCCAGCGCGAAGGCGGCGTACCGCCCGGCGGCGTCGGTGCCGTACCCGGTGATGCCGGCGGTGGCGCCGAGGGCGATCGGGTCGGCGATCAGCCGTTCCCCGCCGGTCGCGGTGTCGAGGGCCCAGAGGCAGGCCAGCGGGTCGGTGCCGCCCCGGCTGCGCAGGAACAGCACGGTGGCGCCGTCGGCGGTGACGGTCGGCCGGGCGGGGGCGCCGAGGGTGAACCGCCGGGTGCGGGCGAGCCGGCGCGGTAAGGAGTCGGTCGTCATGCCGGGCACCATAGGCACAGCCGGATCGGTCGGTCCAGCGAAAAACGTCCGGGGCCGCCGCGGATCTCAGGAATCCACGGCGGCCCCGGGCCGGATCAGGCGAGCGTCAGTGGACGTCGCCCATGAGGGTGACGACCCGCTTGCGGTACATGGCCAGCGCGACGCCGGCGACGATCGCCATGGCGCCCTGGACCGCGAAGTACCAGGTGCTGCCGACCACCTTGTCGCCCAGCACCAGCTGGAAGATGGCGGCGACGCAGTCGCCCGCGGTGACGGCGAGGAACCAGACGCCCATCATCTGGCTGGCGTACTTGGTGGGCGCCAGCTTGGTGGTGACGGACAGGCCGACCGGGGAGAGGGTGAGCTCGCCCACGGTCTGGATCAGGTAGACCATGGCCAGCCACAGCGGGGTGACCTTGGCGTCGCCCGAGGCGGCGGCCATCGCCAGCATCATGACCAGGAAGGAGGCGCCGATCATCAGCAGACCGAAGGCGAACTTCACGGTGGTGCTGGGGTTCTTCGACCGGCGGGCCAGCGAGACCCAGAGCCAGGCGAAGACCGGGGCCAGCGCCATGATGTACAGCGGGTTGAGCGACTGGAACCAGCTGGACGGGAAGTCGATCCCGAACAGTGCCGAGGCGGTGTGGTCCTGGGCGAAGATGTTCAGCGTCGAGCCGGACTGGTCGTAGATCATCCAGAACACGGCGGCGGCGACGAAGAACCAGATGTAGCCGCTCATCTTGGACTGCTCGTTGGCGTCCAGGTCCTTGTCGCGCTTCACCTTGGAGAACACGAAGACCGGGATGGCCAGGCCGGCGATGGACAGCGGCCAGATCGCCCAGTTGATCGTGAAGTGGCCGGTGGCCCCGACGATCGCGTAGAAGACGGCCGCCGCGGCCAGCCAGATGCCGGCCTTGGTGAAGATCTTCCGCTTCTCGTCGGCGCCGATCGGCGAGGTGACGACGTTGCTCTTCGGGCTCAGGTGGCGGGTGCCCAGCAGGAACTGGAACAGGCCGAGGGCCATGCCGATGCCGGCCAGGGCGAAGCCGAGGTGCCAGTTGACGTTCTGGCCGACGGTGCCGACGACCAGCGGAGCTATGAAGGCGCCGAGGTTGATCCCCATGTAGAAGATCGTGAAGCCGCCGTCACGGCGCGGGTCGTTCGGGCCGTCGTAGAGGTGGCCGACCATCGTGGAGATGTTGGCCTTGAGCAGGCCCGAGCCGACCGCGATGAAGACCAGGCCGGCGAAGAACGAGCCGCTGAACGGCACGGCCAGCAGGAAGTGGCCGATCATGATGATCGTGCCGCCGACCGCGACGGTCTTGCGGGCGCCGAGGAAACGGTCGGCGATCCAGCCGCCCGGAAGGGCCAGCAGGTAGACCATGGCCGTGTAGACGCTGTACACGGCGGCGGCGGTCGCCGTCTTCATGCCGAGCCCGCCGTCCGTGAGGGAGGCGGTCATGTACAGCACCAGCAGGGCGCGCATGCCGTAGTAGCTGAAGCGCTCCCACATCTCGCTCATGAAGAGAGTGGCGAGACCTCGGGGGTGGCCGAGGAAGGTCTTGCCGCCGGGAGAGGCCGACGTGAGGCCGGCTTCCAGGGTCGTAGACGCCATGAGTAGTGGTTCCTTGCCTGACAGCGTCCGCCTAGGGGGGTGGCAGCGGACGTGGACGGAACCACTCTACGTGGCGATATTTAGCGTTATCGGATGACAAAAGCCATGAATCAGGTATGGGAATGGCAAAGTCTGCGACAGATCTGCCAGGTCTATCCATGGTAGACGGGCGAATTCTCCTTCGGTTTAAAGTCTGAGGGCGAGATTCTTCGCCGAACGAGCGGTCGGCAACGGCGTGTTGAGCGCTCCGGGGCCCCCATGTAACGATCACGCTCTGTGAACTACCTCACAAGGCAGTCGGGCATACCCCGGCGGACTACCATCACCACATGACCTGTGTGCTGCTCGCCGAGGACGATCCGGCGATCTCCGAACCGCTCGCCCGAGCCCTGCGACGTGAGGGCTATGAGGTGCTCGTCCGCGAGGACGGTCCGACCGCACTGACCGCCGGCCTGACCGAGGAGGTCGACCTCGTCGTCCTCGACCTCGGCCTGCCCGAGATGGACGGCCTGGAGGTCTGCCGCCGCCTGCGCGCCGACGGCAAGAGCTGCCCCGTCCTGGTGCTCACCGCCCGCGCGGACGAGGTGGACACCGTGGTGGGCCTCGACGCCGGTGCCGACGACTACGTCACCAAGCCCTTCCGCCTGGCCGAACTGCTCGCCCGCGTCCGGGCCCTGCTCCGGCGCGGCAACGTCGACCAGCTCACCACCGGCGCGCACGGGGTGAAGATCGACATCGAGTCCCACCGCGCCTGGCTCGGCGAGGAGGAGCTCACCCTCTCCGCCAAGGAGTTCGAGCTGCTGCGCGTCCTCGTCCGGGACGCCGGCCGGGTGGTCACCCGCGAGGAGATCATGCGGCAGGTCTGGGACACCACCTGGTGGACCTCCACCAAGACGCTGGACATGCACATCTCCTGGCTCCGCAAGAAGCTCGGCGACGACGCGGCGAACCCGCGCTACATCGCCACCGTGCGCGGCGTGGGGTTCCGGTTCGAGAAGAATTAGCCCCGTACGGAGATCGCGGCCGGGTGTCGGTCGATGAAGCGGAACACCTCGGGGAGCGGCAGCGTGAAACGCCGGATGATCAACTCGCTGCTGGGCGTCGTCCTGGTGGTGGTCGTGGTGTTCTGCGTGCCGCTCGCCCTGGTCGAGAAGCGCACCATCGTCAACTCGGCCCAGGACCGGGTGGACGCGGCGGCCGTCCGGGTGCTCGCCCTGGTCGAGAACCGGCTCGCCGCGGGCGAGGGGGTCACCGGCCGGGCCTTCGACAACCAGGTCACCGAGGGCAGCTACGTCGAGGTGCAGATCCCCGGCCAGAACGTCGTCTCCAGCGGCGAACGCCCGGCCGGGGACCACCTGCTGAAGGCCGTCGAACGCGGCAACAGCGGCGAGGTCGTCACCGTCGAGCAGTCCCGCGCGGACGTCGACCACGAGATCGCCAACATGCTGCTGCTGCTCGGAGTGGTCGCCCTGCTGGCCGTCCAGGCCGCCGTGGCGCTCGCCGTCTGGCAGGCCAAACGGCTCGCCCGGCCGCTCACCGACCTGGCCGAGACCGCCGAGCGGCTCGGATCCGGCGACCCGCGCCCCCGCGACCGCCGCTACGGGGTGCCCGAACTCGACCGGGTCGCCGAAGTGCTGGACACCAGCGCCGAGCGGATCGCCCGGATGCTCACCGCCGAACGCCGGCTCGCCGCCGACGCCTCGCACCAGCTGCGCACCCCGCTCACCGCGCTCTCCATGCGGCTGGAGGAGATCACCGCCCTCGCCGAGGAGCCGGAGACCGTCAAGGAGGAGGCGACCATCGCCCTCCAGCAGGTCGAGCGGCTCACCGACGTCGTCCAGCGGCTGCTCACCACCCAGCGCGACCCGCGCAGCCCCACCGCGGTGGCCTTCGACCTGGACGAGGTGATCAAGCAGCAGGTGGAGGAGTGGGGCCCGTCGCTGCGCGAGACCGGCCGGGTGCTGTCCCTGGAGGGCCTGCACGGGATCACCGCCGTCGGCACCCCGGGCACCGTCGCCCAGGTGCTGGCCACCCTGATCGAGAACTCGCTGATGCACGGCGCCGGGACGATCACCCTGCGGGTGCGCCCCTCCGGCACCTCGGTGGTGGTCGAGGTGCAGGACCAGGGCGCCGGCGTGCCGCCGGACCTCGGGAACCGGGTGTTCGAGCGCGCGGTCAGCGGCCGCAACTCCACCGGCATCGGCCTGGCCGTCGCCCGGGACCTCGCGGAGGCGGACGGCGGCCGGCTCGAACTGCTCTCGCTGAAGCCGGCGGTGTTCGCGCTCTTCCTCGGCCGCAGCCACGAGGACTGAGGCCGCTCGGGTGTCGGGGGCCGAGATGTCGGGGGCCGACGTGTCGGCCGGCTCGGACGCCGTCCGATTCGGGCACCGGTCGGTTCAGGGCACCGGTCGGTTCAGGCACCGTCCGGTTCAGGGCACCGGCCGGCTCATGCGCGGCTCGGCAGCTCCATCCCGAGCCGGCGCATCAGGCCCAGGACGTCCCACTGCCACCAGCCCTCGGTGATCTTCCCGTCCTTGAAGCGGAAGGTGGTCGTGCCGCGGCCCACGGCGGACCTGCCGGTGGGCGGCATGCCCCGGAAGTCGGCCGTCTGCGTGGCGTGACAGGTCCACCGGACGGCGACCTCGTCGCCCTCGGCGATCTGGCTCTCGATCACGAAGTCGAAGTCGAAGGCGTCGAGGTAGCCGGCGCAGCGCTCGCGGAACGCCGGGATGCCGACCGCGTCGCCCCCGCTGCCGTAGTCGTGGTCGCGGTAGTCGGCGGCCATGCACGCGTCGATCACGTTGAGGTCGCCCTTGGCGATCCCCTCGATCACCCGGGTCGCGGTGGCCTTGTCGAACGTGGCGTCGTGGATCACGTCGAGGTCGGTGAAGGTCGGCGGTGCGTCGCACAGCGCCACCATCTCGCGGAAGATCCGGTCCGTCTCGGGCAGACCGGAGTTCCTCATCGCCTCCTCGTACGAGGCGAACTCGACGATCTCCACCACGTGCGTGGTGTCGGCGCGGTCGGTGGCGACCATCGCGTGGCCCGCCGTCCGCCGGCCCCGGGTCTGCTCGGCCCAGGTGTCCATGAGCCGGTTGAGGTCGTCGAGCCTGTCGGTCTTGCAGTCAATGATCTGGACGAACGCCATGGCGAGCCTCCTGGACCCCCCTCGGCCTCGATCGTCCGCCGGCCGTGCCCGTCCTCGGTCACCACTGTCCTCCGGTGGAGGCGGGCCGGGCAAGGGGGTGGTGGGGGAGGGACTTCCGGCCGGCTGCCCGATCCCGGGCCCGGCTACTCGGCCTTGGCGTAGCGGATCTGCTCGGCGGCCAGCATCAGCTCGGCCTGCGCCGCCAGTTCCTGGCCGGTGGCGGCCGGCACCGGCTCCGCGGCCGGCTCGGGCAGCGCCTTGAACACCCAGGTCCGGTACGAGACGAAGCGGAACACGGTGGCCACCGCGAGGCCGATCACCTTGGCGCCGAGCTGCTCGTAGTGCGAGTCCATGCCCAGCACGTACCTGAAGAAGCCGAGCACGCCGGTCTCGATCAGCATGCCGATGCCGCTGAACACCAGGAACAGCGTGATCTCCCGCTTGCGGGAGGCGGCGTCGCGGTCCCGGTACAGCCAGTAGCGGTAGCCGAGGTAGTTGGTGGCGATCGCGATCACCGTCGCCACGATGTTGGAGCGCAGCGAGGCCAGGCCCATGCTGTTGATGCAGACCCAGAACACGGCGAAGTTGACCACCACGCCGCTCAGGCCGACGATGCCGAACTTCACGACTTCGCCCTTGAGCCCGCGCATTCTCTGCACGAGCGAAGGGCTCGAAGCTGCGGTCGTCGCCATACCGGGCTGCCTCCATGTACCTGCGGGACGAAGAGCGGATCGCGTGGACGCGTCCACCCCTTGAGCCCTGCGTGCACGCACATGATCGGACTGCGTATCCCAGGACCTAGCCGTCCAGGCTACCCGCTTCCACCGAACGGCTCAGCCCCCCGGCTCCCGGGTTGACCGGGACGCCCAGCCCGCTCCGGCGGTTCCACCGCCCCCGACCGGCCCGGATATCCTGGCGGGGTGACTTCCCCGGGCAATGTGAATTTTCCAGTGGTGGGCATGATCGGCGGTGGGCAACTGGCCCGCATGGCACACCAGGCGGGCATCCCGCTCGGGGTCAGGTTCAAACTCCTCGCCGACACGCCCCAGGACTCCGCCGCGCAGGTGGTCTCCGACGTCGTCCTCGGTGACTACCGCGACCTCGACACGCTGCGCCGCTTCGCGGCCGGCTGCGACGTGATCACCTTCGACCACGAGCACGTCCCCACCGAGCACCTGCGGGCCCTGGAAGCCGACGGCATCGCCGTCCGGCCCGGCCCGGACGCGCTGGTCAACGCCCAGGACAAGGGCGTGATGCGGGCCAGGCTCGACGCCATCGGCGTGCCCTGCCCCCGGCACCGGATCGTCGCCGACCCGGCCGACGTCACCGCCTTCGCGAACGAGGGCTCCGGCTACCCGGTCGTGCTGAAGACCGTGCGCGGCGGCTACGACGGCAAGGGCGTCTGGGTCGTCGACGGCGAGGAGGACGCACAGGCGCCGTTCCTGGCCGGCGTCCCGGTGCTCGCCGAGGAGAAGGTCGACTTCGTCCGCGAGCTCGCCGCCAACGTCGTCCGCTCGCCCAGCGGCCAGGCCGTCGCCTACCCGGTGGTGGAGAGCGTCCAGGAGAACGGCGTCTGCGCCGAGGTCACCGCCCCCGCGCCGGACCTCGACCCCGCCCTCTCCGACGAGGCCCAGCAGTTGGCCCTGCGCATCGCCGGTGACCTCGGCATCACCGGTCACCTCGCCGTCGAACTGTTCCAGACCCGGGACGGCCGGATCCTCGTCAACGAACTGGCCATGCGCCCGCACAACTCCGGGCACTGGACCCAGGACGGCGCCGTCACCTCGCAGTTCGAGAACCACCTGCGGGCCGTCCTCGACCTCCCGCTCGGCGACCCCCGGCCGCGCGCCAAGTGGACCGTGATGGTCAACGTCCTGGGCGGCGACTACCCGGACATGTACCACGCCTTCCTGCACTGCATGGCCCGCGACCCCGGCCTGCGGATCCACATGTACGGGAAGGACGTGAAGCCCGGCCGCAAGGTCGGCCACGTCAACGTCTTCGGGGACGACCTCGACGACGTCCGCGAGCGCGCCCGCCACGCGGCCGCCTACCTGCGAGGAACGATCACCGAATGACTGCACCTCTTGTCGGCATCGTCATGGGCTCGGACTCCGACTGGCCCGTCATGGAGGCCGCCGCCCAGGCCCTCGACGAGTTCGAGATCCCCTACGAGGTCGACGTCGTCTCGGCGCACCGGATGCCCCGCGAGATGGTCGCGTACGGCGAGAACGCCCACCGGCGCGGCCTGAAGGCCATCATCGCCGGCGCCGGCGGCGCCGCCCACCTGCCGGGCATGCTCGCCTCCGTCACCCCGCTGCCCGTCATCGGCGTGCCGGTGCCGCTGCGCTACCTGGACGGCATGGACAGCCTGCTGTCGATCGTCCAGATGCCGGCCGGCGTCCCGGTGGCGACCGTCTCGGTGGCCGGCGCGCGCAACGCCGGCCTGCTCGCGGTGCGGATGCTCGCCGCGTTCGACCCCGAACTGACCGAGCGGATGGCAGAGTTCCAGACCGAGCTGAACAACCAGGCCACCGAGAAGGGCAAGAAGCTCCGGGCCAAGGTGGCCGGCTCGACCTCCTTCGGCTTCGGCAAGTAGTTCGTTCGCCCTTCGCCCGCTCCGGCGGTTCGGGTAGAACAGCTTGCATGACTTCTGAGCTGGACTCCCTCACCCCGCTGGAACGAGCCCGGGCCCTGCTGCGCACCGCCCCCGTGGTGGACGGCCACAACGACCTCCCGTGGGCGATGCGCGAGCAGGCCGGGTACGACCTCGGCGCGCTCGACCTCGCCGCCGACCAGAGCGACCGCCTGCACACCGACCTCGACCGCCTCGCGGAGGGCGGGGTCGGTGCGCAGTTCTGGTCCGTCTACGTGCCCTCCCGGCTGGCCGGGGACCACGCGGTCAGTGCCACCCTGGAGCAGATCGACTTCGTCCACGCCCTGGTCGAGCGCTACCCCGACCGGCTCCGGCTCGCCCGCACCGCCGACGACATGGAGGCCGCCCGCGCCGAGGGCCGGATCGCCTCCCTGATGGGCGCCGAGGGCGGTCACTCCATCGACTGCTCGCTCGCCACCCTGCGTGCCCTCCACGAACTCGGCGTGCGCTACCTGACGCTGACCCACAACGACAACACCCCGTGGGCCGACTCCGCCACCGACAAGCCGGTGGCCGGCGGGCTGACCCGCTTCGGCGAGGAGGTCGTCCGGGAGATGAACCGGCTCGGCATGCTCGTCGACCTCTCACACGTCTCCGCCGACACCATGCGCGACGCCCTGCGGGTCACCGAGGCGCCAGTCGTCTTCTCGCACTCCTCCGCCCGCGCCGTCTGCGACCACCCGCGCAACATCCCGGACGACGTGCTCGCCCAGCTGCCCGCCAACGGCGGTGTGGCGATGGCCACCTTCGTGCCCAAGTTCATCCTGCCCGCCGCCGTCGAGTGGACCCTGGCCGCCGACGAGAACATGCGCGCCCACGGCCTCCACCCGCTCGACACCACCCCGCCCGCGATGGAGCGCCAGCGCGCCTTCGCGGCCGCCAACCCGCGCCCGACCGCCACCCCGGCCACCGTCGCCGACCACCTCGACCACATGCGCGAGGTCGCCGGCATCGACCACATCGGCATCGGCGGCGACTTCGACGGCACCGCCTTCCTGCCCGACGGCCTGGACTCGGTGGCCGGCTACCCCAACCTGATCGCCGAACTCCTGCGCCGCCACTGGTCCGAGGCCGACCTCGCCAAGCTCACCTGGCACAACGCCGTCCGCGTCCTGCGCGACGCCGAGTCGGTCGCCGCCGGGCTGCGGACGAGCCGCCGCCCGTCCATCGCCACCATCGCGCAGCTGGACGGCGACCGCTCCTAGCCGAGCAGCGGGATCTCGATGGCCGGGCACTTGTCCATGACCATCGGGATCCCGGCGGCCCGGGTCCGCTCGTACGCGGCCTCGTCGACGACACCGAGCTGGAACCAGACGGCCCGCGCCCCGGCCGCCACCGCCTGGTCGGCCATCTCGCCGGCCAGCGCGCTGTTCACGAACACGTCCACGACGTCGACCCGGAACGGGATTTCGGCGAGCGAGGCGTAGCCGGGCTCGCCGAGGACCGTCTCGGCCTTCGGGTGCACGGGCACGATCCGCTTGCCGTAGCGCTGCAGGACCCGGGCTACGCCGTAGGCGGCCCTGGTGGTGTTGGTAGAGAGGCCGACCACCGCCCAGGTGTCGCCGGTGCCGGTGAGGATCTCGCGGACCGTCGCGTCGTCGCCGTAGCTCGTCATGCCGGTGCCAACGACGCACCCCGGTGGGGGATTCCCCCCCGGGGTGTCAGCTGGGGCGGCCGAGGGCGCGGTAGGTCCAGCCGGCGGAGCGCCAGGCTTCGGCGTCGAGGACGTTGCGGCCGTCGAGGAGGCGGCGTTCGGCGACCACGGCGCCGAGTTCGGCCGGGTCCAGCCGGCGGAACTCGGCCCACTCGGTGAGGTGCAGGACGACGTGGGCGCCCTCGGCGGCTTCCAGGGCGGAGCCGGCGTAGGTGAGGGAGGGGAACATCTTGCGGGCGTTGTCGACGGCCTTCGGGTCGTAGACGGTGACCTGGGCGCCCTGGAGCTGGATCTGGGCGGCGACGTTGAGGGCGGGGGAGTCGCGGATGTCGTCCGAGTTGGGCTTGAACGCGGCGCCGAGGACGGCGACCCGGCGGCCCAGGAAGCCGCCGCCGCACTGCTCGCGGGCCAGCTCGACCATCCGGGAGCGGCGGCGCATGTTGATCGAGTCGACCTCGCGCAGGAAGGTCAGCGCCTGGTCGGCGCCGAGTTCGCCCGCCCGGGCCATGAACGCCCGGATGTCCTTGGGCAGGCAGCCGCCGCCGAAGCCCAGGCCCGAGTTGAGGAACTTGCCGCCGATCCGCTCGTCGTAGGCGAGTGCGGTGCTGAGCTGGGTGACGTCGGCACCGGCCGCCTCGCAGACCTCGGCCATCGCGTTGATGAAGGAGATCTTGGTGGCCAGGAAGGAGTTGGCGGCGGCCTTCACCAGCTCGGCGGTCGCGAAGTCGGTGACCATGAACGGCACCCCGGCGGAGATCGGCTCCGCGTACACCTCGCGCAGCAGCCGCTCGGCGCGCTCGCTGTGGGCGCCGACCACGATCCGGTCCGGGCGCAGGGTGTCCTGGACGGCGAACCCCTCGCGCAGGAACTCCGGGTTCCAGGCGAGTTCGGCGCCCGCGCCGACCGGCGCCAGCGCGGCCAGCCGCTCGGCCAGCCGGCTCGCCGAGCCGACCGGCACGGTGGACTTGCCGACCACCAGGGCCGGGCGGGTCAGGTACGGCGCGAGGCCGTCGATCGCGGTGTCGACGTACGACATGTCGGCGGCGAACTCGCCCTTGCGCTGCGGCGTGTTGACGCAGACGAAGTGCACGTCGCCGAACTCCGCGGCCTCCTGGACGGAGGTGGTGAAGCGCAGCCGGCCGGTCGAGCCCTCGTGCCCGGCGACGTGCTTGAGCAGCAGCTCGGACAGCCCCGGCTCGTACATCGGGACGCGCCCGGCGGTCAGCGTGGCGATCTTGTCGGGGTCGATGTCCAGACCCAGCACCTCGAAGCCGAACTCGGCCATCGCGGCCGCATGCGTGGCGCCGAGGTAGCCGGTGCCGATCACGGAGATGCGGAGGGTCACGGGTTCCCCTTTTGTGCGGACTCGACCTGTACGGGTGCTCCTGATGCTATCCGCCCCGCCGTGATCGGCCGAGATCGCCCGCACGCGGGGGATGCTAGGCAGTCACAGGTCGGAGCCCTAGGATCCCTACTGAACGGTAGTTAACACCGGACTGACGTCGATCACTGGACGAGGCGGGCATCATGGCGGGCAGCGCAGGGGCGGCTGACTTCGATCTCTTCCGTATCTCCGAGGAGCACGAGATGCTCCGTGAGGCGGTGCGTTCGCTGGCCGAGGCGAAGATCGCTCCGTTCGCGGCGGAGGT
>NZ_JBIUUS010000032.1:0-79846 GCF_044742585.1 Kitasatospora sp. NPDC087861
GACCGCGATCACGCCCCCGACCAGCCCGAGCACCCCGCCTCGAACTCACGCCAGCCCCCGTGAACTGCGGTTCTCAGGATGAAAACTCCTCAATGCCCGTCTTGACCGAACCACCGTCCAGGCCGATCTCAACCTGCCGCAACCGCCGTCCGTCCGGCCCGAGTTCCATCAAGAAGACCTCTCCTTCCTCGCCCTCCGGCCAGCGCAGGCACACACGGTCCCGTCCCGCCAGGACACCGAATCCCGGCTGGCCACGCTGGGCATCCCGCTGAGCGCGGAGGCTGGACAGCGGATTCGGGTCCGGATCGTCAAGACGGACCTCCTCCAAACCCCACGTCTCGGCACGTCTCACCACGTCCGGGTCCGCGATCACCTCAACCTCGGCGCAGGCACTGACGATCTCCTCCGCCGAGCCCGCCCACACCCACCACCACAGACCCCCCATCCCATAGTCATGAAGGACCAGATAGCGCGTCTTCCCGACCTCACCCTGTTGGCTCACAGCCCGTGAGCCTACGTCGCCCCAGGCCCAGTCCAGATTCCCCCCGACTGCCCTGCCAAGACTGCGGCTCGCAGCCCCCGGATTCCGCAGAAGCCAGATGCACTGAGAATCCCGAGCCGAGTGTTCTCACTCGACCTGGCAACACCGCAGCTCGGCGCAAGATCCACAGACAAGCTCAACGCGACAGGACATTCGCGTTCGTGGACCACGGCGGTGAGGGCTCCGGCGAGCCGGTCGCCGGCTTGCTGCGGCCGGGGAACGCGGGCAGCAACACCGCCGCCGACTCCGGCGCCGGCACCCACGAGTTCCTCAACTGGCTGACAGCGCACGGCCGGTGGCTGTCCTATTCGGTCGGGATGACCATCACGGAGGCGATCCATCAGGCGGTACTGCTGGCACCCGCCTCTGCCTGGACTCCGGCCGTCGAACCGGACGGCGTCATCCGCGACGGCGCCTGGGTGGCCGAGCTCACCGGCGACGTCCTGAAGGGCTGGCCGAAGGGGATGCGGCTGATCGTGCGCAAAGAACGCCCGCCCCCCGGAGCCCAGTTGCGCTTCACCGACGCCGACGGGATGCGGCTGACCTGCTTGGCCACCAACACCACCCACGCCCCGATCACGCACCTGGAGCTGCGGCACCGCCGACGGGCCCGCGCGCCGCTGGGAGCCCAAGCGCCTGCGGCTTCGCCCGTTCTCCGCCGCCCACCTGGTGACCACCGGCCGCCGCCGTTGGCTCGGTCTGGCCCGCCACTAGCCCTGGACCGAGACGATCACCACCGCGTTCGAGCGACTGCAAGCCCTGCCGAAGCCCGGCTGACCAGCAACGACACCCTGCCCCGTCGAACCATCCTCCGGCCGGAGCAGTGGAATCCGGCGCCCACCCGACGCGGCAGCCGGGCCGCAGGCATGCCCGCCACCAGACCACGAAGCCGAAACGGCCCGCCATATGAACCGACGGACCGCCATGAAGGATCGAGGCTAGTTCGAGCGGACCTACATGCAAACATCCCGAACGATGGCCAAGAAGCGCGAGATACTCCTAGACCATGGACTGCGAGATATCAAACTCTCGCGGC
The DNA here is from genome assembly GCF_044742585.1 of Kitasatospora sp. NPDC087861. Classification (NCBI taxonomy): domain Bacteria; kingdom Bacillati; phylum Actinomycetota; class Actinomycetes; order Kitasatosporales; family Streptomycetaceae; genus Kitasatospora; species Kitasatospora sp. NPDC087861. The sequence goes on from NZ_JBIUUS010000032.1 coordinate 1,578, forward strand.
CGCCTCCCGCGTAGGATTCTCCAAACGGGGTCATCGATTGCAACCTGCAACCAGGCATCGAATGATTCTGCCGAATCCCGGAACCACCAACTCTCTTCCGCTAGTGACTGCAGGTCAGCGTCCATCTCGTATCGATACTCCATAGCCAACTGCGAGTAGCACTCGTGCTCGCCATCCTGATCCATGACCTCGAACTGCCGAGAAAAACCGATCGTGAAGGCCGGCTCAGCGAACCAGCTAGCGCAGCCGTATTGAAAGATAAATCCATCCGCGTCAGGAAGATCTGGCACGGCGAATTCGATACGCTCGAAACGCTTCAGCACATCGAACAGCTCCTCCGGAGAAGGGCCGCCCGAACCGGTTCGCGCATCGAGCAGTCTCCTGGCCGCAGCCTCTGCGGACTCGATTGGCAGTGCTTGAGTCACCGTCTACGTACCTCTCCCACCAAAAGAAGCAACCCTCCCCGCGATGCATAATAGCGTGGATCTCTGCAGCGCGACGAGGGTCACAACCTCACGACACTACGGCCAGTACCCGCCATCAAGCTGTCCTCGAATATGACTCAGGACATCTCGTGCTTCATTAGCGTTTCTGGCACCAGCCATCATGTCGTTCACGTAATTGAAGTAGTCATTTGTGTGAATCCTGGAGTGGACCGATGCCCCAGTCGGATTGGCGGAGGCTGAGCCGCGAGGGAGGAACACTCCATTTTCGGCATCATTGATGTCGATACCGAACTTGGCCAGTTGCGCTCGTGCCAGCGCCGCCTTCGGCGAGGTGCTCGCAACGATATGATGCGCCGCCGTGTCTGCTGGGCGGGTGATTCCAGCAGCCGTCATATTATCGCCGATAATCTTCGCATTGCTGGAGCAGTTAGCGTTGTGTACCAGAACCGGAGTCGACCCAGCCAGCACATAGTACGTATGTACGCCGTCGATGGTGAGGTTGTAGGCCGTGAGATCCTGCGGGTAGGTGCGGGTCGAAGTGATCCGGGCAGTCGTGCCGTCGAGATTGCGCAGGTCGTCGCCGGGTTTGAGGTCGATCGCGTCGGTGAACCGTCCGGTGCCGGCGTTCCAGAAGGGGTGCCGGTCGGTCGCGTGCAGCGTTGCGTCGTTGCCGGTGGTGATGTCGACCATCGTGTGCGGTCCGGTGTGCTGGATCGCTGCGGTCACTGCGTGGGGTGCGGTGTTCCAGGTGGTGGTGTCGGTCGCGCGGACCTGGGTGCCGGGGTTGATCTGTTCGATGGGCAGGGTGCGGCCGTCGGCAAGCAGGACCGGTGTCCCCGCGGTGAAGCTGTTGGGTTCGCAGGTATAGAGGGTCTCGACTTCGTCGATGATCTTCTTGCCGCCGTTGGCGGTGGTGGCCTGGCCACCCTTCGCGAGTGCGGTGTTGAAGGCCTCCTGCCCGGGCTCTGTCTCGCTGTCAGTGTCCTGGACCTGGAGGGCCTTGTAGTGGCCGTTGGGCTTCGGTACCAGGGCGTCGTACGTGGCCACGGGGGTGAGCCGGGCGAGGTCGGAGGCGTCGAGGCGGTTGACGGCGTCGGGCGCCAGGTAGGCGGTGCCGGGCCGCTTGTCGACCTTGATGCCGTTCGTCTTCGCGTGGGCGTCGATAGCCGCGTTCTTGCCGGCCGGGGTGCGGGCGTCACTGCCTGCGGATGGTGCGCCGGTGCCGCGGGCGGCGGGCGGGCGGGGGGCGTCGGCTCCCCGGGCCATCGGTGTCGGGGCGGGCGGGGTGCCGATGAGGCCCTGGTTCGCGGTGGCCGCGTCCTGCAGGATCTGCCGGCGCTGGGAGACCAGCTGCTGTGATTCGTTCTGGATCGCGGTGGCCTTCGTGCCGAGGGCACGCGCCTGGGCGCCGAGCTTCACGGCCTCGTCGGCGAGTTGGGACTGTCTGGCGCTGGCCTTCGAGAGTTCCGGTTCGATCGCGGCCCGTTCCGCCTGGAGCTGGGCCGCTTCGGCGTCGAGTTGGGCCTTCTCCGCGTCGTACGCGGCCCCGGCCGCGGCTTGGGCGGGCAACTGGAAGACGTGCGGTGCGGCGTTGTGCGCGGCGATCCGGGCGTTGAGGGCGGCGGTCTTGGAGTTGAGAGCGGAGGCTTTGCCCAGGGCGATGGAGGAGTCCTTGGCGGCGGCCTCGGAGTTCGCCTTCAGGGCCGCGATGCTCTCGGTGAGCTTGCGGGTCTCCGACGCCAGTTCACTTGCGCGCTGGGGCAGGGTCCCGATCTGCTGGTCGAAGGCGGCGATCCGGGCGTTGAGGGCGGCGGGGTAGCCCGCGTTCGGCCGCAGCGGCTCGGACACAGGCGCAATGGCAGCCGGGGCGTTCAGTGCGGCGACCGGCGGATCGGCCGCCGGGGCCGCCGCGCTCTCACCGGCCGTCGGCACCGGCACCAGCGCCGCCAGGAGCATCAGGCACGCACCGCGCCACGCGACGCCCGGAACGCGAGCTGCCGCCCCTCGCCGTACCGGCAGCCGGGGGGTCATGTGGTCACCTTCTCAGCGATCCGGTCCGCGATCCGCGCGACGGCTGGCCGACCGTCGCCCGCCGAGCAGAGCGCCACCTGCAGGAGCATCCGGCCTTTGAGTCGGGCCTGGCGGTGGCAGCCCCAGCCGTCTCCGGAGTCCTGCGTCGCCGTCCAGCCGACGGTGTCCGGGGTGACGGTGTCGGTCTTGTAGGTCCACCCCGACGTACTGCCGTCCGGGTCGGTCCGCACGGCGGACGGGCATCCCCTGAGGCCCTCGTCCAGCCTGCGGAACGCGGCGGAGGCCTTGTCCTCGTCGGGGTAGACGCCGACGACCTGGGTCACCGTGTGGTCACCCGTCCCCGCCGGGTCCTGGTAGGTCGCCGACAGGAACGCCGTCCACTCATTCCCGTAGACCGACCTGGTGGCCGGTCCCGCCGCCACCGCGCAGCCCGACGGCTCGACCGCGACCGCCTCGGGAGGCTCGCTGCCCCTCGGACCGGCCACCAATGTCGTCCCGGCCAGCCTGCTGACCTCATCCGGGACGAGCAGGTCCGCCTGTACCGTCCCGGCTGCCACGTGCAGGTCCCCGCTGTTCGACGCCCGCAGCCACCACCACCCCCCGGCGACGGCCAGCCCGACGCATAGCACGGCGGCGACCGCCACCAGCAGTCTCCGCTTCGCCCGGCCCGCAGGAATCGGCCCGCCCGGCCCCGGCCCCCCGGGGAAGGCCTGCGGCGCCGCCAAGTCCGCCGGCAGCGGGCCCCGTTCGTCCGCCGGCACCGAGGGACGAGGCACGGCACCCACCGGACCCTCGTCGGCCGGGCCCGCCTTCGGCGGCTCGATGATGAAATCGGAGTCCTCGGCCACGCCTCATCCCCCCATGACACAGCGTCAAATCAGCAAGCCTGATCACGTTCTGTGGATTTCGCCGATGCACAGAGTCGCCGATTCAGTCCACCGCGGCAAGCCCTTCTCCGCCGATTTGAGGCCCTGCTGAGCATTCCGATCGGCGCACGCCCGACTACCTTCCGTCGTCAAAACGTTCGTTGACCGCTGCCGTCGTGACTGCGTGCCGACTCCGGCAAGGCCGACCCGCTCGTAACCGAGGACGGGCCGGTCAGGACGTACTTCATGGCCATGCCGCTCGCGAGACCGAACCGGCACCCGATCCGCAGCGGCTCCCGCTCACACGGCACCGGCTGGGCTCCGGGGAGGAACACCGAGCGCCGTCCCATGCTGGACGTGGCTTCGCCGGGCCGAACAGCACTCTCACCGGCGATTCGGATTCACCCGATCGGGTGACAAGTCTTCCAGTCTGGTGGGGCGTGCCATGAGGGCTTGCTCACCGCCTGCCAGTACCTCGGTGCTCTCCAGCACATCGACGTCCGCGAACGCATTGCCAACGACTGCAGGCTCACCAAGCCCATACGCGAGAAACTCGCGCGGGCGCCTCGTTCGTCGCCACCGTGGGTCAGTGCGGGGGCCGTCCCTGGTCGATGCGGGCGGCGATGCTGGCGGCGCAGGTCTCCAGCCGGCCGCGCAGGAGGGCACGCACGGTGGCTGTCCGGTTGACCGGGGTGTACGCCTGGGTGATGTTGTCGATGAGCCTGGTGGTGTCGGCTCCCGCGCGTCGCATCCCGGTCAGGACGGGGCTGTGCGCGTACTCGGCCTGGGTGATCTCGGTCCAGACCAGCACCGTCGCCGCGAGCTGACCGTCCTGGCCGGCCATCCGTGAGAACCGCGGGCTCAGGTCGTCGAAGAGTGCGGCCCAGTGGCCGGCGGGCACCTGCCAGTCGGTGAGCGCGAGGCGGCGCCGCTGGTAGTCGGTGCGGGCCTGGTCGTCGTCCAGCCTGCGGGCGATGTTCTCGACCCGCATCTCGAAGTCTTCCCACAGCCCGCCGCCCGCCATCTGGGGGCGGAGCTTGCCCATCGTGCTCACGGCCATCTCGGCGAGCTTGAGGCTGGCGGCCCTGCGCAGGTGCCGCACGGTGTAGCTGGTCGGGCTGTCCAAGCGGTCGGCGAAGCCGGCGAAGTGCTCGTCGTACCAGTGCCGGGGCAGGAAGGGCGGGACGTGCTCGATGCCGAAACGGCAGTCCCGGGAGGCGACGCGTACGTTCGCCTTCTCGGTGCGGCCGGCGGCGTGGAAGCCGTGGACCTGGCGGACGAGAGCGCGGGCGAGAGCCGGTGAGAGGTTCTGGCGCCGCAGCGTGGTGTACGGGCCGGGGTGGCGGGCGACGGCGGCCTGGGCCAGCGGCTGGATCGTCTCCCGCGGACGGGCCCGGCCGTCGGTGCGGAGAAGTGTCTCCGGATCGTACTGCGGACGCGGTTCGGCCGGTCCGGCCAGCAGCGGGTCACCACTGAGGTAGCCGGTCTCCACCTCGTGGAGGTGGGCCAGCCGCAGCAGAGTCAGCTGCTGCTCCGGTGTCAGATCAGTCATCGCCTTCGGCTGGCGGCCCCGGCTCGCAGCCGGCAGGTCCCTGCGTGTACGGGTCGACTGGCGGCGACCGGGGTGATGCATCAGCTCCCGCACCGAGGTGTGCCAGGTAGGCCCGTCGACCGGGACCAGAACGACCTTGCCCACCTGGGGCTCGAACGTCTCCACCGTCCACTCGGAGCCGTCGATGATCAGCTCGTTGCCGGGCGCCAGATCCCAGGAACCCGCGGCGGGTGCCGTCACCCTTCTCCTCCGCGCGTGCTGTTGTCCGCCGCCAGGCGGACCGGGCTCTCGTCCGACAGCGGCTGCGACATGTCGACACCCAGACGGCGGTGCCACAGCAAGTGGAGTGCGTGCGCCCGGGCGATCGCCGGGTAGCTGCACTGCTCGACCAGCTCGCCGAACGCGATCGGCCCCGACGCGGCGACCCGGAGCAGCTGTTCCTGGAGGCCGAGTTGATCGGTCAGCTCCCGCCGGCCCGCCGACAGAGCGTCGACAATCCTCACCGCGTGCCGACACCAGCCGGTCACCACGCTGTAGTTCCAGCCCACCGCCAGCGCAGCCTCGGCCGACGCCGCGAACTTCACCTCGTCCTCCGGCCGGATGCGTCCGGCCGGCCGGACATCCACCAACCACGGTCCCGAGCCGGTCAGCAGCAGGAAGTCCGGGGTGTGCTCGACCGTCCCGTCCGCGGTGAGGAACCGCAGGCGAAAGGGCTGGGCCAGCGCCTCTGCCAGATCGCCCGCGAAGTCGGATATCAAGAGCAGCAGTTCCTCCTCATAGCTCTCGAAGCCGTGATGCCGATTGGTGCTGATGAGGTACTCCAGGCCCGGCCTGTGCCACTGGCCGGTCCGCCACGTGAAGCGGCGTACCGGCCGGATCTGGACCACCTCGACCTCGCCGAGATTCCGTACCGTGCAGGTGACCGACGTCCGGCCGGAGCACCACGTCGCGGTCCACCGGTCGCTCCAGCCGGCCGTAAGGTTCAATGTCTTCCTGCGGGCGTCGAACCCCGCGTGACCATGGGCAAGGTCGTCCAGGTCACAGGTATCGGACCACAAGCCAGTACCCGAAGCCGCCTTCGCTGGGTATCCACCAGGCAACGTCGAGGCCACGCCTCTTCGCCTTTCGTTGTGAGCTGACAACGCCAGGCGGAAACGACGGGGAAGTCCCGGGCCAGGGAGCGGGTTTCCTAGAAACCCGGCATTCCGCACCCCGGCTCTGCTAGATGCGGCGTTGTACGTAAGTGACAACAACACCTGGCAGCCCAGCCACCGCTGTGCCGCCAAGAACTGGCACCAGCCCAGGTCAGCAGCCCTCGAAGGTGACACCTACGGCAGGCAGTCGCAGTCAGAGAGAAGCTGGGCGCGGAGGCGGCCGAGTCCATCGACTGGCGCGCGCCGCGTGCGCTGTGCATCGCGGCGGGGTATTCACATCACGACCGGGTCGCGGTGGGAGACCTTGGCCGGTCCTGGCGGATCGAGTTGGTGCGTTACCGGATCTTCGACGGCGGGCTGCTGAGCCTCCAGCTCGTGGAGCCAGTCTCCGGAGCCGCGGGCCCGGCGGTGCCCCGCAGATCGGGCGCGGTCACAGCTCTGGCGGCTGCTGCCGAGGCCGACGAGCTGCCAGTTCTCGACGACATCCCGGAGTGCCTCCGGGACCTGTATGGGGAGCTGAACGAGGTGCTCACCGCGTCGGGCGAGGTAGAGGTCGTCACCCTCAAGCACTACATCGCGTACCGCCGTCTGCAGAACGTGGCGAGCGTCCTGTTCCGTCCGGGGCACCAGGTGATCCTGCTGTACCTGCGGCTGGACCCGGACACGGTGGAGCTGGAGGAGGGCTTCACACGCGACGTGCGCGGCATCGGGCACCTGGGGACGGGTGATCTGGAGGTGCGGATCGTCTCGTCGGCGGACGTGGAGAAGGCGGTGCCGTTGATCCGGCGGGCGGTCGAGGAGTCCTGACGGAACGAGGAAGGGCGACTGGAGCTTCGTGCTCCAGCCGCCCTTTCGCGTCTGCGGCCGGTCAGCCTGCTGGTTCTCATCTCACGCCTCCGGTCCGGCCAGGACGAAGTCGTCCTGGGTCAGCTCTGCTCGCAGCCGCTGTTCGGCGATCTCGGCGTAGTGCGGGCTGAGTTCGATGCCGACGAAGCGCCAGCCTTCGCGCAGGGCGGCGACGCCGGTGGAGCCGCTGCCGGTGAACGGGTCGAGGACGACTCCGTTCTCGGGGCAGATCTGGACGAGTTGCTGCATGATCTCCAGGGGCTTCTGGGTGATGTGGACGCGGTCCTTGCGGGGCTGGGAGGCGGTGAAGTGGCCGGGCAGGTAGAGGTCCCGGCTGTTGTTGAGGGTGCCCTTGACGCCCCAGGTGATGAATTCCGCGGACTGCTTGAAGCCGCCCTTGCGGGGCCGGCTGGCGGGCTTGATCCAGGGGATGGTGCCCTGCCAGGTCCAGCCGGCCATCTGGAGCGCGTCGCTCGTGGTGGGCTCCTGCCGCCAGTCGGAGAAGACCATCGCGACCGCGTGCTCGGTGCTCGCTCGCTACGCCTCGGTGAGCAGTTCGGTGAGCCAGGAGCGGTAGGAGCGCTGGTCGCGGTTCTCGCCGGGGAAGGTCTTGAGGTCGTGGATGCTGCCGCTGGTCACGTACTTGGCGCGGGCGTCGCGACTGGTGCGCTCGGAGCTGGTCCGGCCGCCCGAGTTGTACGGCGGGTCGGTGATGACGGCGTTGACGGACTCGTCCGGGAGGGTCTTCAGCACGGTGAGTGCGTCGCCGCGGTGCAGCTTGTAGCTCATGGGGTCTTCCTTCGGGGCGTGGTTGGGCCCGCTCCGGGCGGCGCCCGGCGGCAGCCGCCGGGAGCGGGGATGCCGGGGAAGGTAGCCGCGGTCGGCGGCCGTACCTAATGAGCAGCGACGGGGTGCCGGGCTCGGCCAGGGGTCGTTTGGTGCGGCCGACTTTCGCGTCTACTGTCTCGCCATGCCAACCGGGCAGCAGGCCAAACGGGCCTGGCCCGGCACGTGTTGATCCGTGCTGCCCTGTGCCCGCGGAGCCACGCCGGCAGCATCTCCCCTTCCCCCCGATCCCGAGGAGCGTCGTCGTGTTCCGGCTGAGATTACGAGCGCGGCCGGCTGCCGCGCGTGACCCGAGACCGACGTCCCGGAGCTACCAACTCCCGTGACCCGGGCCCGCCCTGCACGAGGGCGGTTTCACCACCGGCGCGGTGCCGGCGACTTCTTCGCACGAGAGGCCGGCACCGCGTTCTCCTACGAACCCGCAAGGAGCCGCTGCGATGCAGCATGCCCTGGCACACCCATGCCCTCATCCGCCCCTGCTGCCCGTCCGGCCGCTGCCCGGTGACCGGGGGCCGTCGTGAAGAAGGCGGTCGGCGCGCTCATCGGCGTCGTCGCCGCCGGTCCGCTGGTGCTGGCCCTGCCCGTCGCGATCGTCGCCGCGGGCAGTGCCTCGACCTCCACGTCCAACTCCTGTCCGTCCGGCGGAAATCCACAGGGCGTGGATTCCACAGCGGTGGCGGCACAGGTCGAGGCGATCCTCAAGGGCTCCAGCCCGCTGTCGGCGCCGGCCGTGGCCGGGCTGAGCAAGCCGTCCGAGCAGATCCCCAACGCCCGGACGATCCAGGCCACCGGTGTCGCGATGCACATCCCCGTGCGCGGCCAGGTCGTCGCCCTGGCAACGGCCTTGCAGGAAAGCGAGCTTCGCAACGTCAACGGCGGTGACCGGGACTCGCTGGGCCTGTTCCAGCAGCGGCCCTCGCAGGGCTGGGGCACGCCGGAGCAGATCATGCAACCGGTGTACGCCTCGACGAAGTTCTACGAGGCGCTGCAGAAGGTCAGCGGCTGGGAGTCGATGACCGTCACCCAGGCCGCCCAGGCGGTTCAGCGTTCCGGCTTCCCGGACGCTTACGCCAGGTGGCAGCCCTTGGCGGAGGCGCTCCAGAAGGCCCTCGCGCCGCTGCTCGACCCCGCCTCCAGCACCTCGCCGAATCCGACGCCGGCACCAACGGCTGGCGCGAGCGCCGGCCCGGCAGCGGGCGGTGGCTGCGGGACGCCCACGGCAGGCGGTGACGGCAGCGACTTCGGCACGATCCCCGCAGGCTCGCTGCCCAACGGGTACACGATTCCGGCGGATGCGCCGCAGCCGGTGCAGACCGCGATCCGTTGGGCGCTCGGCCAGTTGGGCACGCCGTACCAGTGGGGTGGCACGTGCGCGTCCTCGCACGGGGCGGACCCGATGGGCAGGTGTGACTGCTCCTCGCTGATGCAGATGGCCTACCGCTCGGCCGGTGTCTCGCTGGAGCGGACCACGTACGACCAGGTCAAGCAGGGGACCGCCGTCTCGGCGGACTCGCTCAAGCCGGGCGACCTGCTGTTCACCCGCGGCACCGCCGCCGTGCCGGAGCACGTGGGCATGTTCATCGGTTCGGGGCTGATCGTGCACGCGCCGAAGACCGGTGACGTGGTCAAGATCTCGACCCTCGCCTCGTGGCGGCCGGAGATCCTCGCCGCCCGCCGGGTCGCCTGACCGGCTTCTCCTCCCCCCTCTCTTCTCCCCCTTTCTTTGGGCTGCCTTCGCGCGCCCTGAACCGCTCTGGAGCTTCCCTTGTATCTCGCCGACGCAGTCGTACAGCTCGCCTACGACCCCGGCATCACCCCCAACGAGGGCGGCCTGCCCGGCCTTTCGGTCCTCAAGCAGGTGATGGGCTCGCTGAACCTCTTCGGCATCATCGCGGTCGTCGGAGCCCTGGCCGTCAGCGCCGGGGTGTGGGCCTGGGGCCACCACTCCGGCGGCCACCAGGCCGAGGCCAACGGCAAGAAGGGCGTGCTCGTCTCGGCTGGCGCCGCCCTGCTGCTGGGCGCCGCGAACGGTGTCGTGAGTTTCTTCTCGACGCTTGGAAGCCAGGTCAAGTGATGCAGAAACGTTCCTTCGCCTCGGGCCCTCGCCCAGGGGGCTCCGGCGGCGCGCTGGTGCGCCGCCGGGCGCTGCTGGGCTCGCTCGTCCTGGTGGTGCTCGTCGCCGCTGCCGGCGTGCTGGCCTACGTCACCCGGGACGGACGCGAGGCCGCCAATCCGGCTCCTGCGGCTGCGGGTTCGGCCGCATCCTCCGCGCCGGTGGCTTCGCCGTCGCCGGGCGGGCATCCGAAGTCGCTGCCGGGTCCGCCCTCGACGCACGATCCGATCGCGTTCGCGAAGGCGGCGGCGGTGGCGCTGTGGTCGTACGACACCCGCTCCTCCTCGCAGCCGGAGCTGGTGGCCTCCCTCCACCGGTGGCTGACCAGCGAGGGGCAGTACCTCGACGCCGACTCGGTCGACCGCCTGGTGCCCTCCCCGGTGCTGTGGGGGCGGATGGCCGACTCCGGGCAGTTCGCCACCGCGACCGCGGACGAGGCGCACTTCCCGGACAGGTTCACCAAGGCCCTGCAGGCCGATCCGGGGGCGATCACGCAGGCGTACGTCTACGCCGTGACCGTCTCCGGGAAGCAGTCGATCTCCTGGAACGGCGCCCCGCAGGGCGGGGCCGAGGACCGTTCGGCCACCCTCGCCGTCCAGTGCCGTCCTGACCGCCCGTGTGCCCTGGCCGGTGTGCTGCCGGCCGTGGCGCCCTGACCTCGGGAGTTCCTCGTGGATATCTGTAACCTCCCGATGGTCGCCCAGGTCTGCAACGTCGTCGACGGCATCAACTTCGTCAGCGACCCGGGCAAGAGCATCACGGACGGCATCGGCGCGTGGATCGCCAAGTCGATGGGCGAGCTTGCGGCCAGCGCCGTCGACCTGTGTGCGAAGGCGGTCGACGAGACCACGGCCATCGACCTGTCCGCGCCGTGGTTCAGGGACAACTACCAGCTGATCCTGCCGATCGGGCTGATCCTGACCGTGGGCACCTTCTGCGCGCAGTTGGTCCTGGCCGCCTGGCGGCGGGACGAACGGGCGCTGGCCAAGGCCGGCTGGGGCACGATGACTGGCGTCCTGTTCGCCTTCGGCGCGATCAGCTTTACGGCGGTCGCGGTCACCGTGGTCGACGCCCTGTCGGCCGGGCTGTTCCAAGCCGCGCACACCAGCGTGGCCGACGCGGTCAGGCGCATGATCAAGGTGTCCCAGTTCGGCCCCATGTTCGCCCTCGGCTGGGCGATCCCCGCCCTGGTCGCGGTCGGCAGCGCGATCGGGGCGTTCCTCTACTGGTGCGTGATGGTCGCCCGCAAGGTCGGCGTACTGATCCTGGTGGTGCTCGCCGCCTTCGCCGGGGCCGGCGGCGGCTGGGAGGTCGCCCAGCGGTGGCGGCGCGGCTGGATCGAGGCCACCGCCACCCTGATCGTCTCCAAGCTACTGATGACGGTGGTGTTCCTCGTCGGCGTCTCCGCGCTCGGCAAGACGGACGCCAAGGACGGCATGGCCGCCCTGTCCGACGCCATGGCCGGTGTCGTGATCATGGTCATGGTGCTGCTGTGCCCGTACGCCGTCTACAAGTTCGTCCGCTGGGCGACGGACGGCAGCGGCCACGACGACACGCACCGCACCGGCATGGCCGGCATGGCGGTCGCGGCCGGGGCGGCGAAGACCGCCGGTTCCCTGGCCATGCAGATGAGCACCGGTGTCCCGGCGCCGCAGGGCCCGGCCCAGGTCCCGGGCATGGGCGGTGGCGGTGCCGCCTCCGGCATCGACCCGACCGGCCGGATCAGCACGGAGGGGATCGACGCCGGCCCCGCGCAGCAGCCGACGAAGTTCCGCTTCGGCGAGGACCCGAGCGCGGGAGGCGACCGCGGACGCGCCCTGGTCACCCGGCCCGGCATCCCGGCCCTGATCACCCGGGCCTCCCCCGGCAGCGGTGGTGACCAGTCGGCGTCCGGCGGCGGTCAGGACGGCGTCGCGGCCCAGCCCTCCGCTCCGTCCGTGCCGGGCGTGTCGACGGCCCCGGCGGGCCCCGGTGTCCCGGCGCCGCCCGCACCGGCTAGCGCAGGACCGGCCCCGGGCGGAGCACCAGCTCCGGCACCGGCCCGGTTCGTCTACCCGAACAGTCCCACCCCGCCCGGTTCCTGACCGGCCCCCCTGCCCTGGGGCGGGCGGCAGCCTGCCGCCCGCCCCAGGGCCCCGACCACCAGCGAAGGAGCATCCGCGATGACGTCCAGAAGAGTGCCGCGCCCCCGCCCGCCGCCCGCACGCTCATCCCTCTGGAACCCCGATGTCCTCCTCGACGCCCGACGCCACCCCTGCGTCCGTCAAGTTCCCCCACCGCTCCAAGCGCGGCATCCTGCTCGGCCTGAGCGCCCCGCAACTCATCACTACCTCGGCCACCGGCCTGCTGCTGCTCGCCGCGCTCGTCACCCAGGGCGTCACCGGCGCCCTGCAGCTCATACCCCTGTGGGCCGGTGTCGCCGCCCTGGTGTTCATCCGCTACCGGGGCCGCACCCTCGCCGACTGGGCGCCAGTCGCCGCCCGCTACGGCCTGCGCCGCCTGCGCGGCCAGCTGGTCTGGCTCACCCGTCCCTCCTCCCGCCCGGTGCGCGAGGGCCTGCTCCACCTGCCCGGCAGCGCGGCCAGCCTGCGCGTGGTCACCGCGCCCGATGGCCGCTACGGCGCTGTCCACGACCCGCACGCCGGCACCCTCACCGCGATCGTCAAGGTCTCCTCCCGCGCGTACGCTCTGCTAGACCCCGGCACCCAGAACGCCAACGTCAACGGGTGGGGGCGCTCCCTGGCCGCGCTCGCCCGCACCGGCCAGGTCGCCCGCATCCAGGTGATCGAGCGGACCGTCCCGGACACCGGTGATGCGCTTCGCCGGTACTGGGAGGAGCACGGCCGCCCCGACGCGGCGCTGGCCGGCGAGCTGTACGGGGAGCTGATCCGCGGCGCCGGTCCGGCCGCTGCCCCGCACGAGGCGTATGTCGCCATCGCCCTGGACTTCAAGGGCGCGCGGCGGCTGATCTCCCAGGCCGGAGGCGGCCTGACCGGTGGTTTCGCGGTCCTGGCCCAGCTCACCTCCGCGTTCGAGCAGTCCGCCCGTACCGCCGGGCTCACCCCGTCCGGCTGGCTGTCCGACGGTGAGATCGCCGGCGTCGCCCGTACCGCCTACGACCCCAAGTCCCGTGCGGCGCTGGACCGCTGGTCGACGGACGGGCGTCCGTCCGCCGACCCGGCCGCCGCCGGCCCGGTGGTCGTGGTGGAGAAGGCCGACCACATCTCGACGGACTCCGCCCACCACACCACCTACTGGGTGGAGAACTGGCCGCGGACGCAGGTCAACCCCGGCTTCCTGCACCAGGTCATGTTCGCCTCCGGCGTGCGGCGCACCGTCTCCCTGGCCTACGAGCCGCAGGACCTCGACTCGGCGCTGCGCGACGTGCGCCGCAAGAAGGCCAGCGTGATCGCCGACTCGGCCGAGCGGGCCCGTAAGGGCCAGGTCTCCAGCGAGGCCGACTCGGTGGAGTACCAGGACATCCAGGACCGCGAGCGGCAGCTGATCGCCGGCCACGCCGACGTCGCCCTCACCGGGCTGCTGACCGTCTCCGCCGACACCGAGGACGAGCTGCGCTCCGCCTGCGCCGTGGTGGAGACCGCCGCCGTGGGCGCGCAGCTCGACCTGCGCCCGCTCACCTGGCAGCAGGCCGAGGCGTTCACCGCCTCCGCGCTGCCGTTCGCCCTCGCCGCCTGATGCCGGCCCTCCCGCCTTCCGAAAGAGCACCCCCCCGATGCCGGCCACCCCCGCCACCACGCAGGACTTCGTCCCCTACGCGACCGCCGCGATCGACTTCCACCGGGCACTCAACATCCCCACCGGCCCGCTGGTCGCCTCCCGCGCCGAACTCGACTCACTCCACGAGCACCTGGTCGCCCTGCACGGCCTCCTCGACGCCCACGCCCAGCGCACCGCGCCGCTGCTGCCGGCCGAGGGCGACCACCTCAAGGCCGCGCGCACCCGCCTGTGGCAGGCCGCCGACCACCTCCACGCCGCCTACCACGCCTCGCCCCGGCCCGGCAGCGGCGAGGTCCCCGGCCCCGAAGCGTGCCACGCCCGCCTGCCCGAGGGCGCGCCGGAGCTGAGCATCTGCCGCCGCCACCAGGAGACCACGCAGTTGGTGCGCCGCCGCACCACCCCCGCCGACCTGCACGCCCCGTTCAGCGGCCTCGTCCGCCGCTGACCCGACAGTCCCGGATTCGTGATCATGCCCAGGAACCGCGCTACCGCCAGCCACCTGTTCGTCCCGCGCAAGAGCACCCGCGCCCAACAGCGCGCCGCCCGCGCCGAGTTCGCCCGGGCCCGCACCAAGGCCCGCCACGCTCAGCCCACCGCCGAGCGTCCCCGGAACAGCGGCACCGACGCGGATCTCCAGCCCGTCTACCCGGTATCAGGCCGGCCTGGTCCCGCCTCCGCCCGCGGCGGCAAGCTCCGACTGCCCAAACACCGCCTGACCACCGCCACCGCCTCGGGGGCCTACCCGTTCCTCGCGGAGGCCGGCCTCGGCGCCGAGGGCGTCTTCGTCGGCCGCGACCTGCATGCCGAGGGCTCGTTCTGCTTCGACCCGTTCGCCCTCTACAACTCCGGCCGAATAGAGGGGTTCACGAACCCGAACGCGGTGCTGTGCGGGGTGATCGGCATGGGCAAGTCCGCCCTGGCCAAGTCGATCGCCACCCGGTCGATCGCCCACGGCTACAAGATCTACGTGCCGTCCGATCCGAAGGGTGAGTGGTCGGGTCTGGCCGAGGCGCTCGGCGGGCAGACCATCGCGCTGGGCCCCGGCCTGCCCGGCCGGTTGAACCCTCTCGATGCGCCCGCCCGCCCGGCCGGGGTGAGCGAGGAAGACTGGACCAGCGAGGTCCGCAAGCGCCGCCTCCTGTTGCTGGCGAGCCTGGCGGCCACCGTGCTCAAGCGCGACCTGTTGCCGATGGAGCACACCGGCCTGGACGTCGCCCTGGACCTGGTCGTCGCCGACGCCGAGTTGAGCGGCACGGTGCCGCTGCTCGGCGACATCGCCCACGCCCTCGGCCGCCCCGAGCGCCTCAACGCCGCCCTCGGCGGCCAGGCCGGAAGCCTCGGCCACGCCACCGACGACCTCGCGCACGCCCTGCGCCGCCTGGTCCACGGCGACCTGAGCGGGATGTTCGACGCGCCGTCCACCGTCACGTTCGACCCGGACGCGCCGATGCTCTCCATCGACCTGTCCCGCCTGGGCAGCAGCGGCGACGACACCGCTCTCGTCCTCGCGATGACCTGCGCGAGCGCGTGGATGGAGGCCGCCCTCGCCGACCCGGACGGTGGCCGCAGGTGGGTGATCTACGACGAGGCATGGCGGATCATGCGGCACGTCGGTCTGCTGGAGCGGATGCAGCAGCAGTGGAAGCTCAGCCGCGGGCTGGGGCTCGCAAATCTTCTGATCCTGCACCGCCTTTCCGACCTGCTTTCCGCTGGCGACGCCGGATCGCGCGGGCGCGTCCTGGCTGAGGGCCTCCTGGCCGATTGCAGCACCAGGATCATCTACCGCCAGGAACCGGACCAGATCCCCACCGCCATGTCCCTGCTGGGCCTGACCGGTGTCGAGGCCCAGGCCATCGCCGCACTCACCCGCGGCCGGGGCCTGTGGAAGGTCGCCGGCCTGAGCTTCATCGTGCAGCACCTCCTCCACTCCAAGGAGAAGCAGCTGTACGACACCGACTTCCGCATGGCCGCCTGACCAGCTGCCCCTTCGAGAATCCTGAACCCGAGTGTCTACCAACGACGTTGAGTCCTACCTCGACCATGCCCACCTCACGGCGGCCGACTTCACGGAGTTCGAGCAGCTGATCGCCGCAAGCCCCGACCAGCGCCCCGCCCTTCACGCCGACTGGCACCTCGTACTCACCTCCACCCGCCACACTGGCGCCCAGTGGGAATCCACCTACGCCCTGTTCCGGCCCTGCGACGCCCGCGCCGCCGCCGAACCCGGCAACGAGACGTATGTGCGGGTGTACTTCGACGAGGACGGCCGGGCGCTGCCCGACCAGCCCCACCGCCCCGTACCCGTGCCGCCGCTGGCCGCCGAACTGGCCGAGCACCTGCCCGGCTGGTTCGTCCAGCCCTGCCCCCTCAATCCGGGCCGGGACCTCGTCGAACTGAGCGAGCGGCTCTGGGGCGGAGGCCCAGCGCCCTGGGGCAGCGTCTCGGCCCCGCACACCGCCCTCTCCCTCGCGGGCCCTGGCGGGGAGCGGCTCCTCGCCGTACGGCCGCGCCCCGGCGACGAGCTCGTGGTCCGCGCGGTCCGGCCCGATGACGCTCCCGACTACCGCCTCGACGACGTGAAGCCCCCGGTCTGCATCGTGTTCCCGACCGACGCGGCACCCGCCACGGTGGCGGCCGAGGTCAGGGACCGCTTCGCGCCCGGCTACCGGGAAGCCGCCTGGCGCGCGCGGACGAACTCCTTCACCTTCGCCGCCGAGGCCCTGCAGCGCCTGAGCACCGCGTACATCCCCGAACCCGGCTCGCCCTGGGGCCACCACGGCGAGATCGGCGCCTTCGAATCCGAGGCTGACCGCAACCGCGCCGCCTGGCGCTACATCACCACGCTCACCGAGCAGGGCCCGCACCTGGCGGCCGGCATCCGAGCCGCCACCGTCATCGAGGACCGCCTTGACCCCGTCGTCGGCCCCGACCTGCGTCGGTTCTACGTCACCGAGGCTGCACTCGCCAGCCTCCAGGAGATCCAGGACGGCTGGCACGGCGCCATGGGCGCCATCGTCGGCACAAGCCCCGAAGCCGAGCGGACCCGGGACCGTGCGGAGGATCTGCGCAACCAGGAAGCGTGGGAGTGCGCCGCACCGATCACGGACGGCCCGCTTCCCGCGCTCGCCGCGCACGTCACGCCGAGGATCGGCTTGCCCACCCCGAACTGCGAGGAGCAGGTCAAGGCCGCACTCGCCCGCTCCGGCCACCTCCGGGGACAGAGCACCCCGGCCCCAGCCCCGCCGGCACCACCGCGTCCGGATGCGCGACGCCCTGCCCGGTGACCAGCCGCCATACCACCGGATTCCGGCCGGGCCAAACTCCCGCATCCCCGCATCATCAACGCCTCGTCCCCCGGCGCCCGGGGGCGATCGAGGCAGGAGCACGCCATGCAACCCGACCAGCTGATGGTCCATTTCACCGAGACCGCTTCCGGTGTCAACGCCTTCGTCTACCGCCTCAACGGTCCACCCGAAGAGGACTCGCTCTCCGACATCACCAGGTCGCTCGCGCAACGAGCAATCCCCTGCACTGCCCGAAGCCTCGCGTACGTCGAAGCTGAACTGCCCGACGAAGGCCGTCTGTTCGTCGTCCCTCGCATCGGCGACGACGAGGTCGTCGGCTGGTACGCGTTTCGGGAAGATCCCCGTACCCGGTCCCGCGAGGTGTTGTACGACAGCCAGCCGACCGGTCCGGACGCGCGACACGGTCGCAGCGTCGAGTCGATGCTCGCCTCGGTCGACACGCATCTGGACCGACTCGGCGCTCCGCTCCAGCAGCAGGGCCAGGATCTGCCGATCAGTGCGGAGTCGATCCTCCACCGCGCTGGGTTCGTCCCCGTCGTGCGGGTGCACGAGACCTACCACCGCCTCCCGGCCGCCATGCTCGACCCACAGGAGCGTCGCGCCGCCGTGGCACGGGCCGTCGACCACCTACTGGCCAACGGCTACACCTTTGCCTGTTCGGACGACCTGCTCGACGCCACCCTCCCGCCGTCGCTGCCGCCGATGCGGCTACTGGCCGAGGTACCCACGGCCATCTCCACGGCCGGGCACACCCGGCAGGTGGTCGACGCGCTCAGCGAGCTGACCGCGCCCGGCGACGGCGTCCTGGATCAGGTCGTCGCCGCCCTGAACGAGAGCGCCGGCTGGTGGGAGGGCCTGGGCGGCGCGTCCGATCCGCACTACGCCGCCCGCCTGCGGTACATCGCGGACACGGCGGACGGCTACGTGGGGGAGATCCGGGCGATGCGCGGCGACCTCGCCGACCGGCACACCGCCCACCCCGGCCGTCCCCGACCCGCAGCCCAGGTCGCGGCCGGTGGCCTCGACACCCGGGTTCTCGCCGCGCTCACCACCTCCCCCACCTCCGCGCACACTCTCACCGGCCACCCGGCCGAGGCCGTCCTCGCCGCCCCGGCCGCCGCTGTGCGCGCTGCCGTGCCGCACCGCTGAACCCCCGATCCAAGAAGAAAGGCCGCTGTGCCCCGCCGAGACAGACCCCGCACCGCCTACCGGTCCACCGTCCGAACCAGCGAAGCGGAGCCCCACCGTGCCTGCCGCCGAACCCACCCAGCTGCCCGACGTCGCTATCGGGCACCACCCGAGCCACGGCATCGTCGCCTCCCTGCCCACCCAGTCGGCCGCCGCCCAGTGGATGCTGGAGCGCCTCGACTTCCAGCGCCTGCCCGGCAACCCGAAGCTCTTCACACTCACCGACCAGCACCGCGAAGCCTCCGAGCGCGCCGCCTGGGCCGCCAAGCTCCTCACCGGCGCCGGCTACCGCGTCGACACCGACATGGCCCTGGCCCCGGAGAGCACCGACCGGCAGCACCAGGTGCAGGAGCGGCAGGCGCACGCCACACCGGAGGCCCCTGGGCCGCAGCGCTCCCCCGCGCCGAGCGCTGGACCGGACGTCGCCATCGCCGAGCACCCGAGCCTGGGCATCGTCGCCGCCGTCAATGACGACCTGCCCTTCAACCCGGGCATCTTCCTGAACACCGATGGCTGGCGCTACCAGCGGGACCTGGACGTCTACCTCCCCCCAGGGGGCACCCGGGCGGAGTCACTCGACGTGGTGGCCCACACCGTCATGGGACTTCGACGCGGTCACTTCCAGGTCGCCATGCAGCCCCAGCTCGCCGAGGACGTCGCCGCCCACCGCACAGCGGTCCGCCAGGCGTTCACCACGCACAAGTTCCGCGTCGACGAAGCCGCGCTCAAGGCACCCGCCGCCGTGTCGCCCGCCGTGGCCGTGAGCCCGCCGTCGGCGGCGGTCGACCCGCGCATCGCCTTCGCGCGCGCCCGCTGACCACCCCGACCCCGACCCCGACCCCCACCCCCAAGGAGCAGAGCGCATGGCTGTAAAGAAGGTCTGGCAGATCACCCACTCGTGCGGGCACGAGACCGAGCGCGACCTCGGTGACCGTCCGGCCGACCGCCGGGCCGGCTTCGCCCAGTGGCTGGCCAAGCAGGAGTGCACCGACTGCTGGCGCGCAGCGAAGGCCGGCGACGAGGCCGATAAGACGGCGTGGCTGGAGGCCAAGCGCGCCGCCGAACAGGCCGAATCGGACGCCTGGTCCGAGCAGTTCCGGATGCCGCCGCTGGAGGGCACCGAGAAGGGGATCTCCTGGGGCGTGCGCTGCCGCCACCAGGTCCTCGCCGCCGCCTACACCGCCCTGGTCCTCGACTCCGGCATGCCGGAACCCGAGTGGGAGCGGATCGAGGACCAGGCGCGCACGATCACCCGCGCCGGCTGGTGGATCGACCAGCGCGCCAGCGAACCTGGCGACCTGCCCGAGCTGCTGGAGGCGGCCGTGGACACCGACCGGCCGACTGAGAACCCCTTCGTCTGACCCGCCGAAGCCCTGCCCCGGGTGCAGGGCACCGCCACCAACTTCTCTCCCCTGAACAGCGATTCACGAGGCCCTTCCATGTCCGCCTCCTCTCTGTACTGCACCGTCCGGCGCACCGAGAGCACCTCCGACCTGCTCGCCGCGCTGTACGACGACGATCCCGGCTTCGAGTCCTACCTGCTGGCGTCGTGGTCGCCCGGTCCGCCCGCCGACGAGGATGTCGTCCTGCCGGATCTGGCGGCGCTGCTGGACGAGCCGGTGGCGCTGCGCAAGCCCCGTACCGGCCACGCCCCGTCACGGCGTCTGACCTGGCACTGCTCGATACGCAGCAACGGCGCGCTCAGCGACGACCGGTGGTTCGAGCTGACGTGGAAGGTGCTTGACGCCACCGGCATCGAGCCGGACGGCGACCCCGACGCGTGCCGGTGGGTGGCCCTGCGCAACGCCGACGACCGGCTCGATCTCGTCGCCACCGTCATCCGCCGGGACGGCCGCTGGGCTCGGCTGCACAACGACCAGCGGTTCGCCCGGTGGGCCTGCGAGGACTTCGCCCGTGAACACGGGCTCACCTCTCGGCACTGACGCGCGCGGGAACGCCCGGCCGGGCTGCCCTCTACCACTGCCTTCCGGCCGGGCCAAACCGCCGGATCACCGGATTCTGTCCCTGTCAGCCCGCCCGCCGTTCGAGAGGGGACGCCGTGATCGCCCACCTGCAGCGCGCCACCACCACGGCCGCGCTGATCCCCGCCCTCTACGGCCTGGACGAGCCCCACGGCCGGCTGCGTCCCAGGTTGATCGGCGCCGATTACCGCGGCGCCGATAAGCAGCTGCCGCTGTTCGGTGACCCGCAGGAGGTCCTCGGCGGAGGCGTGCTGGACGCCCCGGCCCTGCGGATCGGCGCCCGGGCGCCCGAGTACCCGGTGTGGATGTGCTCGGTGCGCTCCGACCCTCGCCACCCGGACCTGAGCGATGCCCAGTGGGCCGACGTCGCCCGGCGCCTGGTCGCCGCGACCGGGCTTGCCCCCGCTGGCGACCCTCACGGCTGCCGGTGGGCCGCGATCCGCAACGGCGACCGGTCGGTGCACGTCGTCGCTACCGTCGTGCGCGAGGACGGATACATCCACGGCACCTACCGAGACCCCTTCCACGTACAGGCCGAGTGCACCCGCATCGCCGCCGACCTTGGCCACCTCACCCGTACCGTCACCACCGCCAAGGACCACCGGATGCCCGTCATCACCATCAGCGCCGAGCCCAGCGGCAGCGTCGTCGCCACCGGCACCAGCGACGACCTGTCGGCCACCCTGCTGCGTCACGCCGGGTTCAAGCAGATCGACGACTGGCACGGCCGCCGCCACCGGCTGCCCACCACCACCGCCCCCGCCGACCGGGCCTCCATCGCCGCCCATGCCGCCAAGATGCTGCGCGCCGCCCGCTACAAGGTCGGCCTCGACCCCAGGCTGGAGGCCGAGCCGCTCAACACCGCGGGCCAGCAGGTCCTGAATCTCACCGATGCGCTGCGCGGCGCCACGGACTTCGCCGAACTCGCCGAAGTGCTCGACGAGCTGCTCGACCCGGACGACGGGATGCTCGTCCGCCTCCAGGAGGCCCTGGAGATCGCCTCCGAGCAGATCACCGATCTCGACGCCGACCAGTTCGCACTCTCCGACCGGTTCGGCTTCGCGTCCGACCAGTTGGTCACCGCCCAGGCGGAACTGGCCGGTGTCGTCGACGAGGTGCAGCGCGCCATGTCCCACGCGGCAGGCACTCCCGAGGTCCGCGCCGCCGACGACCTGCGCACCCGCGCTGCCCTCGCCCGCAGCACCACCGTGCCCGTCTCCAACACCCCGGGCGTGCCCGCCGCCGCCTCCACCCGGCTGCCGCCCGGCCCGGCCGCAGCGGTGGCCGCCGGCCGCACTCGCTGAAACGTTCCTGCCCGTCACTATTCCTCTGGGAGCCCCGGTGCCCGAGCACTATTCGTCGATCGGAGAAGCGGTCGGCGCCGCCCTGCAGCACAACATCCGCCTGGTCCACGGCGACCGGCCATCCGCCGCCGACCAGCCGCTTCAGGTCCGTTACATCCCGCCGCCCGCCGCCGACCCGTACTCGTTGCCGGGCATGGTCGTACGGCTGGAAGAGGACGCCAGCCCCGGGGACGTGGCGGCGATCCTCGAAGAGACGACCAGCGCCTTGGTCGGCCCGCTGACGCAGCTGACCGAGCTGGTCGCGGCCGGGGCCGACTGGGCTCGCGCCCAGGTGGACTTCGACCCGCCCGGCTACAACCTGCCCTACGACATGTGGACACGCCTGGCCACCGCGCACCAGGCGCTCCTCACCGTCCGGGAGGACCTGAAGGCCGCCACCGAGGGAATCGCCGCCTGCCCCACCGAGTCCAGCCCCTCCCGCCACCCGGACCTGATGCCCGTCCTGCGCACCCGCGAAGTCCTGCACGACGTCATGGGCGCCGCGCCTGAGCCCGGTGTGAACGCGCCGGACACCCCCCCGCCAGGCCGCCGCCCTCGCCACCTCCCCCCACGCCACCGCCCGCCGGGCCTCCCCTGCGAATCCGCGGGCCCCGGCAGCGGCCACGGCCTCCACCGGCCGCCCCCGGCACGCACGCTGACCGAACCGAAGGAAACCAACGATGCGCACCCTCGCCGACGCGTTCGGCACCGACGTCGAGATCGTCCGCCGCTCGGACGGGGTGGTCTGGGCCTACTGCCGCATCGACGCCCCGGACCAGATCCACGACGTCCTGCGCCAGTGCGGTTTCACCGCCTCGGACCCGCACGGCCGTTGCTGCTACCACCTTCCGCCGGACACTCCCGGCGCTGACCGGCCCGCTGCGGCCTCCACGGCGGCCGGGTTCCTGGACGACGCCGGGTACCGAGTCGGAATCGACCCTCACCTGGTCGTCGGGTACGTCGGCCAGAACTGCATCGTCCAGTCCGAGGAGCAGCGGCATGCCGCTGCCTGCCGCACGTTCCCCTCCGCCGTTGCGAAGGCCGCTCCCGCACAGGCCGGTACGCCCGCAGCGGCGGCGCCGGTCCGGCCTGCCGCCCGCACCCGCTGAAACGTTCCGCCAGCCCAAGCCCCCATGGAGAGCACCGTGATCCGTTCGAGAGCCGAGCGCGCCCCGCCCACCGCCCGCTCGCACCCTCCTGGACTCCCTCGTGCCCGCCCCGCGCACCGGCGCGCCGTCGACCACCTCCGTCACGGACGCGCTCCTCTACCTCCTGGTCGCCGTCGTCGGCGCCGCCCTCGCCTTCGGCACCCTCGCCTGGCTGACCGGCAACCTCACCAACTACTTCTTCGGGTCCGGACCTTGGGCGCCGTTCCACGTCACCGAAGCCCTCCTTCACCCTCACCGGCTGTGGCCCCACCTCGGCCCGGCCGCCGTCCTGGTCGGCGCCCGCGTCGTCCCCGGCGCGCTCACCCTCGCCCTCACCGGCACCGCGCTCGCCTGGTGGCTGCGCCGCCGCGCCGGGACGAAGAGCGGCATGGCCCGGCCGGCGGACATCGCTCCGCTGCTGGACAAGGAGATCACCGCCAAGGCCCGCAGCCTGCGTCCAAGCCTGAGGGACGAGAAGGACATAGCCCCGGCCCACCGCGGCATCCCCATCGGCACGCTCTCCCCGGGCAAGGCCGAGGTCCGGGCCTCGTGGGAGGACGTGATGGTCGCCATCATGGCGCCCCGCTCCGGCAAGACCAGCGGCATCGCGATCCCCGCGATCCTCTCCGCCCCCGGGCCCGTCCTTCTGACGTCGAACAAGGCCGCGAACGATGCTTTCACGGCCTGTGTCGACGCCCGCGCGAAGGTCGGCAAGGTCTGGACACTCGACCCGCAGCAGATCGCGCATCACCCGCGCGAGATGTGGTGGGACATCCTCGCGGACGCCCGCGACCTCGCCGGGGCCAAGCGCCTGGCCGGGCACTTCGTCACCGCGAGCGTGGACGAGTCCAGCGGCTCCGACTTCTGGTCGACCGCGGCGAGCAACACCCTCGGGTCGCTGTTCCTGGCCGCCGCGAGCCACCGCCGCCCGATCACCGACGTGCTGGCCTGGCTCGCCTCCCCCTCCGACCGCACCCCCGTCGACCTGCTCACCGATGCCGGCCACCACGCGGTCTCCGCCCAGCTCCAGGGCACCGTCACCGGTGCCACCGAGACCCGTGACGGGATCTACGAGACCGCGAGGCAGTACGCCAGCTGCCTGCTGGACCCGGAGATCGCCGCCTGGGTCACCCCCACCCCGGATCTGGCGGAGTTCAAGCCGTTCGCCTTCGCCTCCTCCCGCGACACGCTGTTCCTGCTCAGCAAGGACGGCGGCGGCAGCGCCTCGGCAATCATCGCGGCGGCGGCCGACGCGGTGATGCGCGCGGCCGTCATCGTCGCCGAACGCAACGGCGGCCGGCTCGACCCGCCCGCCCTGTGCGTGTTGGATGAGGCCGCCAACGTCTGCAAGATCAGCGACCTCCCCGACCTCTACTCCCACCTCGGCAGCCGGGGCGTCATCCCGATCACCATCCTCCAGAGCTACCGGCAGGGCCAGCGCTGCTGGGGCGCGGCCGGAATGGACGCCCTCTGGTCCGCGGCCACCGTCAAGGTGATCGGGTCGGGGATCGATGACGCCGACTTCGCGGACAAGCTGTCGAGGCAGATCGGCGAGCACGACGTGCAGACCGTCTCCGTGTCCGACTCCGGCAGCGGCAAGTCGACTTCGGTGTCGATGCGCACCGAGCGCATCCTGCCGCCCGACGAGATCCGCGCCCTACCCAAGGGCAAGATCCTGCTCTTCGCGACCGGCATGCGGGTGGCGATGCTCGACCTCAAGCCCTGGTACAAGGAGCGCTCCGCCAAGGAGATCGGCCCGGCCTCCGCCCGCGCTACCAAGGCCATCACCGAACGGGCCCTTGCCAAGTCCCATGACCACGACGGCTTCGGGCTGGCGGCATGACCATCTCGAACACCTCCCTCTTCAAGAACGCAGGCTCCGCGCCCCAACTCGCAGTGCCAGAACCGGTGTTCGCCGGGTCCGGCTGGCGCCAACCGCGCAGCGGAACCTGGGTCTACCAGGACACCCCCCGGTGCCGCACATGTGCAGGCGGTCCTGCTGGACGACGGGAACTGGTTCCTTGACCTGTGGTCGCCGCAGTCTCGACTGCTCGCCTGCGGTACGGCTCTCGCCGGCGAGGTCGCCGCCCTCGCCCCGGCGCTCACCGCCAACGCCGCCCGGTGGGCGCCGCCGTCCGGCCTGGACGCTTCCCGGCGCCGCTTCACCGCGACCGCCGAGGCCGTACGCGCCCACGCCCGCCCCGTACCGGACAAGGTCAGGGTCCGTGCTGCCGCCTCCTCCTCGCCCGCCCGGCCCCAGGCCCTTCCGGCCGGGACGCCGGCCACCCCATCAGCCGCCGCGACCCCCACGCGCCGCCGCCGCTGAATCCGCCAAACTCCCCGAGGAGTTCTCCATGTCCGACAACTCGCCCACCCGGCAGGGCCGTCCGAAGCCGCTCGCCGGTGCGCCGGTCGTGCGCCGGGGCGGCCAGTGGTGGCTGATCACCGGCGACGGCTCGGTCCTGGCCACCGACCCGACGTTTACCCGTGAGCTGGACCGCTTCGCCGCCGCGAGGGCCGCCGCCGACCGCGCGGTCGCCCAGCTCCGCGCCGACCGCGACGCCCGGCGCCGCCGGAGCCGGTGATGGACCCGCTGCTCCAGGGCGAGCAGGCCGTACTCGGAGCGGTCCTGCTCGACCCCACCAGCTCGATGGCCTCGAATGGCTGGAGCCGCGCGACTTCTACCGGCCCGGCCACCAGGCGCTGTTCGCCGCGCTGCGCAAGCTCCGTGCCGAGAGCCACCCGGCTCTCGGCACGGAGGAGGCGGTGCCACTGGCATGGCTGACCGACACCCTGACCGAGGCCGGCCAGCACGTGCGCGGGCTCACCGCCTCCTACCTGCACACCCTCGTCGCCGCCTGCCCGCGCCCCGCCCACGCGCCGTTGTATGGGCGGATGGTGCTGGAGGGGTCGATCCACCGCACCGTCGCCGAGCACGCCGACCGCCTGCTCGCCGTCGCCCGGGAGGACGCCGGGCAGCGCGAGGTCAACGGCACCGCTGCCCAGGCCGACGTGCTCGCGGGCGTCCTGGACGACCTCGCGACGCGCTGGGGAACCCACCCCCGGGCCACCGCCCCGAGGACACCTCCTCTCCCCGCGGCCGCCGAACCTCCTGCGGCGGCGCAGGCAGGCGACGAGCAGTTCCTGCTGTCCATGCTCGTCCACCAGAACGGCGCGATCGGCGAGGTCTTCAACTGGCTTCGCCCCCAGGACTTCACCCATCCCGGCCACGGCCAGCTCTACCGCTGCCTGGGCGCGCTCCACCACCGGGGCGAGCCGATCGACCCGGTCACCACACTGTGGGAGGTCCAGCGGCGCGGCCTGCTCGCGGAAGGCACGCTCACCGAGGAGCAGCTCGCGCCGGTGCTGCGCGACGGGGCGGCGGGTTCGGCCGAGTGGCTGGGCGAGCAGCTCCTGCGCTCCTCCCTCACCCGCGCCGCCGCCGGCGCCGCGCTGCAGATCGCCGCCCACGCCGACGAACGGCGCCTTGCCCCCGGGCAGCTGATCGGCCACGCGCTGCACGCCCTCGGCCCGCTGGAGGAGGTACGGGCCCGCTGGCACACCGCCACCGCCCCTCCCACACCACAACCCCGGCCGGACCATGGCCAGGCCGCCCGTGTCCAAGCCGCGCTCGCCCGAAGCCCCACCCTGCCGGGCACCCGCGCGAGCCCGACGCCGAGCCACGTACCTCCGCCCGCCCCCGGCCCACAGCGGGTCCACGAGCACACCAGCCCCCACCACTCCCACCGGAGCCCCACGTGAACACCCCCGTCAGCGAATCCCTCGCCCTGCGGTCCCTGGCCGCTCGCCTGGAAGGGCAGCAGGCGCGCCTGCCCTCCTCGACCCGGCTGCCGAACCGGCTCGCGGACGCCGCCTTGGTGAGCCAGAGCATCACCGAACTCGGCCTGCTGATCGCGGAGATGGGCCAGGCCATCCACACTCGGATTGCCGTCGAACCCGCCCCCGAGCACGTGCTGCGCACGGCCTGGACCTACGGCCAGGTCGTCGACCGGATGGGCCAGGCGGCCTCGGCTCTCGGGGCGGTCACCGACCAGTTGGCCACGATCACCCACATCGCGCCGCTGCGCGGCCGGCCCGATGCCGATCAGGCGTTGGAGACCGCGAACCAGGTCATCGAGGAAGCGGTCGCGACCGCCCACAGCGAGTTCGCGGAGGCTGGGCAGGCCGTCCGGACGACCGTGAGGATCATCGACACCCAGCACACGCGGGCCCAAGCAGCCCGGGCCCGCTCGGCCGGTGCTCCCGCACCGGCCGCGCCACCCGCTGGGGCTGTAGCCGCCGCCCCGCCTCCGGCTCCCACCGCCGCGCGCTCGCGTTGAACCAGCCCCCTTCCCTTTCCCCTATCGCCACGGGAACCGCCGTCATGGACTTCGTCCCCGGTCAGCGCGAGGTGAGCAGTTCCACACACTCGTCGACCAACTCGCCGATGCTGCCCGGCATCTGGCCCGCCCCCGAAGCGGCCTTCGACGTCCTAGCCCCTCTCGCGGGCCTCCAGCAGTACGTGCTCTCCTGCGCCACCACCGGCAGACCTGGCTGGTCGGTGATGTTGCACGGGATCACCACCGCGCGCTGCAAGACGGTTCCGGCGTTGAGTGCGATCTTGACTCGACACCTACGGCTGCGCAGCAACAATCCGGTTCGTCAGGTTGATCGTCGCGACGTACCAGTAGAAGATCCACTCCAGGTATAGCTCGGAGTTGTACTCCTTCTGCTGCTTGGCGTCCTGGTGACGGATGCCGAACTGGTTGGCGATCTGGAACAGCGCCCCCTCGTCCTTGCTGAGCAGCTGCTCCTTGACGAGTCCGCGCCGGCGCTCCAAGATCCCAGCCAGTGCGATGACGGCCTGCCGCCGGTCCATCTCACTTGCGCCGCGTGCCCGGAACTGGGCCAGGGCATGTTCCAGCTCGATGTCGTCGGCGTCGTGCACGTTCTCGGCTGCACGCACGGCCGTGACGAGGTCTTCCACAGCGCTGGGCGCGACCATCTCCAGACGGCCGTTCTCGGCCAGGGTTAGGCCGAGCACGCTCTGAGACAGGATCTGGTTCACGCGCCAGCGGTAGATCTGCGCGCCGCGCTCAGCGGAGAACGCCTCGAAGTGCCACCCGCAGCCCGCGTAGTCGTGGTATCGGCGGCGAAGTGGCCGGCGAACATGATCGGCCAAGTACTCGATGACGTCGCACAGGTCATCGAGGCTGTACCCATCGGAATAGTAGGGCACGGGCCACAGATCCCCACGGCCAAGCTCCCGATGCATCTCCTCGGCTGGGTCCGGTCCGAGCTCTCCGTCGTAGTCGCCGTCCACGCAGGAGTCGCCAAACGCCCAGGCGAAGTAACCAGAGTCGATCATTTTGCCGATCGTCCAGGCGAAGCGTCGCGAAGTCGCTGCCAAGTCGGTCGAGGACGAGGCCTTTGGACCAGTTCGCCGCTCTGACCAGTAGGGCAGCCGTGGCGCCGGAACTGGCAGCACGTCGAGCGCCCCGCTGAGGTCCCGTAGCCAGTCCTCGCGCGAGGTGGGCGAGGACTCGTCAAATGGGTCGACCCAAGTACTCCGGCGCTCCGAGAGGCTACGGAATTCGTCCGCGGGATCGGTCGAAGTGAATGCCTCGGTCAGGAACAGCTCGCACTCGTCAGACCAGTTCGAAACGTGGTGCTGAGGCCCGTCGCTCGCTTTGATGAGGCGCTCAAGTTCGGCCTTGATGATCCAGTGCGGCCAGGAGACCTCGAAACTGCGCGAGCGGAAGCGGGAGTCAATCGTCACGGCCCAAGTCTCTCAGAGCATCCCAACTGGTACACCCAGGGTTCGAATTGGGAGGCTCGCTGGGCGGGTGCGGTGGACTTCCCGCACCCTCTGCTGGACCTGCAGTGCGCCGAGACCTCATGCCTGAATGGTGCTGGTAGGCCAACGACGTGCCTGATCTGCGGGCACTTGGCGCCGTACTCGGCACCCTGGCCGAGCTCAGGTACGACGCGAAGTGGCTTGTACTTCGTGCTTCCGATGTCGGTGCACCCCACCATCGGGCCAGGGTCTTCCTCGCTTATCTGGACAACTTCGAGTTGTGCGGTGGTGCGTTCCTTCGATCAGGTGTCACCC
This sequence comes from Kitasatospora sp. NPDC087861, assembly GCF_044742585.1. Taxonomy (NCBI): domain Bacteria; kingdom Bacillati; phylum Actinomycetota; class Actinomycetes; order Kitasatosporales; family Streptomycetaceae; genus Kitasatospora; species Kitasatospora sp. NPDC087861. The sequence continues at coordinate 30,248 of NZ_JBIUUS010000032.1, forward strand.
TTTTGAGGACGGCGTCATCGCTTCATTGCCGCGCAGTGCTCGGAGCTCTCATCAGCGATGGCACAGAACTGGCTGATGATCTCGCGGCTACTTTCCGGTGTGCCGTGGTGCTCCTTGCGGGGTGGCCCGTCAATCCACTGGTGCCAGAGACCGTCGGGGGCCAGGAACCGGGCTGCTCGATCGGCGCCGAGCTTGGTGTCGAGGTGCAGGAGTGCGCCCATGGCGGCTGTCTGGTCGTAGTAGAGGTCGGGGCGTCGCAGGTAGCGATCGAGGTAGGCGGCCAACAGGTCCGGGTCAGCAGGGGTGCCGAAGGTTGCAAGGGCGACGCAGTAGGCGATGCCCGCATAGCAGACCTCGCTGTCAAGCAGCAGTTCGCCGAGGCATTCACGGAACTCGGTTCTGCGGGCGACGGCGATGAGCCAGGCTGCGGTCTTGCGCTCACGCCACCCGCCTTCGAGCAGGATGGTCAGTTCACGGGGCGTGATGTCGCCAGCGGCCTCGCCGAGCTCCCGTGTGACCTTGGCGCGTTCGCTGCCGGCCACGCGCAGAAGGTTGCCGCCGAGCCTGAGGTAGCGCCGATCGGGCGTGACATAGCGGCGGACCAAAGTGGCCAACTCGGGGTCCTCGTGAGCGTAACGCATGACCACATCCTGTCCTGGTCGGAGCCGTCCGACCAGTGCATTTCTCAGCCGCACTGTTCAGTCGGCAGGCTCATCGTGGGGTTCGCCGAGGTCATCGAGGAGGCTGGTGATCCGGCCGGCGATGCGCTGGTGGCGCTCGATCTCCCGCTCCCAACCGCGGTCCTATGCGTCGGTGATCAACTGCCGCTCGGTGCAGAGCCGTTCACGCAGGCGTGGCGCGTACTGAGGCGTGGTGACGAACTTCGCGCAGCTGAGATACAGGTCGCACTCGCAGGGGCCCTCCTGGGGCAGGCGAAGGCAACGGCCCAGTTCGAGTTCGGTCTTGTAGAAGTTGGTCTTGAGCCAGTCCAGCGCGTCCTGGTCGAGCTGTCCGGAGCGCAGGGTGTCGGCGAGCGGGCCGGCGATGACCGCGCCGGGCGTCAGAACGGCTTGGTAGTCGGCCAAGACCGTGGGGTCGGAGATGTGGGTGTAGGTCATCGACATGCCGGGGCTCTTGTGGCCGAGGACCTTCATGATGGTCTGCACGCGGGCGCCTCTCTCGGCAAGTTGGGTGCCCAGGGTGTGCCGGAAGCGGTGGGGGTGGATCGCGGGCTTGCCGACGCTGTTCAGGATGCCGAGCGCCTGGCAGATCTCGCGCAGTGGGTTGGCGAAGAGGTAGTCGGGACCTGCCAGGCCGCCGTTACGCAAGAACAGGTAGCGCACGGGGCGTCCGAGGTCGGAGTCGTGGATGCCTCGATCGTGTTGGAGCTGCCGCAGTTCGACCAGCGCGCGGATCGCGTCGGCGGCCTCGTCGTGCAGCGGGACGGTGCGTTCCTTGAGACCCTTCCCTGCCGCGAGCCGCAGCCGAGGGGTGCCGTCCGGGTATGTGTCGAGGCAGTCGAGGTGGAGCTTGCGGATCTCGGTGCGGCGGGCTCCGCTCCACCGGGCGACCAGCAGCGCGCACCGTTGCAACGCGCAGTCGAGCTGGCGGACCCGGTTCATGACGGGTTCGAGCTGGTCCTTGGGGATGAACCGGGGAACGCGTTCGATGACGCGGGGCATGTCGGCATGTGTGATCAAAGGGCGGGCCGGGACGTCGTCCCACTCGGCGACGGCGGCATGGCGGAAGAGCACGGCGACGGTCGAGATGATGCCTGCCCGGTAGGCCCGGCTGCGGCCCACGCCGAAGGCGTCGGACGGGATCAAGGGCTCGCCGAACCAGCGGCACGGCGGCGGGGACCTGACCCTGCCCTCGGCAGCGGCCTCGCTCCGGCCTTCCTCACCCCGGCACCCGGCCTCGCGCTCCCGCAGGCGGCCGACCCCGCCCGTGTCGGAAGCGGCGGCACTACCCCTGTGGGCGGAGGCCACGCCGCTGGACGGCTCGACCCCGGACGGTGGAGGCCGTACGCCGGCGCCGTCGCCCGATGGGAGACGCTCACCCGCCTGGCGCCGCCGCCCACAGACGAAGGCGGGCGGCTTCGCGCGGAGTTCGTCGAGTGGATGCAGGGCCTTGATCCGGGCTGGGTGACCGCCACCCCGGGGCTTGGGCGCCCGGCCCAGCTCACCGCCCTCGGCAACGGCGTCGTACCCCAACAGGCCACCAGGGCAATGGAGTTGCTGGCGCCACCTTTCCCCCGCTACCCGCGCTGCCACGGCGAGTGAGGGGCTTCTACCTCTTTTTCCCGGCCGTACCAAATCCCGGAATCCGCGGACTCTTCTCTCCGCAGCCGCACCGAATCGAGGGGGCTGTCATGCCTGCGCATGCCCGAGTCCGGCGCGCCCGCTCGCCGCCGGCCGTACGACCGAAGGACCTTCTCCCTTGAGCACCACCACCGCCTGCGGCCCAGCCCAGGACAGCGGATACCGCGCTGTCCTGGGTTCGCCGCACGTCGCCCGCCTGCTGGGCGGCACCCTGATCGGCCGCCTACCCACCGGCATGGCACCGATCGCGATCCTGCTGCTGGTGCGCGCCGAGCACGGCCCGCTCGCCCTGGCCGGCGCCCTCGGCGCCCTGTACGGCCTCGCCTCCGCGCTCGGGCAGCCGCTGCTCGGACGCCTGGTCGACCGCCACGGCCAGACCCAGGTCCTCGTCCCCGCCACGATCGCCGCCAGTACGGCGTTCCTGCTGCTGCCGTGCACCGGTCCGGCGCGCCACCCGGTGCTCGCCGCGCTGACGGTGCTGGCGGCGGGGCTGGCGACGCCGCCGCTGGAGGCCGGTCTTCGGGCCCTGTGGCCTCACCTTCTGCCCGACGCCGGGCGCCAGCGCACCGCGCTCTCGCTGGACAGCAGCACCCAGGGCCTGGTCTTCATCGCGGGTCCGCTGCTGGCCACCGGCTTCGCCGCCGGAGCCGGAGCGACCACCGCCCTGGTGGCGACCACGGCGCTCGGCCTGCTCGGCACCGGCCTGGTCGTCACCGCCCGGCCCTCCCGCGCCTGGACGCCGAACGAGTTCACCGAAGCGGTGCACTGGACGGGTCCGCTGCGCGTGCCGGGGCTTCGGGTGCTGTTCGCCGCGCTGATCGGGACCGGTGTCGCACTCGGCGCAGTCAACGTGCTGGCGCTGTCCGCCGCCGAGCGCCACCACGCCGGGTGGCTGGCCGGGGTGATGCCGGCCGCGCTGTCCATCGGCAGCATGCTCGGCGGCCTCGCCTACGGCCGACACGCCTGGCCCGGCGCCCCCGCCAAGCACCTGGTCGCCGCCTCGATCGGCTTCGCCGCCGGATGGCTGCCGCTGCTGCCCGACCCCGCGCCCGCCGTCGCCGTCCTGGGCGCCGTCCTGCCCGGCACCTTCCTCGCACCGCTGCTGACCGCGGCCTTCCTCACCGTCGACCGCCTCGCCCCCGAAGGTGAAGCGACCGAGGCGTTCGCCTGGCTGATCGCCTGCATCGGCGTCGGCCAGGCCGCCGGCACCGCCCTCGCCTCCCTCACCACCGCCCCGCTGCTCGTCGCCGCCGTCCCGCTCGCCGGGGCCGCCTTCGCGCTGTGGCTGCTGCACCGCTTCAACGACCGCCTCTCCGCCTGACCCCCACGCATCCCGAAGGACCCGCCGTGAACACCACCCTCCTCACCGCCGCAACGCCCGCCACCCGCATGCACGTGGTCTGGGACTGGAACGGAACGATCAAGGACGACCTCGACCACCACGTCGACGCTCTGAACGCGACCCTGCCCGCCCTCGGCGGCGCCCCGGTCGACCGGGAGACCTACCGGGCCAAGCACACCGTGCCGATCCCGAACTTCTACGCCCGCCTGCTCGGACGCACCATCACCGAGCAGGAGTGGATCTCCAGCGACAACGCCTTCCTCGCCCACCTGCGAGCTCAACCGGTGCGCGTGCGCGAGGGCGCCGTCGAGCTGATGGCCGCCCTGCGCCAGGCCGGCCACACCCAGTCGCTGCTGTCACTGTGCCCGCACGACACCCTCGTGCGCGAGGTCCGAGAGGCCGGCATCGGGCACTTCTTCACCCGGATCGAGGGCCGCACCGGGCCCTCCGGCGGCACCAAGGCCGCCCCGCTGGCCGCCCACCTCCGGGCCCTCGGCCTCACCGAGCAGGCGCACCGGGTGCTGCTGGTCGGCGACGCCGTCGACGACGCGGACGCCGCCCACGCCAGCGGCGCCCACGCGGTGCTGCACACCGGCGGCCTTCACCACCCGGCCAAACTCGCCGCCGCCGGCCACCCGCTCACCGACACCCTCGCCCACGCCGTCGCCCTCGGACTGCGCCTCATCCAGGAGCGCGGCACCCAACTGGCCTGCGCCTAGCACCAATCGGCGGCCAGACCAAACCGCCGATCCCGCAGACCATCTCCCTCAACAACCGCATCACCGGAGTCATGCCATGACCCGAAGAAGACCTCCCGGCCCCGCCCTCCCCGACCGTCCGAACCCACTGGATGTGCCATGTCCGAGTCCGACCCGATGCCGGGCACCCCCGAGCCGATCCGCATCCCCGACGAGGACCTCGACGACCTCGTCAGCGCCCTGAACCGCACCATGGCCGAGGTCCGCCAGCACGGCGTCATCCTCGACCGCCTCGGCTCCGAGCCCGCCGACGAACCGGGGCCCGGCTTCACCGAGCCGGGCCCCGGCAGCGATGACGCGCCTGAGGCCGCCCCGCCGCTGTTCATCCTCGCCATGGGCGGCGCGCAGTACGCCGCCGAACTGGCCGAGCTCTCGTTCTGGGTCACCCACATCCTGCTGCCCGTCTACGGCCGGGAGATCGGCTCCACCCGCCCCTGGTGCGCGAAGTGGCACGAGCATCCCGAAGCCGTCGCCCGCCTCCACGCGCTGTGGCTGGCCTGGCAGCAGCTGACCGCCGCCGAGGCCGGCCAGAGCGGTCCTTCGACGTGGCACCGCGACCACCTCGACCACGCCCTCGCCCAGCTCCGGTCCCCGGACGGCCCGTTCGCGGCGTGCACCACGAGCCCGTCCCGGCCGGCCCACCGCCTCCTGTCCACCCCCGATCAGCTGGGACTCGCCGCGTGACCGCCTACCTGGACTTCGACATCGACGACCTGGAACCCGCCGACGACCACACCGAGGATCAGTGGCGGGACACCTGGGGCAGCGACTACCAGCTCCTGGCCCGGCACGACGTCGGTGAGCGCACCTTCCTCGTCGCCTTCGACACCGCAGCGACGTAGGACGTCGTGCGGAACCTGCCGAACATCGCCACGTTCGACGTCCAACGTCACCAGGCCCAGGGCACGTTCACCATGGACAGCTCCGCGCACGCCAACCTGGCGTTCGCGCAGAAGTGGCTCGTCGACCGCGGCTGCCCGCCCGAGGCGACCACGGCGAACAACCCGTTCAAGCCCGCCAACGACCTCACCACCCTGGTCGAAGAGCAGATCCACCGCTCCGGCGACCGCTACGACCTCATCGAGGTCAAGGCCGCCGACGAGGACCCGACGCAGGCGTGGACCATGGCCGTGGACAAGGAGGCCACTGAGCTGCCGGTGCGGGTCTTCGTCGAGCAGACCCAGCCCGGCCAGGGCACCTACACGGTCCGTGAAGGCGCGTTCGCCGACTACGCCGCCGCCGAGGACTGGGTGGAGGAACAGGCCACGACGCCGCCCGAACCGCCCGAGTACCGCCGCGATGCCTTGCGCACCCGCGCCGCCCTCGCCCGCAGCACCACCTCCCCGGCCAGCGCCGCCGCCGTCCTGGCCTCCGCCCCCGCAGCTGCCGCCCTCGCGCAGCCCGGCAGGGGGCGGTCGCTGTGAGCCGCGCCAAGTTCGCCTTCTCCGCCCACCCCGACGCCATCGCCGACCTGCGCCAGCTCCCTGACGCCGTCCGCGACCAGGCCCTGCTGCACCTGCAGGACCTCGTCCACGGCGAACGCGTCGCCACGCGCCTGGAAGGCCGGCTGGAGGGCTTCCACAAGATCTACCTCGGCGTCGGCAACGACTGGGCTTCGCACCGCCTGGTCGTGCAGTTCCGCGACGCCCCCACCGGCTCCCAGCACCGGCGCGAGGTCCACCTCGTCGCCGCCGGCCCCCGCGCCGACTACGCGGTCTACCGCTCCGCGCAGAACCGCCTGGGCCGCACCAGCAGCCTGCCGTCCGGCCTCAGCCCGGCCGAGGAAGCCCGCGTTCGAGCCGCCCGCGCCCGCTACACCCGCCCCACGCCGGCAACCGCCGCCAGCCCCGCCTACACCACCGCATCCCCCGGCTTCGCCACCGGCGCCGCCATCCGAAAGGCCCGATGATGACTACCCTCACCCCCACGCACGCCGACCTCGCCGTGTGGCTCGCCGAGGCCGCCGCGGCCGTCTCCGGCATCGTCAGCGCCCGGCACACCACCCCGCCGTCGCGCTCCCACCTCCACCCCGTCCTCGGGCCGCTCACCGCCGGGCCGAAGGTGATCACGGCGCTCGCCGGCCGGATGGAGGACCTGCTGAGCGCGCGGCTGCCGACCACCCCCGCCGCCCTGTTCACCCTCGCCTCCTACGCCTCCGCCCTGGGCTGGCTGACCGAGTCGCTCGCCGACCTCACCCAGGCCGTCGATCTCCTGATCGTCGAGGCCGGCCTGTCGGCCGACGCCACGGCCACCGCCCCCGGCGAGGCTGCCGGCCTCGACCTGTCCGCCTACGCCCCGCAGGACCGCCAGGCCATCACCGCCCTCGCCGCCGAGGCCGCCCTCACACCCGGCCTCTACCTGCGGACGCTGGGCCAGGCCCTGCTCGCCTGCGCGGAGTTCACGGAGGCGTGTACGGAGATCATCGGCGCCCTGACCGAGAACGCCCACCGCCTCCTGGACGAGTCGGTCAGCTTCGTACGCCTCGGCGGCGAAGGCCCCGACAGCCTGCCCACCCTGGTCCGCTCCCTCCTCGCCCGGATGGAGGCGACCCCGTGAACCCGCACGACCCCCTGAAACACCCCGGCGCCCACCTCGTCTACGAGCGGCTCGGCATCGACGACCCGTTCACCCTGCTCGGCGCTCGGTACCGACACGACGCCCCTCGCGCGCAGCTCGCCCAGCTCGCGGCCAACGCCGCCTGCGACCTCGACGACCTCCACCGGGAACTCACCGACCAGGCACAGACGGTGATGGCCCAGCTGGAACCGATCGCTCGCGGTGAACGTCCGGCTCTGTGCCAGGCCGACACCACTATGCTGTCCGCCGCCGGCCAACTCGACCAGCTCCGCGCCTGCAAGGACGCCGCCTACGAACACCTCACCCGTGTCCTCGACGCCTGCGAGCGTATCGGCGGAATCGAGTCGCAGGCACCGGCCATCGTCCAGGACCGCCAACTGGCCGACGCGCACCCCCGTAGCCACCCGGCGCCCAACTGCCAGCGTCCCCTGCCCGCCAGGGCCGCTTGGGACGACGAACAGGGCCGCGCTCACGCAGCGTTGCTGAGGCTGGCGCACGAAGACATGTGGCTGCGCGAGGGCGCTGACGGCGACAAGTATGTGATCTGGGGCTCCGGGCTCGGTGCCCCAATCGAGGCCGAGACCGTCGAGCGGCTGATCGGCGCCGGTCTCGTGGCCGCCGACACCAGCACCTCCGCTTCCCGGATGGGCCACATGCTCTCCCTCGCCCCGGAGGGCGTAGCGGCCAACTCGGCCGCCCGCACCGAGCGGCTTCGCCAGGTCACCGCCCTCTACCGCGGCACCGTCCCCGCGACGGCTAGCCCCGCCCAGGCAGCGCCCCCGGCAGCCGCGGCCCGGCCCTCCTTCTCCGCCCGCACCCGTTGACCAAGGAACTCCACGCTGTGTCCTCCCAGCCGACCACCCCCATGAGCTCCGCCGACGCGCAGCGCGCCGAGAGCGTGCTGCGCCGGCTCGCCCCGAAGTGGACCACCCACGTCGTCCACACGATCGCCAAGTACGGCCCGGAGATGCGCGTTTCCGACGTCACCCAGCACTTCCCGGCCTTGTCCCAGCAGTACGTCGGCAAGCGCCTGGCCACGATGTCCGCCGCCGGCCTGGTTGCCCGCGACGGCGAGTTCGACCGGACGGCGCCCTACCGGCTCGACCAGGCCGCCCGCATGCTCGGCCCCGTCTACCGCATGCTCGCCCAGTGGTCGGCCGACCACATCGACCGCACGCCGCAGGGGCGGTATGACCGGATCGAGGACGCCCTGCACCGCCTGCAGCTGGCGGACACCACCGAGACGATCCGCCTGCTCTCGGAGCACGGGAGCCTGCGCCTGACCCACCTGGCCGAACGCCTCGACGCCCCCCGCGTAGTTCGCCGCAACCCGGCTGCGCCGCATGCAGGCGGACGGCCTCGTCGCCCGTAACGGCAACCAGCACGGCGCCCCCTACATCCTCACCGACGCCGGGCGGGCCCTGGGCCCCGTCTACACCGCCCTCCAGCAGTGGGACCACCGGCACACCACCGCCGCGACCCCTGCCGTGCCGGCCGCCGCCCGCACCCTGGGTGCCCCCGCGCAGTCCGCGCGCACCGCTGCCGCGCTGCGCCGAAGCCCTGCTCCCTCCGCCTTGTTCAGCCACGCCTCGGTACCGCAGCCGCAGGTTCCCGCCGCCGTCACCTCGGCTTCCCGTCCCTCGCGCGGGCGGTGACCACCGTGAACACCCGCCGCAGACCGGCTCCACGACCTCAGCGCCCCGGGTCCGCGCACCGCCTCACCGCCCGTGGCGGTGTGCAGGCCCGCTCCCAGCCTCGTTCAGGAGCCCCGTGTCCTCCGCCGCCCCTCTGCTCGTTCAGCCGCTGCGGCTCGCCGGCCCCGGTGACCAGCGGCTCGTCACCGGCCCGCTGGCCGCAGCGCCCGGCTGGAGCCGCGCCCGCACGCCGGACGGCGGCGTGCGCTTCACCAGCCCCTGCCGCATCGCCGTCATCACCGGCTCCGGCCCGCCCGACCGCCCGGGGATCTGGAGCGTCCACGGCTACACCTCCGCCGGCTCGGAGCCGCTGTGGCGTGCGCTGTTCGGCTCCGGCACGCCCGCCGAGATCACCGCCGCCTTCACCACCGTCCTCGTCGACGGCCTGCGCAGCGGACACCGCGACTACCTGCACGGCGGGCCGAACCACCGGCCCGGCACGCCTGCGTCCGTCCTCGCCGACCGCGGCTGGCGGCCCGCCCAAGGACCGAAGGGCTTCCACGACCAGGTCGCGCCAGACGGCAGTGCCGTCTACCGACACCGCGTCGGACACCAGCCCGCCGACGCCGAGGTCGCCGGCCTGGCCCCGCCGGCCTGGCCCCGCCGGCCTGGAGCATGCTCGCTGGCACCCCTCAACGCCCTGCCTGGCGTGCGGACTTCACCAGTGGCGTGCCGTTCTACCCGCTCGTGTGCGCCGCCCTCGCCTTCAGCTCCCCCGAGCCCGTGGAACGCCTGACCGCCAGTACCGCCCGCCGTCCCCCGGACCCGGACCGCCGTCCACACGCCTGCCCACCGCCAGGCCCCGCCGTCCCGGCCGCCGCGATGCCGACGACCGGCGGGGCCCGCCGGCGCTGACCCCCATGGAGGAACTCCATGCCGTACACCCCCGAAAAGCCCCGGGAGTACCGCGTCTCACCACGCTACCTCGCAGGGACGAAGGCCGACGCCGCCGAGGCCATCACCCCCTTGATCGAGGCCAGGTGGGCCGCCACCAACGACGACCTGGGCAACGCCTACGTCACCGCGCCGGACCTGACGCCCCGCCTGATGTTCCTGCCCGAGGGCCGGGACTCCACGCTCTGGAAGATCAGCGCCGGTCCGGAGCCGACCGTCCCCAGCTGGCTGGTCACCTTCGACGACCGCGTGCCCACCGAGATCGTCCAGGACTTCACCACCGCCCTCGCCAACGCCTGCACCCGCGGCCCCGACGCCTACCTCGGCGCCGGCCAGCCCGCCCCACGCCGGGTGGCCGGACGGTGGGTGGACCCCATCGTCCTCCGGAGCCCCGATCAGCTCGTCACCCGGTCGACGCGCCCCGGCTTCCTGTCACACGCCGAGGAGATGGACGAAACCAAGGAACGGTGGCTCTTCGAATCGGGACCACCGCAGCGCCGCTGGTACGCCAGCGCCTCCTCGCAGGTGCCCGCACCGCTGCTGGAGGCACTCACCGCCGCTGCCTTCGACCCGTCCCCGGTGCACCGGTACCTGCGGCGCGACGAGCTTGCCCGCCTGCCCGCGAGCGCCCTCGCGACGCCCACCGCGCCGAGCCCGCTGGAGGTCGCGCGCGTCCGCGCCGCCACCGCCCGCTCCACCGCCATGACCCGCGGCCCCCGCCGCCGCGCTCGCCTACACCACCTCGACCCGCCCGCCGGCACCGCCACGGGTCGCCCACGCCGGCCCTGCCCGCTGACGCCCACGAACCCCTTGGAGGACGCCGTGTCCGACGCCACCGCCCTCGACCACGCGGACGCGATGATCGAGAAAGCCTGGGGACGCCCGATCGCCGAGCTGGAGAAGGCCGCACCCCGTATGCCCGTCGAGGACCCGATGCTGCGCTCGGCCATGCACCACCGGTCCCTCCTCGTCGTCGTCTCCAACTCCATTGCCGTGCACCAGGAGCGGCTGCACGCCCTCACCCGGCCCGGTCACGTCCCCGCCTTCTACGACCTCGACCGGATCACCGCCTCGGCAAGGCCTACGCGGAGAGCAACGCCGCCCTACAGATGATCCGCCACGTCGTCGACGCCCGCGAACTCGCGCTCAAGGCCGAAGCTGGCCCCGACACCGAGCGCGTGCGGGCCGCCACCGCCCGCACCTCGCAGGCGCCCCGCCCCCTCGGGTCGCCCGCAAGCCAGCCCGCCCCGCCAGCCGCGTCCCCAACCTCACGGGTCAGAACAGCTAGTGCCGCATCAAGCAACCTTTGCCCTGTCGGTGTGGCGGTTGGGCAGAGCTGACCGACGCCGATTGGGCAAGGTCATCTGCTCCTATCCTGTGACGCATGGCTGATGACATGGAGATGAAGAGCTACCGCCATGAAACTGTGGAGCTGACGGTCGGGGAACTGCGCAAAGCTCTCAGCGAATTGCCTGCCGATGCTCCGCTGCGGATCGATGTGCCGCTGCGTCCGCGGTCGGGTGAGATGCGCGACTCGGTCGACTCGGGCGTCAGCCACTTTGTGGTGAGCGGAGTCGTCCTACATGACGCCGACTACCTCCGACAGGACGAGGTGGTCCTGCAAGCGGACTTCTACTCCGAGTGGTAAGTCCGCCCGGTCGAGCCGGGAGCCGAAGGGTGACCGGGGTCCTGGCGCGATGGCAGCTCAGGCGACGTTCGCCCTGTTGACCACTGCTCGTAGGCGTTCGTCGGCGGCGTGCTTGTTCCGCCAGATGATGTAGCGGCGGATCATGCTGCCCTGGGCCTTGTGGCTGGGATGGTCGGTGCCGTCGAGGGCGAAGTAGCGCAGGGCGGTGAACTGGGCCTCGATCCGGTTGAGTCAGGAGCTGTTGGTCGGGGTGTAGGCGATCTCCACGTTGTTCGCCGCCGCCCACGTCCCGACCCGCTGGCATCGCTTCGTCGTCAGATGCGGCGAGTAGTTGTCGCAGACGATCGCGATGCGCGTGTCTATCGGATGCAGTGAGCGCAGGTAGCGGCAGAACTCCAGAAACCTGGAGCGGTTCTTGGTCTTCTTGATGTGGCCGTAGAGCTGGTCCTTGGCCAGGTCGTAGGCGGCGAACAGGTGCCGGACCCCGTGCGGGCGGGTGTAGGTCGCCCGTCGGCGCGGTCGCGGCTCGCGGTCGGGATCCCTGTGCCGGCCGCCGCGTTCGGCCCGCTGCCGGCCTGGGTGGGGCTGGAGATTGAGCGGCCCGAACTCGTCCATGCAGAAGATGACTTCGGGCTCGCCTTCCTCGGGTATGACCTCGCCGTCGGCGATCGCGTAGAGGTGCTCGACGCGGGCCTTCTTGGCCGCGTAGTCCGGGTCGCGGGAGGTCTTCCAGGTCTTCACGCGTTGAAAGGAGACGCCCTCCTCGCGGAGCAGGACCCGAAGGCCCTCGTGGCTGATGTCGTCGACCACCCCCTCGGCGACCAGGAAGTCGGCCAGCTTGGCCAGGCTCCAGGTCGAGAAGGGCAGGCCGTGCTCGGCCGGCTTGGACTTGGCGATCTTCTTGATCTCCCGGCGTTCCGGAAGCGTGAACGTCCTTGAGCGGCCGCCATTGTATTTCGGGTAGAGGGAGTCGAAGCCGTCCGCGTTGAAGTTGTGGACCACGTCGCGGACCCGGTCCGCGCTGGTGAACGTCACCTCCGCGATCTTCGCGACCGGCATGCCCTGCGCGGACAGCAGCACCATCTGGGCCCGTCGCCAGGTCACCACCGACCCGGTGCCTCTGCGGACGATCCGCAGCAGGCGCCTGCCCTCGTCGTCATCGATGTCCCGCACTCTCACGCGTTCAGCCACGTGATCATTCTGACCGCCCGGCGCCACCGACCGTAGCAGCCGGGCGACTCGTCAGAAGAGGGCCAACGTTGCCTGATGCGGCACTAGGGCCCCTCTTTCGGATCTTGCCGCGCGCGCTACTGGCAGGCCCCGAGTGTTCGCAGATCACCGTCGGGCCGGCGACGGTAATCGGATTCTCAGAGAAGAACCGGGGCTTCGGGGCGGCACCCTCCCGTGACCGTTTTTGATCAGTTTGACGCGGAACCGGTTCCCTGTTCAGCGTCAGTGTGTCCGGCTAAACGGGGAGGATTGCGTGGGGCCTTCCAGGGAGACCGACGACCGGTCGGCGCGCTACGTTTCTTCGCAACGGCCCTACCCCACACGGGGGTTGCCTCGCCCGGTGTCATCACCACCGGACGAGGCTGTCAGGCCAGCCATGGAGGTACGCCTACCTATGTACGACCGACCTGCTCCTGGACGGGCTCTGCCCGAGGTGTTTGCTCACGCTAGCAGGGGCAGCGGCCCCTTCGCGGGATTGCGCGGAGTGCGCGCCATCCGCGGTGCGGTGCAACTGCACGCAGCCCTCGCCCCGTTGGTGCTCACGTGGGCGGTTCTGTCGCCCGTCGAGGCGGAGTGGGCGCGCACGGCGTTGATCCTCGGTGTACTGAGGATGTGCCGCAATACCGGCTTCGATTGGATCTGGGTCCGCGGTTTCTGAGCCCGCCCTCGCAAACCGGTCCGGGCACATAAGGGCACCCGGACCGGCCGCCGCGCCCACCCTCTTCCGCGCCGCTGTGCGCGCCTTCGCGCCCCCCTGCTGCGGCCGGGCGCGTTCCTCCCGACATCGACGCCGAACGGAGCCCTCGTGTCCCTAACCCCTGTCGGCTACGCCGCGTTCGTTGAACTGCACTACGGTCACTACGAGATGTACGCGCGGGCGCGCTTGGGCGACGCCGGCCTCGCCGAGCAGGTCGTCGCGCTCGTTCTGCGCAGGGCGGAGGCAGACTGGGCGTGGGCGCTGCGCGACGATCCTGCGGCCTTCACCTGGCGGGCCCTGCGCGAGGCCGTCTCCGTGGCCTGCAAGAATGCGCCGACCTCCCCTTCGGATGCCCTCCACCGCGTCATGCCTGCCCGGGCCGCCGATGCCGCGCTGCTGCACGAGTTCCTCGGCCTGGAACCGGCCGCCGCGGCCGCACTGATGGGGCTGGATGAACCCGCCGTCCACGTCCAGCTGAAGGCCGCCCGTCGCTGGCGGACCGGCCGCGATTCCATCGGGGGCGCCTGACACCGTCGACCGACCCGACAGCCTGGCGAACCGGCCCCGAATGCTCCGGTTGGCCAGGCTCTTTGCCATGTCTTAACCGCCTTCACCCTCACGTGTGGTTTCGACACTTCGGATCACGGCATACTATGACGCAGCGTCATACTTGATCGTTGGCACTGAAGTTCGCATCACGCAGGGGGTAGCGGGTGAACCGGAACGAAGCCAACGATTGGCAAGAGCCTATTGACAGGGCCAGGCCAAGTGCGGCTCGCATGTACGACTTCCTGCTTGGAGGAAACCGCAACTACCCGTCCGACCGCAGGGCGGTCGAGGAGCTGCTGAAGACCGCACCGAGCAGCCGTGAACTGGCGCTCAACAACCGCAGCTTCCTGATCCGTGTGGTCAGGCACATCGCCGAAACCTACGGGATCAAGCAGTTCATCGATCACGGCTCGGGCCTGCCCACCCAGAGCAACGTCCACGAGGTCGCCGAAGCCATCCATCCGGACGCGCGCGTGGTGTACGTCGACAACGATCCGATGGTCCTCGGCTACGGCAGAGCCGTTTTGGACGAGAGCCCGAACGCGGTGATCCTCAACGCCGACATGGCGGACACGCCCGCGATAGTGGCCAGCCTGAAAGGCAGGATCGACCTGGCCGAGCCGGTTGCCGCACTCTTCGTCTCCGTACTCCACTGCGTCCCCGACCGGGACAACGGCGACCCGAAGGCGATCATCGAACGAATGGTGAGCCTGCTCGCCCCGGGCAGCGTCGTGGTGGTCTGTCAACTGGTCAGCGACGACGCCACCGTCCGCGACACCGTAACCGAGCTGATGCAGCAGCAGACCGGCGGCAAGTGGGGGCGCGTGCGCACAGAGGCCGACGTCCGCGGCTTCTTCGAAATCGACAGGCTCGTCGTCGAGCCCCCCGGCCTGGTGGACGTCACCGACTGGTATCCCGACGCTCAGGCGCCCGCCCGGCAGGCGACCTTGGAGTGGATCGAGTTCGGCGGGCTCGCCCGGGTCGTCTGACCCGAACGCGCCCGCCCGTTTCGCGGGCCCGGCTCTGCTACTACAGGCGGAGCTGGGCCTCCATCAGGGCGTTCTCGATGAGCCGGCGGCTGTCGCGGTAACCGGGAGCCCTCATGAGCACGTTGTCGATGAGATCGTCGAGGTCCACGTAGTCGGGGTCGGCCACCTCGTTGACCCCGGGGAGCGAGCCGCGGTGGAAGGACGCAGTGCGGCCCGCCTCGTTGTAGATGACGTCGGGGACCGCGTCCGCGAGCTCCTTGCGGAACCCGAGACGGGCAAGGGTGCTCACCGGGACGGCCAGGGGAGCCCGCGCGGTCATCACCCGGATGCCGACCGGCAGGGCCCGGTTCTCCACGAGGCCGAGCAGCTCCTGCAGCTGGTCGATCAGCACCTCCGGGTGGCCGAAGTCCGCGTAGAGCAAAGCCTCCTCGATGAAGAACCGACCCTTGGGCTGATCCGTGATCAGCCGCCCCGCGAACCGGGTACGGCGCTCGGCCCGCAGACCGACGACCACTTCCTGCAGACCGGCGTCCCTCAGGCTGGCCGGCAGGGTGTAACGGGTGACGAGCCTGGAGTACGCCTCGGTCTGGAGCTGGCCGGGGATCGCATTGCGATCCACCACGAAGAATTCGGTAGCTGACTCCTCCAACGAGGTAAGCCGGAGCATCGAGTCGGGCACCACCTCGCGGTGCCCGCTGCGGAACCTCGACGCCCAGCCCTCCTTCGACGCGGCGAACGCGAGGGCAGTCAGGTGGTCGTGGTGGGTGCCCGGCGCAACCTTCAGGGCGTCCAGGATGATGGACACGATGTGCGGCTTGTCGATCCGCACCTCGCCGCGTTCAAGACGGCTGTAGTACGACGTGCTGACCCGCTTGTTAGTCGCCTCCACCACCTCGCTCTGCGTGCGGCGCCCGCGCGCGACCTCCAGGTGGGCGCCCAGGAGCAGGCCTGCCTCCGCCCACGGCCGGTCCGCGCCGCCCCCGCGGCCAGAAATGAATGTGTCGACGGCCATTGGCCCCCCAGGTGCTTTATCCCAACCTTTGAGCTAACCGGATGAGTTTCGCACGAAGGGGGCCCGGCCGTCACATCAATCAGCTAAGACGGGAATCCGTCGTCCGCTGAAGATCAAACCGCCAGATGATCGAATTCCCCGTTACGGGCACCGTCCAACAGGGCAGAGATCTCGGCGCGAGTGAAAACCAGGGCCGGACCCCCCTGGTGCCGGCTGTTTCGGACCGCCACCTCACCGTTGTCCAGCGAGCGCAACTCCACGCAGGACCCGTTGCTCACGCTGCGCCTGGCCTTCTGCCATGGACTCTTGGCCTTGATGGTGTCCGCCGCCATGCCGTTGAAGATCTCCATCGTGAGCCCTCTTTCATGATCGAACGACACCCCACTCCCATTGATCATATTAATGGGAAGCCCCTGTCGGGAGGCCCGCGAAATCCCGCACGGGATTTCGCGGGCCGAGCGAGAAGAATCATTCCTCGTTGCTGGCGGAAAACGCCACTACACGATCGAGTGAATGCCGGTGAAGTTTGCACATCTATGACGGAACTATGATCGCATCCATCGGCGCTTCATCGTGGAACCCGTATGAAGGCGGCGAATCGCTAAGGCACCCCGGCCGGCCCCGGCCCGGTCAGCACCACCGTCCAACCCCGGGCGGCGCACTCGCGTAGCAGCGCGGCCCCACCGGGCAGCCCGGGCCGCCAGTCGGTAGAACGGAGCCGCCGAGATCACCGTCATGGCCACCGCTTCCGTCGACGGCCCACGGGCACACCGGCCCGCAGGCCCGCAGGCCCGCAGGCCCGCAGGCCACGCACCGTACGCGCCCTTCCAGGTTAGGCCGCTCCCCGCCCCACCGCGCAGCCTGTCACCGGCCGGCTCGGCGGCGGGCGTAGTCCGCGATCCGCACCACCTCCGGACGGGCGCCGAGCGGGGTGCGTCCCGGGCGGTGACCGGTGTCCGCACTTACGCTGTGGTGAGACGTTGCCACACGATGGAGGCGGCCGTTGTCGGCCGCGGGTGGTCGACCACCTGCCTCCGTGGCGCGCCGCCTGGCGTCGGGGTGAAGGAACTCGCCAGAGCCTGTCGATCCACGTGACCACGACGAGCCGTGCGGGAGAAACCGATGGACGAGACCCTGTGGCCGGTCGGGCCGCCCCGGCCGAAGGGGACGGCACCGCGCGTCGCGCTCGTCAACATGCCCTTCACGTCCGCGCGCAGTCCCTCGATCCAGCTCGGGCTGCTGACAGCGGTGCTGCGACGGCACGGTGTCCCCGCGACGTCGCTTTACTTCAACCTGGACCTGGCCGCGTCGCTCGGTTGGGACCTCTACGAGGTCCTGTGCAACGACCGCACCCTCCTGCTCGGCGAGTGGCTCTTCTCCCGCGCCGCCTTCCGCGCGGACGCGCACGACGCCTCCGGCTACGTGGAGGCGCTGCGGGGTGATCTCGGCGAGCACCTGCGGGCGATGGACCGCGACGTCAACTTCTTGCTGGACCTGCGGGAGCGGGTGCTGCCGGGGTTCGTCGAGGAGTGCGTTCGGCGGGTCGACTGGTCCGCCTTCGACGTGGTCGGCTTCTCCTCGATCTTCGAGCAGAACTGCGCCGCGCTCGCGCTGGCACGGCGCCTCAAGGAGGAATTCCCCTCCCTGGTCACGGTGTTCGGCGGCGCCAACTTCGAGGACGAGATGGGCCTGGAATACGTACGGGCCCTGCCCTGGATCGACTACGCCGTCATCGGCGAGGGCGACGAGGCACTGCCCGCACTCGTCCGGGCACTCGCCGACGACGGCGACCCGACGACCGTACCCGGCGTCGCCACCCGCGCCCCGGACGGCGCCGTCCGCTTCGCCGGACGAGCACCACAGGTCACCAACCTCGACGTCCTGCCCGAACCCGACTACGACACCTACTTCACCACCGCCCAGCAACTCGGACTGCCCGCCGGCACGAACGGCCACCGGGTCAGCCTGCCCTTCGAGACGGCGCGAGGCTGCTGGTGGGGGGCCAAGCACCACTGCACCTTCTGCGGACTCAACGGCCTCGGCATGGCCTTCCGCAGCAAATCCCCCGAACGGGCCCTGCGCGGCATCGACGAACTCGCCGAACGCTACGCGGTCTACCAACTCGTCGCCGTGGACAACATCGTCGACCTGCACTACATCGAGGGGGTCTTCGACCGGCTCGCCGAACTCCGGCGCGACTACACCTTCTTCTACGAGACCAAGGCGAACCTCTCCCACGAGCAGATCCGGCGACTGGCCCGGGGCGGCGTCCGCCACCTGCAGCCCGGCATCGAGAGCCTGAGCACGCACGTGTTGCAGCTGATGCGCAAGGGCACCACGGCCGTCCAGAACGTGCGCGCCCTCAAGTGGGGCCGCTATCACGGGGTCAGCATGCACTGGAACATCCTGGTGGGGTTCCCGGGCGAGCGGCCCGAGGACTACGAACAGCAGCTGGCGACGGCCCGGTTGGTCCCGCACCTGCAGCCACCCGAGTCGCTCGGCAGGATCTGGCTGGAGCGGTTCAGCCCCAACTTCACGCAGCGAGCCGAGCTGGGCATCGTCAACGTCCGGCCCGAGCAGGCTTACGCCTTCGTCTATCCGGACGCCGTCGAGCTCGACCGCATCGCCTACTTCTTCTCCTACGACGCGGTCGAAACCGTGCCAGCGGCTGCGCACGAGGAGTTGGCGAGCTACCTTGAAGATTGGCAGCAGCGGTGGGCGAGCGACCAGCCGCCCTACCTGGTCTACCAGCGAGGTGCCGGCCGGCTGACCGTCACCGACGGTCGCGGATCCGGTCCCGCGCAGGTCCTCTCGTTCGATGAACTCGCGGCCGCGGTCTACGAGTGCTGCACGCCCGCCGAACACAGCGCGTCCCGGATCGTCGACCTGGTCGGCGAGGCGTCGGACGTCGAGGCCGACCGGGGCGCCGTGCAGGCGGCACTGGACGAGTTCACCGCACTCGGCCTGATGCTGCGCGAGAACGACCGGTACCTGAGTCTGGCGCTGCCGATCAATCCCAACTGGTGAACGGACCGGCGTCCGCGCGGTACCGACCCCCAGCCGGAACCGAACAACCCATCACCCCCCTACATCGTCCGTAGAGAGGCCCGTCGAAGGAGGAACCCGTGTCCGATCCGAATGTCCGCCAAGTCAAGGTCACGGCGGAAGACATCGACGCCGTCAGCCAGAAGCTCGAGTCCTTTGCGAAGGGGCTGCCGCCGGGCGAGCAGAACGTCCTGCAGTGGCTCCTCGGCCGGGCCGCGTCCGCCGGTACGCAGAGCGCGAACGCGGACCCGGCGGAACTCACACCGGCGGCGCAGCCGGGATTCCGCGCGCAGCTCGACGACTCGCTCGGCATCGCGCAGTTCGACCGGCTGAGGCCCGGCTCGGCCTTCGCCGGCAGCACCATCGGCGTGACCGGCACCGTGATGTTCTGACAATCGACCGGCCTTGCCCCGTGCGGTCCGTCGACCGGCGCGCCGCACGGGGCAGGGTTGCGCGCGACCACCGACCCCGGCCCCTCGCCCAGGCCCGGGCCGGACGTGCGGGAGAGGAGTCCCGATGGCCCAACTGACGCATTCCGGCCTCGCGATGACCGACATCGGCCGTGTTCTCGGCAAGCTGCGCGCCCTGCAGACCGACCTTCCGGCGGGCGAACGGCAGGCGATCGAGTCGCTGCTGCGGGCCGCCGGGGTGGTCGAGCGGACACCACTGCAGTACAACCCGTTCCTGCCCGGGGTCCACGAGGATCCGTACCCGCACTACCACCGGCTGCAGGCCGAGCATCCGGTGCACTGGAGCGAGACCATGCAGTCCTGGGTGGTCTGTCGGTACGCGGACGTCGTGACCGCGCTGCGCGACCCGCGGTTGTCCCACCGGACCGGCTACCGAACCGTCCTGGCCAACGTCCCGCCGGCCGAGCACGCCGGCATCGCGCAGGTCACCCGGTTCCTCGGCCGGCTGCTGAACGAGATCGATCCGCCCGAGCACACCCGCCTGCGCCGCGCGATGATGCGGGCGTTGGCCACCGCCGGTCACCAGTTGCCGCCCGCCCGGCTGGAATCGATCGCCCACGGGCTGATCGACCCGGTCGTGGCCCGGCACCGCATGGACCTCGTCGCGGACCTGGCCCACCCGCTGCCGGCCGTCGTCGGCGCCGAGCTGCTGGCTATCCCGGCGGCGGACCGCTCGCACTTCGGCCGTGACGTCCACGACATCGTCCACACCTTCAGCGAAGGATTCAGCGGCACTGCGGCCATGGCCGACGGCGAAGCCGCCGTCGACAGCCTGATCAGCTGTCTCGCGCACCTCCTCGCTCGGCGGCGCGCGCGGCCCGGACCGGATGCCCTCAGCGCGCTGCTCGCCGTCGACGGGCTCACCGACGACGAGCGGGTGCTCGTCGCCGCGAACCTGATCCTGGGCCTGCACGAGAACGTGACCCACGCCATCACGCTCGGGCTGAACACCCTGCTGCGGCAACCGCTGCCAGCGCAGCGCCTGCTCCGCGGGCCGGACCGGCTCCCGACCGCCGTCGAGGAGATGCTGCGGCACGAAGGCACGGCGCCCATCCTGTCGCGGGTCGTCCGGGAGGACACCGTCATCGGCGGCGTCCACCTGCCGCAGGGCGCCCCCGTCATCCTGCTCATCGCCGCCGCGAACCGCGACGCGGACCGCTTCCCCGCGCCGGACCGGTTCACACCCGACCGGTCGCCGAACCCCCACATCGCGTTCGGACTCGGCAAGCGCGCCTGCCCGGGCGCCACGCTGGCCCGCCGGATCGTGCACGCCGCGATCGAGGCCACACTCACCAGGCTCCCGGGCCTGCAACTCGACACCGCCGCACCACTGGTGTGGCGGGAGGAGATCAACATCCACGGTCTCTCGACGCTGCCCGTGGCGTTCTGACCCGGAGGGACGGTGCCAGATGACAGCAGGGCCGCTTCCGCCGACGACCCCGGCCCCCTCCGGCCGCACGGCCGCGCAGAAGGCGATGGTGGCCGACGGCTACCGGGACGTCGCCCGCGGATGGCACCGCTGGCGACGCGAGTTCAGCACCGCCGGCGCCGCCGTCACCCGCGCCGTCGTCGAGGCCGCCCGGCCACGGCCCGGCATGCGGGTGCTCGACCTCGCCTGCGGCGTGGGGGAGCCGGCGCTCACCCTGGCCCCGCTGGTCGGGCCGTCCGGCCGCGTCGTCGCGACGGACCTGGTCCCGGAGATGGTCGGCTACGCCGGGGAGGCCGCGGCGAAGGCCGGCGCGGCGATCATCTTCGGCGTCGCCGACGCGGAGAGGCTGCCGTTCTCCGACGCGTCGTTCGACCTCGTCACCTGCCGGAACGCCGTCATGCACTTCCCCGATCCGGGCCGGGCCCTCGCCGAGGCGCACCGGGTGCTGCGGATTGGCGGCCGGATCGTCCTCACCGCGCTCGGACCGCCGCGCGCGACCCCGGCCGTCCGCGCCACCATCGCCGTCATCCTTCGGCACACCCCGCCTGGACCACCGGCACCGGCACTGCCCGACCCTTACGGATTCGCCGTCCCCGACACCCTCGGCGCCCTGCTCACCGCGACCGGATTCCGCGACGTCCAGGCGCGGACCCTCGCGGCGCCGTGCCCGTGGCCTGGCACCGCGGAGGACTTCTGGCAGGCCCTGCCCGACCACGCCTGGAACCTGCGGCCGATGCTCGACCGTCTGGCACCGGAGGCCCGCCGACAGGTCGCCGAGGAAGCCGTGGCCGCCCTGCGACGGTACGAGTACGACGGCGTCCTCCGCCTCACCGCGCCGACCGTCATCGCCCACGCGACCCGTTGAACCGGAGCCCATCCATGGCACACGTCCACCCGGAGCAGGTCCGCCTCGACCCACCGGCCGCCAGGCGCCAGATCCGGCTCGCCCTCGTCAACATGCCCTTCGCGTCCTCGCGCCGCCCTTCGATCCAGCTCGGCCTGCTGCGGGCCGTCCTCGGCCTGGACGGCGTCCGGGCCGAGTCGTTCTACTTTAACCTCGAACTCGGCGCGGCCATCGGCTGGGAGCGCTACGAGGCCCTCTGCCACACCCGGGACGTGCTCCTCGGTGAATGGCTGTTCGCCCCGGCCGCCTTCCGGGAGCTGGCCCCGGCCCACGCGCGGTACACCGCCCACCATCCGTCCGAGATCCGCGAGGTGTGCGCCGAACTGGGGTGCGACGTCGACTTCCTGCTGGACCTGCGGGAGCGGGTGCTGCCGGGGTTCGTCGAGGAGTGCGTTCGGCGAGTCGACTGGTCCGCCTTCGACGTGGTCGGCTTCTCCTCGATCTTCGAGCAGAACTGCGCCGCGCTCGCGCTGGCACGGCGCCTCAAGGAGGAATTCCCCTCCCTGGTCACGGTGTTCGGCGGCGCCAACTTCGAGGACGAGATGGGCCTGGAATACGTACGGGCCCTGCCCTGGATCGACTACGCCGTCATCGGCGAGGGCGACGAGGCACTGCCCGCACTCGTCCGGGCACTCGCCGACGACGGCGACCCGACGACCGTACCCGGCGTCGCCACCCGCGCCCCGGACGGCGCCGTCCGCTTCGCCGGACGAGCACCACAGGTCACCAACCTCGACGTCCTGCCCGAACCCGACTACGACACCTACTTCACCACCGCCCAGCAACTCGGACTGCCCCGAGTGGTCCGCGGGCAGGTCGTGGGCCTGCCGTTCGAGACGGCGCGGGGCTGCTGGTGGGGGGCCAAGCACCACTGCACCTTCTGCGGACTCAACGGCCTCGGCATGGCCTTCCGTAGCAAATCCCCCGAACGGGCCCTGCGCGGCATTGACGAACTCGCCCGCCGGCACCGCACGTACGCGTTCCTGTCCGTCGACAACATCCTCGACCAGCGCTACATCGGCGAGGTGTTCGGGCCGCTCGCCCGGCAGCGCAAGGACTACACGTTCTTCTTCGAGGTCAAGGCGAACCTCTCCCGCGAACAGATCCGAACGCTCGCCCAGGGCGGCGCCCGCATCGTCCAACCAGGGATCGAAAGCCTCAGCACGCGGCTGCTGCACCTCATGCGCAAGGGCACGACCGCCCTCCAGAACGTCTGCTTCCTCAAGTGGGGCCGCTACTACGGCCTCACCGTCGCCTGGAACCTGCTGCTCGGCTTCCCCGGCGAACAACCGGACGACTACCGACGACAGATCGAGGTCATACGGCTCATCCCCCACCTGTGCCCGCCGGGCTACGTTGGCCGGATCCGGCTGGACCGTTTCAGCCCGTACTTCACCGACCCGCAAGCCGTCGACATCCGCGCCGTTCGGCCTATCCCCGCCTACGGCGACACCTATCCGGACACCGTCAACCACGACGCCATCGCCTACTTCTTCGCCTACGACGCCCCCACCGCCCTGGACGAGCGGGCCTACGGAGAAGTGAAGGAGACCGTCCTGGCCTGGCAACGCCGGTGGGAGGGCTCGTCGGTGCCGTCCCTCGTGTACCAGCGGGGCGCCGACCGGCTCGTCGTGACCGACTGCCGGTACGGCACGCCGCCGCGCACCACCTCCCTGCGCGGGATGGAAGCCCAGGTGTACGAGGCCTGCACCTCGGCGCCCCGTTCGGCAACGGGAGTTCTTCGGCTGCTGCTCGAACAGCACCCGGAACCGCCGCATCCGGAGCCGTACCCGACACCGGACGCCGTGCAGCGCGTGCTCACCGGGCTCACCGAGCAAGGGCTGATGCTGGAGGACGAGGGCCGGTACCTCGGCCTGGCCCTACCGATCAATCCGAACTGGTAGCTCTCCGGCCGCACGCGGGAGCCTCGCCCTCCACCGACGCCCGCGCCGACGGGAGTTCGAGTCGGGTGGGGTTAGCGCGGGCGGGTCTACCGGCCCGCCGCTCTGCACCCCACCTTCTCCGGGACGGCGGCGCCGTCCTGCGCCCGCGCTGTCACCGGCCGGGGGCGATCCACTCGACCAGGTGGAGCAGCCGGTTGAGGGCGTCCTTGGAGTGCGTTCGGTGAGGTTGACCATGAGCTGGAAGACGACCTTCAGCAGGGCCGGGTTGCCGAGCCCGGCGGCGCCGGCCGCGCCGAGCAGCCGGGGGCGGCCGAGCAGGTCGGCGGCGAGCCGGCCGAGCGCGAAGTAGCCAGCGTAGGCGGAGCGCAGGGCCTGCGGGTAGGCGCGCAGGGCGAGTTCGCGGCCGCGGTCGGTGCGGCGGGCGAGTGCCTGGACGGCGGTCTCGGCGGCGAAGCGGCCGGATTCCATGGCGTAGGCGATACCCTCGCCGGCGCCGGGGCTGACGGTGCCGCCCGCGTCGCCGACCAGCAACAGGCCGTCCGCGTAGTGGGGTTCGCGGTTGAGGCCCATGGGCAGGGCGGAGCCGCGGATGGGTTCGGTGACGGCCTCGGGGGTGTAGCCGTACTCGGGCGGGAGCCGGTCGCACCAGCGGCGCAGCAGGTCGCGCCGGTCGAGGTCGACGCCGGCGGTGTCGAGGACGCCGAGGCCGACGTTGGCGGTGCCGTCGCCCATGTCGAACACCCAGGCGTAACCGGGCAGGTGGAGGGGCCTACGAGCTGCGCCTGGGACGTGGCCTTGGCTGGCGTCATCGACCAGCGGGAGGTCTCCGGGGAGTTCGCGGCGGCCGCCAGGCGCCGCCAGTTGGATCAGCTACGGGACGCCTCCGAGGTAGTCTCCAAGCGGATCACCAGCGGCACCGCTCACGCAGCCCGCGGGTCGGTCTTCGTGACCTCTCAGGAATTCCGAGCAGCGTACGCTGCTGCCGACGATGCATGAGCCGAGAGCGAACTGCCGCACCACTGCCTGAATACTTCCGGCCGCCCGAGTGGGTTCAGTGGGGGTAACGTGCCCCTATGGTCTTCGTCAAACGGCTGCGGTCGTCGGGGGCTGATAGAGGGTGCCGTCGCGGAGCATGGCGAACAGGACGTCGATGCGTCTGCGAGCGAGGGCCACGAGGGCAGCGACGTGGTGCTCGCCCTCGCATCGTTTTCGGTCGTAGTAGGCGCGTGACTCCGGCTGGGACAGCGATGCGAACGCGGCCAGATAGAAGGCTCGTTTGAGCTGTTTGTTGCCTCGTCGGGAGGGGTGTTCGCCGCGGATGGACGAGCCGGAGGCGCGGGTGACGGGCGCCAGGCCGGCGTAAGCGGCGAGGTGGCCGGCGCTAGGGAAGGCACAGGCGTCGCCGACATCGACGAGGATCCGGGCGGCGGTCCTGACCCCGATGCCGGGCATTGAAGTCAGGACCGGGGAAAGAGGGTGGGCCTCCAGCAGTTCCTCGATCCTCGCGGCGAGGAGTTTGCGCTGGTCGAGGACCGCGGTGAGTGAGGTGGCGAGGCTGGGAACAATCAGCGCGGCGGCCTCGGTCCCGGGGACGACGACGGTCTGCTCGTCAAGGGCGGTGAAGATGTCCTCGACCAGGCGCTCGGCCACCCGCGGGGCCTTGGGCCGCAGCAGTGTGATCAGTCGCCGCCGGCCTGCCTTCCTCAACTGGGCTGGAAATCCGTGCCGTTCGAGCAGGGCAAGGACCGCCGGGTGGTCAAGTCGCGGGCCCAGGACGCGTTCGATTGACGGATGGATCTGGGTGAGCAGGCCGCGCAGACGGTTCTTGATTCTCGTCGACTCACCCGCGAGGTCGTCGCCGAATCCGGCGATCATCTGCAGCTCAGCGACGGTCTCGTCGCCCGGCACCAGGTCGCGCAGGGTGTGCGGCATGGTGCGGGCGGCGTCCGCGATGACGTGCGCGTCGCGGGCGTCGGTCTTCGCTTCGCCGGAATAGAGGTCTGCGATCCGGCGCATGGTCAGGCCGGGCAGGTAGGCGATGCGGCAGCCGGTGTCGCGGGCGACGGCCAGCGGCAGGGCTCCGATGGTGGCCGGCTGGTCGACCACCACCAGCACGGTCCCGTGCTTGGCCTGCAGTTTCGTGAACAGCGCACGGAGCCTGGGCTCGCTGTTGGGCAGTGCCTCGTCGAAGATCTTCTTGCCGGCCGGGGTGAGTGCGGTCGCGTGGTGCTCACCCTTGCCGACGTCCAGACCGAGATAGACGTCGGTGCCGTCGGTGCTGGTCAATGCCCCTCCCCAGGCTTCGCTTCTTCCCGGCCCTGCGGCATCAGCGTGCCGGCATCCACGTTACGAAGAGCCTGCCTCACCCAGGTGTGGGATCGGCGCTCAAGCCCGAAATCAGCGGTCTGCCAATGCCTCCGGTACTCGGCGGCACCACCTTTTCGATCATGATCGACGGGGGCCACAAGTCATACCGAGCCCGGAGGCCGGGAGCCCCGTTGCGGGGCCGTGAAAACGGTAACGGGGCCGCAGACAGGGACGAACTGGAAGATCCGGGCCGCTCGCAGACGCGCCAGGCCCTCGGCCGGTTCCGGGGAGGGCTGACCACGAAGGTCCACCTCGCCGTGGCCGGCCGGGGCCTGCCGCTGTCGATCGTACTTACGCCCGGCAACATCAACGACGCCACCGCCTTCGGCGAGGTCCAGGACGGGGTCCGCGTGCCGCGCGTCACAACGGGCTGGCCCCGCACGACGCCGGCGCGAGTGCTGGGCGACAAGGCGTATTCCAGCCGGGCGATCCGCCACCTGCTGCGGCGCCGGGGTATCGCCGCCACGATCCCCGAGCGCCGCGACCAGGCGGCCAACCGCAAGCGGCGCGGGAGCCTCGGCGGCCGGCCACCCGCCTTCGACAAGGAGATCTACGAGACCGGAACGTGGTCGAGCGATGTTTCGCCCGCCTCAAGCAGTTCCGTGCGATCGCGACCAGGTTCGACAAGCTCGTCGACCGCTACCGAGCAGGAATCGTCCTGGCCTCCCTGATCCTCTGGCTCCGCGAACCAGCCAGATGATCATTTGTCAGACAGGCCTTAGCCGCCGGTCAGTTCGGCTCCCGGTCGTGGTGGGCGCCCGGATTGGTGGCGCCCACCATGCGGGCCAGCTCTTCCAGGCTCAGCTCCACCCGCCGCCCGTCCGTCAGTCTCGCCTCCACCGCCTTGTCCTGTTCCCGCTCGGCGCGGCTCACCGTGCGCACGGCCCACTGGCCGTCAACGATCACCGCGCCGTCGCCCATCGTCCAGGCCCGCCCCGAACTGCGGATCTTGCGCTCCAGCGCCGCCATGTCCCGGCCTCTGTTCGGCACCAACGCCTCCGTCCCCCTTCGACCCCGTACGGCCCAACGCCGTAACCCTGCTTCAGCACCCGGGGGCCCCGATCCATTCCCGCCCGGTTCGCCCAGGGTGTGACTGCGACCGATACGTTGCGAGCCCCCAAGAAGCGAAAGCCCAGGTCGCGGACCTGCTGCGAGTTGTAGTTTGCGAGCCTCTGCGACCGACAACTTGCGAGTCCACGGCCCCGAAGCCCCTCGCCGGTGCTGAAGCAGCAGGTCAGGGCGGGGCGACCCAGTGACTCGCAAGATGCCGTTCGGATTCGCGATGTAGCGGTCGCAGTCACACAGGGCAGAGTGCCGAACCCGGGAAACGACTACGAACTTCGGGACGCTGCATGTCAAAGTACTCGTGTCGCCGAAACCGCAGGTCAACGAAGGGACCGGCCCCGTGAACACCCCCAGCAGCCTCCTGCCCGCCCCCGTCCGCCCGAGCGCCGAAGACCGCTCCTGACTCACCGCCGACCACAGCGCGGAGCCGGTCCTCGCCCTGCTCGCCGGTCTCGGCTGGCCGATGGTCGACACCCCCGAGGCCAACGTCCACTGCACCAGCCCGGACGGGCGCGTCTACGTCGGCTGGCTGCCCGAGGACCCCGGCGCCTGGAAGCGCGGCATCGTGTGGCGCATCCAGGTCCAGCCCACCGACGCCGCCGCGTGGACCCAGGAGTTCGGCGTCCACACCCCCTCCGAGGCCGTCGCCGGATTCCTCGCTGCGCTCATCGCCGCCCCCACCCGCTGACCTGCGCCAACTCCCGTCTTCGGAGGACTTGTTGCCCACACCCCGACTGGACCACCGCATCGCCCACGGCACCGCGCGCAACCCGCTCGGCCTCGCCCTGGCCGACCCGCACATCACGTGCGCGGACGGCTTCTGCCTCTCGGTGCTCGCCCCCGACCCCTCCGACGTGTTCCTGCTGCCCGCCCTGACGCTGGAGGTCGGTTTCCCCACCCGGCGCCCGAACCGTGGGCCCGCTGGCGCGACTACCTCGAGCCCGGCGCGGAGGAGGGCGACCCCACCGAATCCGTGTTCCTGAACGTCCCGGTCGCCCTGGTGCGGGACCTGATCGAGGCTCACGGCGGCGAAGCCCCGCCCATTCCACGCCAACGCTCCTAACCGGCCACCCCAGCACGCCACTTCGACGAAGGAGACCACCTTGACGATCACCATCGACCTCGCCCGTATCCCCGGCCCGGCCATCGCCGCCCTCGGCCTGGCCAACGCCTTCTCCGTCCCGCCGCAGTCCGCCGCCTTCGCCCTCGGCCTCGCCCTCAGCGCGAGCGGCCTGCGGCTGGCCTTCGACGACGTCCACCAGAGCGGCCTGCGTCGCGACGCCCGTGTCGTCGCCCAGCTCGCCAAATCGCCCGATGGCGCACGGGTGCGCCAGATCGGCACCGCCCTCGGCCTGCGCGACGGCGCGGTCGCCAGATCCCTCGCCCGCCTGGCCGACGACGGCCTGGTGCTCCTCGCCGCCGAGGGCGAACCGCTGCCCCTGCGCTGCTACCGCCTGGCCGACTGAACCACCGATGCCCCGGCCCGGGGCACCCCACCACGAGGGACACCGCCACGAACACCCACCGCGTCGACTTCCACCCCCTCATCGTCACCGCCGCCACCGAACACCGCGCCTCCCGCCACGTCCTCGCCAGCCCGGCCCTTCGGATCGTCCGCGCCGACGAGGTCCGCCCCGGCGACCTCGTCGTCTCCGCCTTCACACCCGCCGGACCGGGGCGCTACCGCCGCTCTGACTACTTCGCCTCCGGGCCCTACCCGGCAGATCCCGGGCCGTACGACCCGACCTGCGGATGCGGCGTCTGCGGCCTGCCCGAGGTCGAGGGCCCGCAAGGCACCGTCGTCCTCACCCGGGGCTACCCGTGGGAGAGCTGCGACCCGTGGCCCACCGACGAACCCGTCCTCGTTCTCCCCAGCGACCGACACCGCGCTCACCCGCGTGAGGTTTCCCGGCTCGACCCGCAGCACCCTCTCCGCCCCGACACCCGATAGGCCACATCACTCCGAGGAGAAACCGTGCCCCAGTACCTGACCGTCGCCCACCTGATCGCCCAGCTCCAGACCGTCGACCCGAACCTGCGGGTGCGCCTCGCCGTCAACCCGGACTGGGCCTTCGCCCACTACATCGGCACGGACGTCGTCGTCCACGACGGGATCGCCTACCTCGCCGAGGACGGCCAGGACAGCTACCTGCCCGCCGCCGTCCGCGACGAACTCGCCTGGGCCTGAATCACCGCCTTCCCCAAAGGAGACCCGCATCCCGACCACCCGCCGCCGCGCCCGCCCGCAGCCGCTCGACCGCATCGCGCTGCACCCCGTGCCACCGTGGGCGAGCGGGGCACTCGTCCGCCGCGTCCCCGCCGACCCCGGCCAGCCGATCGAAGTCCTCTGGCTCCCGGCCACCGCGTCCAGACTGCCCTTCGGCCGCATCCTGCTGCGGTGGGAGAAGGCCCCCGAGGCAGGCTGGGACGTCACCGCCCGCCTCGGCCTCGCCACCACCGACGTCCACCTCGTCACCTGGCCCGCCGCCCCCGACGACTGGCCCCGCCTGGTGCGCCCCACCCTTGACGAGGTCACCGGCCTGTGCTCCGCCCTCACCGTCGCCACCGCCGCCCTCGAACTCGCCAACCGCCTCGCCGACTCCTGAACACCACCACACAAGGCCGCCCCGCGCCGACCAGGCCGGGGCGGCCTCGCCGTACGCCCACCCGCACAGCGGCGCGTACGCTCGTCACCGAAGCACCGAGGAAGGACACCCGCATGGCCGACGACCAACAGCTCTGGGGCTACGCCGAGGTCGCCGCGCACCTGGGCATCAGCGTCGGCGCCGCCCGCAACCGCCGAAACCGCGGCACCCTGCCCGCCCCCGACGACACCAGCATCCCGGACCGCCCCCGCTGGAAGCTCTCCACCTTTCAGGACTGGAAACCCCTCGGCCAGGGCCACCGCAGCGACCTGCACGACAACCAGGCAGAGCCCGCCTCCGGCTGACCGGCCGGCAACCACCCCCTGTACGGGCACAGAGAGGACCACCAGCCGATGCCCGACCACCCGGCCCGCCGTCCTGCCCCGCTGATCGCCTGGTGCTCCACCGCCGCGATAGGCGCCGCCACCGCGACCGGTGCCGCGGTGACCGGCACGTACACGGTGTGCGCCATAGGGCTGTTCGTCCTCGGCGGCGGCGCGCTGGCCGCCTACCACACCGTCCGCGCCAGCGAAGACCGGACCGACCACGCCGTCCTCGAACACCTGCGGCGCGACCCCGGTCTTACGCCGGAGGCTCTCGCCGCCGAGCTCAGCCTGCGCCCGGCCGCTGTCCGGCTCAGCCTCCACCGACTGGTTGCTGCCGACCAGCTCCCCACATCAGCATCACCTCCCGGCCCGGGACGCTGACCTGCAGCGAGAAGGACCGCCACCGAACTGCTTGGGTGGCGGTCCTTCTCGCTGCCTGGCCTATACCGGCGGAGGGTGCTTATTCCTCGCGTGCCGTATTCCCTTGGGTGCGATCAAGGTGATGGTCGAGGGACCAGTGCCACCCTCGTCGTGTGCTGCCCAGGCTGGCACTCTTCCGGGGGATTGACCTGCTGGTTCGCCGACAACCGGACACGTGGCACGGTACATCTGATGGCGCGAGAGACCATCACGTCGATCCGGAGGTCCACGTGCACTTTCAGCGATCCGCTGTACGGCGAACCATCGCGGTGGCCATCACGTCAGGGTTGGCGCTTCTGGCGCCCGCGCCTGCCACAGCCGCGCCGCACCCGCCGAAGCCGCACCGGCAGGTCTACGCCTACGTCCACCAGCCTCGACGGCCATGTGTACCTGATCGACACGAGGACCAACAAGGTCCAGGGGCTCGGGACCACTACCGTCGGCGGCGGTCCCGAGGAGGTGGAGGTCACCCCTGACGGCGCCAGTCTCTACGTGACCAACGCCTTCAAGTACGTGTCGGTGGTCAATATCGCGAAGACGAGCGTCACGAACATCCCTTACGACCAGACCCCGCTCTCTCCCGACATCCTTTACGGGGAAGCGATCGCCCCCGACGGCAAGCACGCCTACGTGGCCGTCCAGAACCCCTTCCACGGGGACAAGGTGTCGGTGATCGACACCGCCACCAAACAGGTCTCCGCCACCATCCAGGTCAGCAGGCCGGACCACATGGTGATCAGTCCCAACGGCAAGCGCCTCTATGTGACCGACGACAAGGGCAGCCTGTCCGTGATCGACACCGCCGACAACCAGGTCATCGCCACCATCCGCCTCAACGAAGCGGCCAACGGCATGGCGATCACCCCTGACGGCAAGCGCCTCTACCTGTCCGGGGACAGCGGCGCCGTCTCGGTGGTCAACCTCAAGAAGCAGAAGGTCGTCCGCACCATCTCCGGCGCCGGCACGGGCGGGCTGGCGATCAGCCCCAACGGCCGCCGGGCCTACGTGGTCGGCGTCGACAACAAGATCGTGCAGGGCAAGGTGTCCGTGATCAACCTGACCACCGACACGGTCACCAAAACCATCCCGATCGGCGACATCCCGCCGAGCACCGGGTCAGGCAGGTACTTCCTCCCCGCAGAGGTGGCCGTCACCCCCAACGGGAAGAGCGCTTACGTGGTTGGCTCCTACGGCCACGGGACACCCCAGGGGACGGTGTTCGCGATCAACACCGCGACCGACGCGGTGACCCCCATCACCGTCGGCGCCGGCGACACCATGGGGGTAGCCGTCGGCCGGCTCTGACGGCGACACGAGCGCTCCGGCAGATCCCGGCGGCACGCGCTTCCTCGACGCCCGCCGTCTGCATCAGGTGCGCTGCACCGGGAGATCCACCGCTCGAGCACGTTGCATCTGACGCAACATCGTTGCATCGGTTACGCACACCGGCCCTGCTGACTTCCGAGGGGGCCGACTCCGGTCGGCCCCCTCGGAAGTCAGCAGGCCAGCGGCCTGCGCCGGTCACGCCGAGTGTTGCATCCGATGCAACACCGCTCGTTAATCCAGGTAGATGCCGGCGAAAGTGCCGTCGAAGCCGAGGGCCACCCGCGCGGCTTCGGTGGTGGCGTGGCGGGTCCAGGTCGGGTTGGCGATCAGGGCGTCGAAGTCCTTACGGGTGATCTCCGGCTCCAGCCACTCCTTTCCGCAGCGGCAGCGGACCCACACGTTGCGGCGGTGGTTGAGCAGCAGCCAGTCTCGGCGGGCGCGGCAGGCGGAGCACGTCACCGGCATGCCGCGCAGCGCGAGTTCGGCCGGGTGCAGCAGACCGCGGACGGACTCCGGGCCGTTGGGGGTCTGGGTCTCGTACTCCAGTTGCAGGAGCGGGTCGGAGGTGGTCGGGACCGGGGTGGTGATGGTGTGCTCGGTGGTTCTGGTCACGGGCTCTCCGTTCGTGGTGCTCGGGTACTTGCGTAACACCTGGTGGAACCAGGTGTCGAGGGGTTTCGGGAGGGCCGCTCAGCGGGTTGCCGGTTCAGCGGCGTGGTGCCGGGCGGCGCTGGTCTGCCGCCGTCGGCTGGGGCGGTGCCGACTGCACGGTGCGAGCGTGTTCCGGCCCCGTCCGGGCCTGGATGCCGGCCGCCGTGCGGGGGCGCTCGGGGTTGGCGGGCAGGTCGGCGAGGCGGCGGATGCGCCAGACGAGGACGTCGGTGGTGTTGCGGGCGGTTTCCAGCTCCCGCCGGTCGACGGCCTTCTCCAGGAGGGCCTTGGGGTCGTGGCCGGCCTTCTCGGCTTCGGCGAGGACGGCGGCCAGGGCGTCGTGCTCGCGGGCCGGGCCCTTCGGGCTCTCGACGGCGCCGAGGACGGTGCGGATGGTGGTGTCATGGCGGCGGCGCTCGCCCTCCGGGAGGGCTCGGCCGATCTCGCGCATGGTGCGCATGGGGGTGGCGGCGGCCTGTTGGTAGGCGGCGCGTAGGTGGTCGGCGGCCTGGCGGGAGGCGGCGGCCTGCTGGGCGTGGCCGCGGGCGGAGTGCCAGCGGGCGGCGGCCAGGGTGACCAGGACGAGAGTGGACAGGACCATGGCGGTGGCGCCGCCGTCCTCGCCCCGGCCAAGTGCTCCGCCGGCGTGGACGATTCCGCGGGCGGCGGAGCGCAGGGCACGGATGTCGGCATTCTCGGCACGGACGTGGCTGCGGGTGGCGCGTTCGAAGGCGCGGGCTGATTCCCGGAGTTCGGCGCGGGTGACGGCCGGGGAGGTCTGGGCGAGGGCGTCGAGAAGTTCGCCAGCGCCGACGAGCTGGGCGGCGGCTTCGTCGTCGTCCTGGTCGAGAGCGGCGGCGGCGCGCTCGGCGGCGTGAGCGGCGTCCCAGCGGCGGCGCGCGGGAGCGGAGCGGCCGGTGCGGGCCGGGTGGTTGTCCGGCTCCGGGGTGGCGGGTGCGGTGTCGAGGCGGAGGCGGATTCGGGGCAAGGAGAGGTCGGGGGCGAGCTTGGCCCCGGGGAACCAGATGGGCTCGCCGGTGCGGTTGCGGTCGCCGGGCAGGGCGACGTTGTAGCCGGTGAGGTCACCGGACGGCAGATGGCGGAGCTTCACCCGCAGGCCGGCCTCGCGCAGCCGGGTGAAGAACTCCTCCTCGCTGTCGGCTCCAGCGACGGCTTGGCGGACGGCTTCGCGCAGGGTTTCGCGCGGGGTCTCGGTGCGGCCGATGCGTTCGGCCTTGAAGCGTTCCTGGCTGGTGGGGTTCTTGGCGGCGGTGCCGTCGCCGGGGTTGAGCTGGCGCAGGCCGTACTCCTTCTCGATGAGGCGGGCCTCGGCCTGGGCCTTGCGCTTGTCGAAGCTGAGGTTGGCGAGGCGGCCGTCCTGGCGGACCAGGGTGGCGGCGATGTGGATGTGGTCGTCGGCGTGGCGGACGGCGACCCAGCGGCAGGCGGCGGTGTCGCCTTCGGGGGCGATGCCGGTGGCGTGGACGATGCGCCGGGCGATGGTGGCCCACTCGGCGTCGTCGAGGTGCCGGTCACCGGGGGCGGTGCGCAGTGAGCAGTGCCAGATCTTGTTGGCCGGTGCCTGCTTGCCGAGGGCCTTGACGGGCTGGTCGAGCTGGCTGGCGAGCTTGGCGACCTGATGCCGTTCCGGGTTGGGGCCGGGGTCGGGGGCGAAGTTGTTCCAGGAGGCGACGAGGTGCTGGTCGGTGTGCTCTTCGTGCTTGCCGGGGCCGAAGAGGTAGTCAATGAGGGGGAAGGCGCGGTCGGTGCCGGTGCGGATCTTGGGGATCACCGGCGGATGAGCCAGTCGACGGCGTCGTCGACCGCGTCGATGGCGGCTTCGACGCGGGCCAGGAGCTGGCGAAGCTCGGTGCCTGGCTGGCCGCCGGCGTTCACGTAGTGGGCGAGCTGGTTGAGGTTATTGCCCACGGCGCCGAGCTGGCGGTTGGACTCCATGAGTTCCTGGATGCCGCGCCGGTAGTCGGCGACGGCGGCGCTGGGGTCGGTGCTGGCGGCGGCGAGGGTGGCGGCGGCGGAGAAGCCGCCCGGGGCGAGGTCGGCGTGGTCGGCGGCCTGTTGGACTGCGGCCCACTCGGCTTCGCTGAAGCGCAGGCTGACGCAGGTGCGGCGCTGGGTGGCGTGGCGGGGACGGCGGCGGCGCGAGGTGGCGCGAGCGCTGGCTGGCGCGCTCTCCTGTTCTGCTGGCACCCCTGGGCCGACTTCCTGGTCGGTGGCAGGCCCCCCTGGGTCTGCCACCGACCAGGGTGCCGACGACCCGTTCGGGGCGGTGGCGGGGTAAGCATGGCTTACCCCACAACTTGCTCCGCCAGGAGCCTGATCACGGTCACGTTCCGGTCCCTGAGTGGTGCGGGCCTGGCCGGGCGCGGTCATCGGCTGGCCTCGGTGTCGCGCTGGCGGATCTCGCGGACGAGGTCCTCGACGAAGTCGAGGGCGAGGACGGGGTGGTGGAGGGTCCAGGAGCGGGAGTGCCGGCCGCACTGGACGCTGCGGGTGCCGTCAGGGAGGGTTTCGACACGGTGGAGGTGACCGCGCTGGTGCAGGACGGCGAGCCAGGAGTCCGACTCGGCCCAGGTGGCGGGGGTGGTGCACATGCTGGGGTGCTCCCGTTTGGTGGTGGTTCGGGCGGGTGACCGCCGGGGTGACCGTGGCGGTCACCCCGGCGGTCGGGTGAAGGTCAGTCCCGGTCTGCGGTGGCCGGCTGACCGTGCTGGGCGCGGAGCTGGGCCATCAGCTGGGTCAAGGTGTCGCTGGACAGGGGGATCTGCTGGCCCCGGATCGCCTGGGCAACCACCTTGCGGGTCAGCTTGTCCTCCTCCTTGACCGCCTGTCGGGCGATCTTCAGCAGGTCCTCGGTGTCCAGGTCCGTGCGGCGGTCACCCTCCTGGTCACTGACCTGTGGGGCGGCGACCGGAGTCGTGACCGGCTGGCCGGTGACCTCGGCGAGGCTGACCTGTGCGGCGGTGACCGGCCCGCTGTCCGCCGGTCGATCAGTGCCCGGCCGGGCAGTGTCCGGGTGACCGCCCAGGTCAGCGGGCTCGGTCAGGCTGACCGGGCTGACCGGGGTCAGCATCGGCCGCTTCTCCGACGCGGTGACCGGGCGGCTGACCGGCTGACCGGCGCCGGGGTGACCGGTGCTGCCCTGACCGCCGGTCACCGGGCCCGGTCGCTCGACCCAGTCAACCTCGGCAGTGACCTGACCGCGGTCAGCGTCGGCCGTTCGGTCACCGCAGCCGTCCGAGTCAGCCCAGTTGACCTGTCCGCGGGCGATCAGGATGTAGAGGTGGACGGCGCCAGCCAACGCGAGCGGGGCGATGGTGGACAGCACCGCGACCACCGTGTCGCCCAGCCGCAGTCCGGTTGCGGCGCTTTGCTCGTTCATCCGGACTGCGTGCAGGGCGTTGGCCCACAGGCTCGCCCCGGTGGCCGCGCCGAAGAGCGTCCAGACGTAGATCCGGGCCCGCAGCGGGGCGTCGCGCAGCACCAGCAGGGCGCGCACCCCATAGGAGATGAACCCGTCGATCACGAGCGGGAACAGGTAGGTGAGGAAGCCTCGGACGTGGATGGCGACAGCCATCTGCTGGAGGGCGTCGTAGCTGAGCGCGCAGCCGGCGGTGCCGAGGGCGATGACGACGGCCCGGTCCCAGCCAGTGACGGGGGCGGTGGTCGGCATGGTGGTGGTGCTCATGCGGCCGTCCCGAAGTCGTCCCGGTTCAGCTGGTCGGCAGTGTCACCGGTCGTGGCCGTGCGGGCGGCGTCTTGGGCGATCTGCCGGTGGCGGATGGCGCGCCGGGTCTCGCGGTAGAGCTTGAGGGCGTGCTCTGGTGTGATCTTGAGGAGCCAGGCGAGGCGTTCGACCGGGACGTCCTGGCGGTATCCGGCGAGGACGACGGCGCGGCGCTCGGCCTTGGTGAGGTGGATGTCGCGTCCGGCCAGGGTGGCGTTGACGCGGCTGTAGTCGAGGCGGTTGGCCAGATTGGTGTGCAGGGGTTCGCGTTCCTCCTCGGTGAGGCCGCCCCGGATGCCGTGGGTGTCGCCCGTCTCCAGCGCGGCGTCCAGGCAGGTGCGAGCGACGGGGCACTGGGCGCACAGCGCCTTGACGGTGGCGATCTTGCTGGCTTCCTCCGGTCCCGGGAAGAAGGTCTCGGGGTCGACGGAGTTGTACTCGGTCGGGGTGCAGACGGCCTGGTCCTGCCAGGTGTGGTCACCGAGCGAGCGGTGGCGGACAGGGCCGGTGGTGATGGTCATGCGGGGTTGCTCCGATCGCTCTCCGCGCACAGGGCGGCGTCGGCAGAGAGGTGCGCTGGGTCGGTGAGGTTGGGCGGCTCGCCGTCGGGCGGGCCTGGCGCGGCGGCCGTTCAGGCGGCGCGCTGGAGCCGTCTGCGGTCGACCCGCTCGAAGCTGACCCGGGTGGTCATCTGTGCGAGCCGGGAGGTGACGCGGTCACCGAGGCAGGTGCGCAGGTCCTTGATCGGCAGGTTGGTGGTGATCAGGGTCGGCAGGCAGTGGTTGTAGCGGCGGTTGATCAGCCGGTAGGTCTGCTCTTCGACGAACTCAGAGCTCTTGGCGGCGCCGAGGTCGTCGAGGATCAGCAGCGGCACCCGGCTGTAGGTCGCGAGGACCCGCTCGGCGTCGGTGTCCGCGCTCGGCCGGAGCTCCGCGTAGAGGTCGGCGGCGGTGGTCGCCCGCCAGCGCACGCCGATGCCAGCCTCGACCAGGCGGCGCACGGCGCCGTACGCCTCGTGGGTCTTTCCTGCGCCGACGACCCCGGCCATCAGCAGGCTCGGGCCGGTGGCGACCTGGCGGCGGGCGCCACGGCTAGGGGCAGCGGCCTGGCCGGCAACCTGCCGAACCCAGGCGAGGACCTGCGGGTGCTCGGCGACCGCGTCACGGTAGCGGGGAGGCATCCCGGCGGACAGCGCGTCATCCGGCGAGTACGGCTCCGCCTCGTCCGGGAAGCCGTCGACCGTGGCCTGGTCGATGCCCCGGGAAGCCAGGATCCGGGCCATCCGGTCGAGCACCGAGGGCCCGTCGGCGAGGGTCTGCGGCTCGCGGTGGGTGCGCATCACAGCTCCTCGGCGTAGGCGGCGGCAGCGTCGACCGGGTTGGTCCACGCCTGGTGAGCGGGCACGTTAGACCGGAATCCCGGCCGAGCCAAACCGGCGCCCTGTGCATTCATGGCGTCGTTGACGAGGCTCGGCAGCCGGGACGGGTGGCCCTGGATCTCGGCGTACCGCCGCAGCCCGGACCGGACGTGTTCGGCCGAGATCCCTTCGGCGAGCAGGGTCTTGACGACCTTGCCGAGGTGGCCGAGCACGCTGCCCGGCGGACGCCGGCTGCACGCGGCGACGTACTCGCCGATCAGCTGGTTGGGCGAGACGGTGTCCGCGTCGGGCGCCTGTCGCCCCGTAGGGAAAGAAGATCCAGGATCCAAGATCCTAGATCCAGG
This sequence comes from Kitasatospora sp. NPDC087861, assembly GCF_044742585.1. Classification (NCBI taxonomy): domain Bacteria; kingdom Bacillati; phylum Actinomycetota; class Actinomycetes; order Kitasatosporales; family Streptomycetaceae; genus Kitasatospora; species Kitasatospora sp. NPDC087861. The sequence goes on from NZ_JBIUUS010000032.1 coordinate 67,978, forward strand.
CGTCGAGGGCTCCGGGAGGATTCGGCGAGCATTCGGGGAGCCCTCGGCGAATGTCGCCTGACCTGCTGTTTTCTTCTGGGTCGGAGCCGCCGCCGGGTCGGCAGTTGCCTCAGCGTCATCTCCGGAAGCGGAGCGAGCGGGCGGCACCGACGACAGTTCGGGGAGTTGGTCAAGCCCGGCGGGAGCGTTCGCCGAGGTTTCGGCGAATTCGCGGCGAGCACTCGGGGCTCGCTCGGCGGCGGCTCCCGGGGTGTCGACGAGGGCGGCCCGCTGGATGCAGGGGCCCTTGCAGACGCCACACCGCTCCGGCTCGCAGTGCGGGCACGCGGGCAGCCGGGACAGGCTCGGCTTGTCGATCTTCTGGTGGTTGTGCCAGGTCGGATAGTGGAAGTACTTGCGACCGTCGCAGCCGGTGTACCGGCAGATCGCGCCGACGGCGGCGAGCTGCCGAAGGTGGTCCTCGACGTCCGCCCGGCTGATCTCGTCGCGCAGCGGCCAGATCAGGCCGTAGATGATCGCGGCTTGGTCGCGGTGCCTGCCGTGGTCGTCGGCATGGTTGGTCATGCCGAGGAAGGTGACCATCGCCGGTATGGACACCTCGGCCAGCGTCTCGGAGACCCAGGTCTCCGGCTTGACCGATCGGATGCGAGCCATGTCAGCGACCCCGACCGGCGAGGGCGAGCTCCGCGGTGCCGAGGTCGAGGGTGTGGGGCAGGCTCCAGTCGGCGTCGGGCCACGTCCGCAGCACCCAGCGGGAGGCGACCTTGGCGGTGACGCGGGTGATGGGGATCGGATGACCGGCCATGTCCACTGCGGAGGCATGGGGGTGGGGCCATCGGTGGTTCGGATCAGTCAGGCTGATCCGAAGAGTGTCGGCGCCGGGGATCATGTCGTTGAGCTGGGACGCGAGCCGACGGTGGCGCTCTTGATCTGGGCGCGCGGTTCCGCTGGGCGTGGCTGGCATGCGATACTCCGTGGCTCGTAGGAGCGCATGCAGCGGTCTCGTGCAAAGAAGTCCCGCTGCGTGCGTGGTTGTGAATCGGCGCCCTTCGAGGTGCCGGCCCGGCGTCTGGGAGTTGGTAGCTCCCGGGCGCCGGTCTCATTTCCGCTCAGTTCTGGGTCTGTACAGGCCCCGGGGCGACAGGGGCCAACCTGCTGGCCCCGCCCCGGGCTGCTGGCGGGAGCAGCACCATAGGGGCCATCCGCGCTGCCAGTCCAGGGCGTTTGCCAGCGGCCCCACCAGGGTCTTTCCACTGCTGAGCCCGTCATGGCGGGACCAACGTACACTCCAGTTGCGCCATTGAGTCAACTGCTGTGTCGAGATTTGGGCCTCGGACGTGCAGACTCACACTCTCCAGTGGCTACACTGGTCGCGACGACAGGAGGTGGGCATGACCAACGGAACAGGGCGGACGTTCGCCGACCGGCTAGAGAAGCTGTTCCAGGAGGTTCACCCGAAGGGTCGTGGCCCGTACACGTATGCCGAGGTGGCCAGCGCCATCAAGGAGGCTGGCGACGGTGCCATCACCGCCAGCGGGATCCAGCAACTGCGCACCGGTGCGCGCACCAACCCCAAGATGGCCACCATCAGGGCTCTGGCCGATTTCTTCGGCGTGCCCGCCGGCTACTTCTTCGACGACGAGGTGGCCGAGCGAACCGCCGCCGAGATCCAGCTCGTCGCCGCGATGCGGGACCAGCAGATCGCGACGGTCGCCCTCCGCTCCGCCGGCCTTTCCACCGCAAGCCTCAAGATGGTGCACACCGTCATCGAACAGGCCCGGGTACTGGAAGGACTCCCGCCGTCTGACGATCTTCCGGGCGTCGACCTGAGCGAGTAGCCGCTCAGTCCATGCGCATGAGGATCATGAGCCGCACGGTCGGCCGCCGAAGTGGCGCGAGGACCATCATCCGAACTGCGATCTCCTGCTCGCCGTGATACGGCAGCCGAAGCCGCCGTACGTCACCGTCCGGATGGTGGATCAGCTCAGTGTGCTCCCACATCTCCCGCGCCTCCGGACTCCCTTGGAGAATTTCGCGCGCAACCTGCTGGAGCTCCGCCTTTTCAGGATTCTGGAGGCAGGCGTAGCGCAACTGAGCGAGCATTGGGCCAGCCCAGTCCTCTGCCCACCGGACGAGCTGAACGCGCGCCTCTGGATACAGGAAAGCCCACTTCATGACATTGGGCTCGTAGGGGATCCAGGGAAACCACTCGATTTGGGGCCGATTGTGCCCGAAGACGTTCCACGCCCCATCCGATAGATAGGCGGGATTGGGTAGTTGGTCATCCAACAGTTGCTGCATTCCCTCGTCGAGGATCTTAGCCTCTTCGGCGTCAACGGCTGGGCGCTGGCGGGGCGGGTGACCCACGGTCCTCCGATATAGCACCTCGCGTTCCGCCTCGGATAGCCTCAAGGCCAGGGCGAGCCGGTCAAGAAAGTCCGCACTAAAGTTCGCTTGGCGCCCCAGCTCCAGCTCGCGATACCAGCGGTCGGTCACACCAGTGAGCTCGGCAACGTCCAACTGTGACAGCCCCGAGCCCCGCCGGCCCTCACGGACCAGCCCAGGAATTCGTCGAGGATCCACGCGTGCGCGCCATGAGCGCAGAAGCTCACTCAGAGACTGCGCGGGATCATCCTGCGGACCCGACCCGATTCCCGGATTATTCACAGCGGAGAGCATATTCCCCCGCTTCCGATTTCCAGCCCCCTCCCAACTCGTGGCGCAACTCACAGATCAACTGACACTTTGTCAGAAGATCGGATTTTCCTCCGATCGCTACTCAGCGCATGCGAATGTTCCACGTCCCACCACCTGTCGGCACCAGGAATGCACCGGGCGTGGACCGCCATAGTTATGGGCTCGACTACACCCAGCAATCACCGCACCGCTCATCGCGCACTACGACGTCAGCGAGGTGGTCTAAGCCAATTCGTCACAATGCGTAAGCGGAAGCAAGTTTTCCCGGAAGCGTCACTTCCTCTTAGCGCCCGGCATGGTTAGAGCGCAGGTTCGAGTGCCTTCCGGTGTAGCGCCGTGACGGGCTGCCTGCCCCCACCTGTCGTCGTCAGCACATGTTCGGGAGAAGCAGCATGTCGGGTCGTTCTGTTCTGGTCATCGGCGGAAGCCGCGGGATCGGTCTTGAGGTCGCTCGCCAGATGGCTGAGCACGGAAACCAGGTGGCGGTCACCTCCCGTTCCGGCGAGGCTCCTGCGGGGCTGTTCGCTGTGAAGTGCGACGTGACGTCGCCTGCGGACGTCGAGCAGGCGTTCGCATTGGTGGAAGCCGAGCACGGTCCGGTCGAAGTGGTGGTCGTCAACGCGGGCGTCACCCGCGACACCCTTCTTCTCCGGATGTCGGAGGACGACTGGGCTGCGACCATCGAGACCAACCTGACCGGGGCCTTCCGATGCGCCAAGCGAGCCCTTCGCTCGATGCTGCGCGTACGGCGAGGCGGCAGGCTGGTGTTCATCTCGTCGGCGGTTGCGCTTGCGGGCGAGGCTGGCCAGGCCAACTACGCCGCGTCCAAGGCCGGGCTGATCGGGTTCGCCCGCTCCGTGGCTCGGGAGTACGGCAGCAGGGGCATCACCTCGAACGTGGTGGCCCCTGGGCTCACGGCGACCGATATGACCGCCGTACTGGGCCAGGAGCGGCTCGACGAGATCGTCGCCCAGGTCCCGCTGGGCCGGATCGCCCAGCCCAGCGAGATCGCGGCGGCGGTCCGCTTCGTGGCAAGCCCCGAGGCCGGCTACATCACGGGAGCGGTCATCCCAGTCGACGGCGGCGCCGCCATGGGTCACTGACGCTCCGCCGCTTCCCCGACGCGGGATTCAACTCCCGCACCCTGCTGATCGCCCGACCACGTCCTGTACGGGTTTCCCAACAGGCTCGTCTTCTTCCAGGGGTGACCATGGACAGCAGCCAGCTCCGGGCTGCATGCGAGCAGCGCCTCGCTCTCCTCGAACTGCCCCATCGCTTTGGCACCCAGCAACTCCGCGAGGCAGTAGCCACCCTGCGGGGCAAGCCGATCGTCTTCCGCCGGCTCCCGGCAGACGCCGACAACTCCACGCCGTGCGGCATCCGAGTCGAGACACCGTCGGCCGACCTGCTCTTCGTCGAGCAGGGCACATCCGCCGCGCACCAGATGCACATCCTCGCGCACGAGATCAGCCACATCCTCTGCGACCACCCGGGTTCCCTGGCTCTGGGCGACGGCGTCGCCGCGAGCATCGGGTTCAACCCGACGCTCGCGCTGCGGATGTCGGGCCGTACCACCTACACCACCGCAGACGAGCGCGAGGCCGAGCTGCTGGCCACGCTCATCCGCCAGCGCGCCTACCGCGAGAGGCTCCGCCCATCACCTCGTCCGGCTCGAGCCGACGAGCGCTGGGACGCGATCTTCTCCTGACCCATCCAAGGAACCTACGTGATCAGCGCCATCTTCGGCGGGATGCCCATCCTCCTGCTGGCAGCTTCTCTCTACTGGGCGCTCAGACGCCGTGCCGGCCAGCGCCCAGCCGGCACATTGAGCATGTCGGCCTTCCTCGCATGCTTCGCGGTTGCCTTCAGCGCCTACGCTCCAGTGGTTCGCAAGCTGGAAGACTCGATCGCACTCGACTTCTCCCGGCTGGTCAGCAACTCTGCAACTCTTTCCGCGGCAGCGAGCGTGACCTCGATCCTGCTCTTCCTCAACTACCCTGCTGCGGAGGCCCGTCACCGGCTCCGGCTCCGTCTCCGGCTCCTGGCCCTGGCCGTCGCGACGATGGCAGTTGCCTTCGCGCTCACTCCGTCCTCCCTCGTGTGGAGCGCCTCCGAGCGCCAAGGCTCCCTCGACGAAGCCACCGTCACCCTGCACCTGTATTCACTGGCCTATATCTGCTTCCTCGCCTACGCGATCTTCGACTGCCTAGCCCAGACCTGGACCCGGTCGCGCACCGCCACGCGAACCAGCCAGCGAGTCGGGCTTCGGACCACTGCCGTCGGCTGTGTCTTCGCGCTCGTCTACACGACGTACAAGGCCATCAATGCCGTTGCGGCTACCTTTGGTTGGGAAGCGATCCCCGGGCATGATCGCTGCACGAGCCTGGTCACTCCGGTGAACTGTGCCTTCGCGGTCACCGCTCCAGCGGTCAGCGTGCTGCTCATCACCCTGGGCTTGACTCTCCCTGCGCTCCTCTGGCCGCTGACGCGCTACCTCCAGCGGCGCTGGGAGCTTCGGTCGCTCGCCGACCTCGAACCGCTCTGGCTCGACCTCACCGCCGCGATGCCCGGCCTCGTCCTCCAGCCGGACGCTAGCGCGGCCGAAGCTGACTTCCTCCTGCAGCGCCGCGTCGTTGAGATCAGCGACGCCGTCCTCACTCTCCGGCCCTACCGGTCGCTCGCGGTTCAGCAGGAGGCAACCCGAGAGGTGGAACGCCATGGACTCGCCGACGCGGTCGAGGGCGGTGCTGTGGTCGAGGCTGCGGTGCTGGCCGTCGCCCTGCGGACGATGGTCTCCGGTGGCTGCCCCGAATCCGAGCGTGCTCCGCAGGCGCCCGGCACTGCGGCCCGCGCGGGAGACCTCCGCGCCGAGACAGCCTGGCTACGCTCAGTCGCGCGAGCCTACGCCGCGAGCAGCATCGTCCAATCCGTACGACAGCCCCCCTTGGTCCCCGAGACCGCGAACGGATGAGCATGAGCAGTCCCTTCCAGGACCCCGACTTCCTCCGGGATCCGTACCCGACGTACGCGGCGCTCCGGCGCAACGGCGCTGTACAGAAACTCCCAGGCACCGGACACAAGGCCGGCTACGTGGTAACCGGCTACAGCGAGGCGAAGCAAGCGCTCGCCGATCCTGGACTGTCGAAGGACACGGCGCGCTTCTTCGCGGGCAAGGAGACCGGCCGCAGCCTCCACCCCGCCGTCTCGCAGAACATGCTGGCCACGGATCCGCCGGACCACACCAGACTGCGGCGCCTCGTCACGAAGGCGTTCACTCCCGGTGCCGTCGACCGTCTGCGCCCGTACATCCTCGACCTGGCCGACGCCCTGACCGACTCGTGGGTGCCTGGGGGGCGGGTCGACGTCATCGAGAGACTCGCCATCCCGTTGCCCGTCACCGTGATCTGCCAGCTCCTCGGCGTCCCGACCGCCGACCGGGACCGAATTCGGGCGTGGTCGACAGACCTGTTCGCTGCCGGCGACCACAAGCGGATTGACACCGCCTCCCACGCCCTCGCCGAGTACATGGCCGAGCTGGTCGCTTTCAAGCGCCGCGCACCGGACGATGCTCTGCTGTCCGCGCTGGTCAACGTCCGCGACAGCGACGGCGACCATCTGACCGAGCAGGAGCTTGTTTCGTTGGCGGTGCTGCTCCTGGTCGCCGGACACGAGACGACCACCGCCGCGATCGGCAACGCCGTCCTGGCACTGCTCCAGCACCCGCACCAGCTGGAGCTGCTGCGGTCGGACCCGAACCGAATCGAGAGCGCGGTCGGCGAGCTTCTTCGCTACGACTCCGCGGTCACCATCGCCACCTGGCGCTGGGCTCCCGAACCGGTCCGAGTCGGCGAGACGGACATTCCGGCAGGCAGCCCGGTATCCGTCAGCCCGGGCGCCGCCAACCGCGACCCCGCCCGCTTCGCGGACCCGGACCGGCTCGACCTCGAACGGGAAGACGCACACGCGCACCTGGCCTTCGGCCACGGCATCCACCGGTGCCTCGGCGCACCGCTCGCTCGCGCCGAGGTGGCTACCGCGCTACATGTGCTTCTCGCGCGCTTCCCCGAGCTTCGACTCGGCCAACCCGCCGACCAGCTCCGCTGGCGCCACTCGCGGCTCATCCGCGGACTGGAATCGCTCCCCGTCCTGCTGTAGGGCGCCAAGCGCCCCGACCCTTGAAGTGCTCAGAGTTCACTCGACCGAGTAAGCGGTCTCGAACTCACACCCACCAAGATCGATAGAGCAACAACTTCGTAAGACACCAGCTGCGCGCACCTTCCGGGTGGACGGGAGAGTCTCCGACGGCCCTTACCCTGGTTACTCCTGACTATCCACCAGCCGGAGAATCTTGAATGGGCGCGAAGCAGAGCGATTGGGTGGCCGCAGCTGCGGACCAGGTGATCGCCGAGGGGAAACGCCGGGGCGGGGCTCCGTTGGTGTGCGCGTCCGGAATCAGCCCGTCGGGCCCGGTGCATCTGGGGAACCTGCGCGAGATCATGGTCCCGCATTTCGTGGCGGATGAGCTTCGCCGTCGGGGCTTGGAGTGTCGGCACCTGTTGTCGTGGGACGACTACGACCGGCTCCGCAAGGTGCCGGCCGGTGTCCCGGCCAGCTTCGCCGAGCATGTCGGCCGCCCCTTGACGGCCGTGCCTGATCCCTGCGGCGAGCACGAGAACTGGGCGGAGCGCTTCAAGGCTCCGCTCCGCGCGGCGCTGGCGCTGTTGGGCGTCGAGGTCGACGAGATCAGCCAGACGCAGATGTACCTCTCCGGGGTCTACCGCGAGCAGGTCGTGCACGCGATGCGGAACCGCGCACAGATCGATGCCGTTCTCGACCGGTACCGGACGAAGAAGGCCGACGCCGAGGTGGAACAGGACGAGGAGGACCTGGCCGCTGTCAGTGCCGGAAGGTACTACCCGTACCGGCCGTACTGTGAGGTCTGCGGCCGGGACTCCACAACGGTCACCGGCTTCGACGACGCCAGCACGCAGATGCGGTACCGGTGCGAGTGCGGCTATGAGGGTGGTTTCGCGCTGTCCGAGACGGACCGCGGGAAGCTGGTCTGGAAGGTGGACTGGCCGATGCGCTGGGCCTTCGAGGGCGTGACCTTCGAGGCCGGCGGCGTCGACCATTCCTCTCCTGGCTCGTCCTTCACCGTCGGGTCGCAGCTGGTGCGCGAGGTGTTCGGCGGGCTGCCGCCGTCGTACCTCGGGTACAGCTTCGTCGGGATCAGCGGGATGGCGAAGATGAGCAGTTCGAACGGCGGTGTGCCGACCCCGATCGACATCCTGGAGGTCCTGGAGCCTGCGGTGCTGCGGTGGCTCTACAACCGTCGCCAGCCGAGGCAGTCGTTCCAGATCGCGCTGGATGCGGAGATCCTGCGGCTCTACGACGAGTGGGACGCTCTCGGACGCAAGGTGGCCGCGGGGACGGCGACGGACCTTGAGGTGGCAGTGCAGGCCCGCTCGGTCGGTCCGGCGGCCGGGCCGCTGCCTTCCACGCCGCGACCGCTGCCGTTCCGCACGCTGGCGTCGGTGGCGGACGTGGCGGCCGGCGACTCGGTGTGAACGGTCAGCGATTTCCCCCACTTCTGAGGCTTCGTGGTCACGGAATTGGGCTCTGGCGAAGATCGTGTGACCGCCGCGTCTCTCGGTAGCGGATACGCTTTGGACAGACCTCCGCTGGCGCTGGATCATGGCGGCCGTGACCGAGGACGAGGTTTTCGAGAGTATCCGCGTATACGCCGCCAATGCGGGCCTGGTTCCGGCCTCGCCGGAGGCGGTTGCTGAGGCCGAGCGGGTGATCGGCCACTCGTTGCCCCCTCTCTTGCGACGCCTCTATCTGGAGGTCGCGAACGGCGGGTTCGGCCCACGTCGCAGTGTCCTCGGCGTGAGCGGGGCACCGTGGATGGGCGGGAATGCAACCGACCTCGTTGACGGGTATGAAGGATTCAAGTCCGACCCCGATCGGGTCCACCCTGCTGGTGTGGTCCCTCTGTTCGAACTCGGTTGCGCCATCTGGTGGCTCGTTGACTGCCGTGATCCCGCGGGGCCGATGTGGGGGTGGGATCCCCACGGATGCTGCCTCGGTCACGCCCTCTCCCCCCAAGGCCTGACGCTTGCCGAGTGGCTCGCCGAGTCCATCGACGGTCGGGACCCGCGTCCTGTGACGGACGTCGAACCTCCTGCGGGCCCATGTAGTTGACACGGTCAAGCCTCCAACGGCCGACCGTTCAGGCCGTGAGAAGAATCCGCTTGCGGAGCAGGTCGAGGTTGGCGCGGCCGTAGCCTTGCCGCTTGAGGAGCTTGATTCGGGTCACCTGACCTTCGACCTGGCCCGAGCTCCAGGGGCTGGACAGACCCGCAACAACGGCGGCCTGGTCCCGGCGGAGGCCGGCGACCAGGGAGTGCAGGGCGGGGAGGTCGTCGGCGAGGACGCGGTTCATCCAGTCGGGTAGCAGGTCGCCGCGTCGGTCGTGGAGCATGGCGGCGAAGTCACGGACGTGCCCGGCCGCGGCGTCGAGGTGCAGGCAGGCCGCCCGGATCTCCTTGAGTTCCTGGGCGTCGTCGGCGCGCAGGCGGGCCGGGTCGGTCATGATCCAGCGGACCACTCGGCGAGACCTCGGAGCGGGCCGAGACGTTGAGGGTAGGCCATGCTGCTTGGCTCCCCGAAGGTAGCGGCGGACGGTCTGGACGCCCCGGGGAAGCCGAGTTCCCGGAGTTCACGGTGGAGCAGGGGAATGTCACGACAGCCTTCTCTCCATCGTTGGTGCAGGTGGGACTTGTACTCGTCGAGGATGGACTGCCGGTTGACCGCCTTGACGAGTAGTTCGTCGATCCCGCTGGCGCGGGCGAAGCGACGGACGGTGGAGTGGTCCAGTCGCAGTTCCCGACCGATCGCGGTCAGCGACTTGCCCTCGGCCAGCCGTTCCTGGACCGCCGTGTAACGTTCCTTGGTCCGGGCGACCAGGCGCCTCGGGTGGCCGAGGACATCGCGTGTCCCGTCCGGAAGGCTGAAGGACTGGGCGGCATCGCCGACCGGGTCCGGTTGGTCGTTCCGGGGCGCGGCAAACGCGGAACGGATGCAGGTGTGGTGTGAGCCGACGGTCTTCTCGACTGCCTCCGCGAGGTTTCGCCAGAGATGCCACCCGTCGGCGACCTGGACGGCCTGTGGCGCTCCGGTACTGGCACCTTCCGCGTAGGCGCCGGCCCGGTCCCGGCATATGATCTCGACCTCCGGGTGCCCGGCCAGCCAGGCGGCCAAGGGACCGGCCTCCCGGCCCGGCAGCACGTCGATCGGCCGACGCGCCTCCAGGTCCACCAGCACGGTGGCATACGAGTCGCCTTTACGTAGCGCGAAGTCATCAACCCCAAGTACCCGAACGGGAGTTGCGGGCGGCTCAGGCATTGAACGAAGAAGATGCAGCAGGGTGTCCTTCGCGGCGCGGATGCCGAGCAGTGCGGCGAGACGTGCGCCGGGGCGGCCTGCGAGCGTGCGGGCAATGGACAGTAGGACCGATCGCAGGAGCGGAGCCTTGCGGGCGTGCGGGGTGGTCAGCCCCTCGACCTGCTCGGCGAACGTCACCGCAGTGCAGGCGGTGTTCAGACAGCGGAAGCGGCGGACCAGCAGTTCGACGATCACTGCCCGGCCCCCCGATCGCCGCGTCCGCCAGACGACGGACATAGCGACCGTGCACGCGCCGCGATGATCTCCGGCACTGCGGGCACACACCACCAGCCACACGCGCGTGGGCGTGAAGGACGATCTCGGCTGCCGACTGCTGCACGAACTCGACTACAACAGCGGACAAATGGGGAAGAAGGACATCAACGCTCCGTGAACCACACCAGTGACAACACGACAGGTCGCCCTGCGGACACGGGTCCGATCACAATATCTTCGAAAGAGCCGAATTACGTGACCGTCCACACTCGGAGCAGACGCTGCGCATTCTGCGGGACTTCACCGTCGAGGAGCCGCTCGGGAGCTTGGCGGAGGCCCGGCCCCGGTTGGACCGCGCGCAGGCGTGGGTGGTGTGGACGGTCACGTAATTCCCCAAGGGCTGTGGTCACGTAATTCCCCAGGTCCGGGCCGTGTGAGGGGCTAGGTTGGTGAGCGTGAAGACGCGGGGGCGGATGTATCGGTATGTGGGTCCGGTTGAGTTGAAGGAGCTCGTCCGGGCGGGTGGTGAGGGTCGGAGCATGCGCTCGTCGGTGGACTTCGGCGAGTGGGCCTCAGCGCTGACCCCGGGTGAGTTGGCCGAGCCGTTCACGTTCGTCGTCGATTCCGGCGGGCTGCTGCGACTGGCCCCGCGCCGCAGCGAGCACGTGGTGTGCGCCGGCGGCGAAGAGGTCCTGAGCGCCGGTGAGATGAGCTTCCGCGAGGAGTCCGGGCGGTGGGCGGTCGAGGAGGTCAGCAACCAGTCGACCGGCTACTGCCCGGACGTCATCTCATGGCCGGCCGTGGCCGAGGCCCTGGACCGGGTCGGGATCCATCGCCCGTCCGGCTTCACGCATGAGGTGGTCTTCCGCCGCTGCCGCTCCTGCCGGGAGCTCAACATCGTGCGGCAGGAGGACTTCGTCTGCGTCTTCTGCGGCGAGGACCTGCCTCGGGAGTGGAACGTCGCCGAGCTGGATCGCTAGGTGGTCGGCGGCTTGTCGATGGGGCTCTTGGGCCGCTTGTTCGGCCGGTAACTGGGGCCGTTCATGATCACCTGATGGCTGGTGTTGATCAGTCGGTCCAGCAGCGACTCGGCGACGACGGGGTTGGGGAAGAGGGGATACCAGTCGCTGGGGGCCCGGTTGCTGGTGATGATCAGCGAGCGGCCCTGCCGCTCGGAGACGAGTTCGTAGAGGTCGTCGGCCTGGGCCGCGCTCAGCTGCCGCATGGCGAAGTCGTCCAGGATGAGGACGTCGGGTCGGATCAGCTCGCGCATGCGCTTGTCCCAGGTGCGGTCCGCGTGGCCGCCGGCGAGCTCGGCCAGGACCCGGCTGGTCTTCGTGAAGCGGACATTGGCGCCCTGGCGGACGGCGAGGTGGCCCAGGGCCTGGGCGACGTGTGTCTTGCCGACGCCCACCGTTATCAACGGGGCCTGAGCCGCTCTCTTCTATGTCTGCGACGAGCGTGACCGGAGCCGTCTGGTCTCGTTGTTGAAGTGCTATCAGCGGGAGTT
>NZ_JBIUUS010000033.1:0-74002 GCF_044742585.1 Kitasatospora sp. NPDC087861
GGGGTTCCGGGTTCCGGGGGGGCGGGGGGGGGCGGGGGGGGGGGGGGGGTGGGGGGGGGGGGGGGGGGGGGGGGGGCCCCGCACCGCCCTCGACAGGTGGTCCTGGAGGCGCCGGGTGGCGCGTGCGCGGGCCCGGCGCGTGCCCGGGCCTGATGCCGGCTCGGGCCCGGCGCCGACCCGGGCCCGGCGGCTACTGCGGCCAGGCGGCGTCGATGTCGGCGGCGGTCTTCTGGATCGACTGCCCTTCGGCGAACCAGGCGGTCAGCGACTTCCACTCCTGCCCGGCGCCGACGGCCGCCGGCATCAGGTCGGAGCCGTCGAAGCGGAAGGTCGCCGTCGGGTCGGTCAGCGCGTCCGCCGACAGCCGGTCGATCGGGTCGGTGTACAGGCTCTTGTCCACGCCCTGGTTGGACGAGACCCAGCCGGTCGCGGTCCGCACCCGGCTGCTCGCCCAGTCCGCGCTGGACAGGTAGTTCTGCACCGCCTGCACCTCGGGCCGGCCGGAGAAGGCGGCCAGGAACTCGCCGCCGCCCTCGACCGGGTTGGGGATCGCCGGATTCACCGCGGGCAGGTGGAAGGCGAACACGTCGCCGTCCGGGCCGACCTTGGTGCCCTTGGGCCACTGCGCCTCGTAGAAGGACGCCTGCTGGAGCATGGCGCACTTGCCGGTGAGGACCGGCGCGCCCGCGTCCTGGAAGGTGGTGGTGGCGATCGACTTGACGTCGCCGTAACCGCCGTTGACCCAGGCCGGGTTCTGCATCCAGCCGGCCACGGTCTTCATCGCCGTGGTGATCTTCTCGTCCGAGAACTTCACCTGGTGGCCGACCCACTGGTCGTACACGTCACCGCCGTACGTGCCCAGCACCACCTCCTCCAGCCAGTCGGTGGCCGGCCAGCCGGTGGCCGTGCCCGAGGCGATGCCGCCGCACCAGGGCTTGGCGCCGCCGGCCTTGGCGATCCGATCGCTGAGAGCCGTCAGATCCGCCCAGGTCTTCGGGACCTCGTAGCCGGCCGTCTTGAAGGCCTTCGGCGAGTACCAGACCAGCGACTTCATGTTGGCGCTCATCGGCGCCGCGTAGAAGGTGCCGTTGACGGAGCCGTAGGTCTTCCAGATCGGGCTCCACTTCTCCTGGTTGGCGACCGTCTGGGCGGGCGGCTTCACCACCTTGCCGCTCTTCACCATCTGGGCCAGCAGCCCGGGCTGCGGGATGATCGCGAAGTCCGGGGCGTTGCCGCCGGCCACCCGGACCGGCAGCTGGGACTCGAAGTCGTTCGACCCCTCGTAACTGATCTTGATGCCGGTGCACTTGGCGAACTCGGCCCAGGACTTCTCCAGGTTGTCCGACTCCGGGCTGAGGATCGAGGCGAACACCGTCACCGTGGTGCCCGAATGCCCGGCGTACGGCTGGTACTTGGCGCAGTCACCGGACAGCGACGGGGCCGCTGCGCCACCACCGCCCCCCGATCCGCCGGAGCTGTTGGAACAGGCCGCGGTCAGGGCCAGCGCCGCCAGCAGGGCCGGTACGGCGACCAGGCGGCGGCCGGAACTCCTGGACGGCACGGTCGGGTTGAGGGTCAATGCGGTCCTCCTGGCCAGGGCGTGCTGCCGGCTGTGGGCTGAACGACATTGCGCTGTACCGGAGATGGGCGTGCAGAGATCACGGGTGGGCGACGGACGAACCGATCCGACGACGTTAACGCAGCCGCCAGCCGCCGCCAAGGTCCACGTCGACCTTCGTCCGCCGGTGTCCCGACCGTGACCCCGGAACCCCCCGCGGCAACCCGACGGCCCCGCCCGGAAACCCGGACGGGTCCGTACCGCGGCGATCCGTCAGTACAGCCGGACCGGCAGCTCCAGCAGGCTGTTCACCACCAGCGACGGGCTCGGCCGCAGGTCCTCGTCCGGCACCGCCGGCGACAGCCCCGGGAACCGCGCGAACAGCGCCGGCAGCGCGACCCCCGCCTCCAACCGCGCCAGCGGCGAGCCCGGGCAGACGTGCGGGCCGTGACCGAAGGACAGGTGGCGGGTCGGGTCCCGGGTGACGTCGAACAGCTCCGCCGTCAGCCCGTGCTGCGCCGGGTCCCGGCCGATCGCGTTGTACGAGATCAGCACCGGCTCGCCCGCCGGGATCGCCGCGTCGCCGACCGCGATGTCCGCCGCCGCGAAGCGGAACAGGAAGTTGCTGGTCGGCGGCGTCCAGCGGAGCGACTCCTCGACCACCGCGTCCCAGGACACCTGCCCCGAGCGCACCAGCACCAACTGGTCCGGGTGCGCCAGCAGCGCCCGTACGGCGTTGCCGATCAGGTTCACCGTGGTCTCGTGGCCGGCCGCGATGATCACCCGCAGGGTGGCCGCCGCCTCCGCGTCGGTCAGCACCCCGCCCTCGGTGTCCGCCGCCAGCAGCGCGCTCGCCAGGTCGTCGCCCGGCGCCGAACGGCGCTGCGCCACCAGGTCGTTGACGAAGGCGTTCAGCCCGGCGACGGTCGCCTGGATGCCCGCCGGGTCGGGCTTGATGCCGAAGAACCGCTCGTACAGGTCCCGCAGCACGCCGTGGTCGGACTCCGGCACGCCCAGCAGCGAGCAGATCACCGTCATCGGCAGCGGGAAGGCGAAGGCCGACTTCAGGTCCACCACCGGCTCCCCCGCCGCCAGGGCGTCCAGCAGCGCGTGGGTGATCTGCTCGACCCGGGGGCGCATCAGCTCCACCCGGCGCGGGGTGAAGGCCTGCGCCACCAGCGCCCGCAGCCGCCGGTGCTCGGCGCCGTCCGTGGTCACCATGCTCGGGCCGGGCACCGCCAGACCGATCAGCGGCCAGGTCTTCGGGACCTCGCCGCGCTGGTAGGCCGCCCAGTGCGCGGCGTCCTTCACCAGCCGGACGTCGGTCAGCAGGTCGCGGGCCTCGGCGTGCCGGGTCACCGCCCAGGCGGCGACACCGCCGGGCAGTTCGACCGGCACCACCGGGCCGGCGGCCCGCAGCAGGGCGCCCTCGGCGGCACTGTCGCGGGCCAGCGGATCGAGGGCGATCGGGGCCGGGGCAGCGGTCATCGGCGGCGGTTCTCCTTGAACTCGATCTTTGAACTCGATCTTTGGACTCGGCCCTTGAACTCGGTCCTTGACCTCGGACCTTGACCTCGGACCTTGAACTCGGTCCTTCGCTCGGGCAGGACGCTCGGGCAGGACAGGGTGTCGATCAGGCCGGGTGGCCCGGAGTGAACGAGACGGGCAGCGCCACCAGCCCGCGCACCCAGGCCGACGGCCGCCACACCAGCGCGTGCTCGGCCACCGCCAGCCGCAGGTCCGGCAGCCGGTCCAGCAGCACCTCGATCGCCGTGGTGGCGATCACCTCGGCGGCCTCCTGGGCCGGGAACGGGCAGCCGTGCTCGCCGTAGGAGTAGCTCATGTGCGCCCGGTTGCCCTCGGCCGGGCGGCCGTCCGGCCGGCGCACCGACGGGTCCGCGTTCGCCCCGGCGATCCCCAACAGGACGAGGTCGCCCGCCGCGATCCGCTGACCGCCGAGCCGGGTGTCCCTGGTCGCCCAGCGACCGGCGAAGATCTGCGTCGGGGTGTCCTCCCAGAGCACCTCGTTGAGCGCCTGGCTGATGCTGCGGCGGCCGCCCGCCAGCGAGGCGGCGAAGCGCTCGTCGGTGAGCATCAGCCGCAGCGCGTTGGAGATCCAGTAGGAGGACGGCTGGTGACCGGCGATCAGCAGCACCCGCAGGTCGCGCATCACCTCGTCCTGCGTCAGCCCGGCCGGGTGCGCCAGCATCCGCGAGGCGACGTCGCCACCCGGGTGCTCGGACTTCTCCCGCACCAACGCGAGCATCAGCTCCAGCAACCGCTCGGCGCCGGCCGGCGCGTCCGGGCCGCCGTCCAGCATGGTGAGCAGCGCCGCGATCAGCTCCGGCGCCTGCTCCTCGTCCAGGCCGAACACCCGGCACAGCACCAGGAGCGGCATCCGGTGCGCGTACTCGGCGACCAGGTCGGCCTCGCCGCGGCCGGCGAACTCGTCGATCAGCAGGTCGGCGATCTCCTCCGCGTGCTTGCGCAGCTCGTACGGGTCGACGTCGGCCAGCGCGTCGGTGACCGCACGGGAGCGGCGGACGTGCTCCTCGCCCTCGGCGTACAGGATGGACGGCGCCGGCGCCATCATCGGCTTGAGCGGCCAGTCGGCGGGCAGCGTCGCCCAGGCGTGCCAGCGGCTGGAGTCGCGGCCGAACAGCTGCGGCTGGCCGGTCACCACCTGGAGCTCGCGGTAGCCGATGACCAGCCAGGCGGGGACGCCGCCGGCCAGTTCGACCGGGGCGACCGGGCCGTGCGCGGCGCGCAGCTCGCGGTAGAGCTGGGCCGGGTCGGTCTGGAAGCGCGGCCCGTACAGCGGGGTGGCCCCGGCGTGCGCCGGGCAGCCCGGGGGCGGGGTGGCGGCGGGCTCGGTCACGGGGTGCTCTCCTCGTACTCCGGGGTGACGGGGGCTTCGGCCTCGGCGGTGACGGCGGCTCCGGCCAGCGGGGCGGCGGCTCCGGCCAACGGGGTGGCGGCGGCCAACGGTGCGGCGGCTCCGGCCTCCGGGGTGGCGGCGGCCTCGGCCAGGGCGGTCAGGTGGCGGACCAGCTCGATCAGCACCCGCTTGCCGGACTCCCGGTCCCGGGCGTCGCAGTCCACCAGCGGCACCTCGGCGGCCAGGTCCAGGGCGTCGCGGATCTGCTCCAGCGTGTGGGTCGGCTCGCCGAAGTTGTTGCGGGCCACGATGAACGGGGTGCCGTGGTGCTCCAGCCGGTCGATCGCGTACCAGGAGTCCTCCAACCGACGGGTGTCCACCAGGACGACCGCGCCGAGCGCACCGCTGAACAGGCGGTCCCAGAGGAACCAGAACCGTTCCTGCCCGGGCGCACCGAACAGGTACAGCACCTGGCTCGCCGACAGGGTGATCCGGCCGAAGTCGAAGGCCACCGTGGTGGAGCGTTTGCCCCAGGCACCGGCCGGGTCGACGCCCTCCCCCGCCTTGGTCATGACCTCCTCGGTGTTCAGCGGACGGATCTCGCTGACCGAGCCGACCAGCGTCGTCTTGCCCACCCCGAAGCCGCCGACCACGACGATCTTCAGCGCGTTGTCGGCCGTCGCCCGCAGCGGGGTGCGCCCGGTGGCGGGCCCGGCGCCGGGACCGGAGGTAGGGCCTCCGGAGGCCGGGTCAGAGCTGTTGAAGGCCATGCAGCACCTGCTTCAGCGTGTCGAGATCGGGCAGCCGGGCCTTCGTCGGCGCGAACCGGGGGTGGCGGGCGGTGACCGCCCCGGACTCCAGCAGGTCGCCGAGCAGGATCTTCACCACCGAGATCGGCAGCGCCAGCTCCGCGGCCAGCTCCACGACGGCGGTCGGGGCCTCGCACATCCGCAGGATCCGTGCGTGCTCCGACTGCATCCCCGGCACCGGTCGCCGCTCGGCGACGATCAGGGTGACCAGGTCGAAGGCGTTCTCCGGGGAACGGCTGCGGCCCCGGGTGATGGTGTAGAGGCGGTCCGGGTCGTCGTCGCGGCCCGGCAGCACCGGCCGGCCGCTCATGCGCCCGCCCCGACTATCCGTTCGCTCATGCCAGGGTGCTCCCTTGCGGTGTGGTCGACTCCGCCTCCTGCGGCGCGGCGTCGCCGCGGGCCGGCGCGCTGAGGTGGACGCCGATCTGCTCGATCAGGCCGTGCATGTTGTGGCCGACCACGCCGACGTCCGCCTCCTCGTCCGTGACCACCGCCAGGTGCGCGCCCTCGCCGGCCGCCACGATGCACAGGATGCCGCCGTGGAACTCGGTCATCGACTGCCGGACGCCGCCGCTGCCGTCGCCGAACTCGATCGAGGCGCCGTGCGCCAGGCTCTGCAGACCGGAGGCGATCGCGGCCAGCTGGTCGGCCTGGTCGGCACTCAGCCCAGCGGTGTGGCAGAGCTTGAGGCCGTCGGCGGAGAGAACCAGGGCGTGCCGGGTGCCGGGGGTTGCGGCCAGCAGGTTTTCCAACAGCCAGTCGAGGTCGCGGTCGGTGGCGCTGCTCATCGGGAGTCCTTCTCGGTGACGGGGGAAGCGTCGGGCGTGGGGTCGGTGTCGGTGTCCGTGGTCGTCGGCGCCACCGCGGCGGGCCGGTCGCCCGGTGCCGACAGGGCCGCCTTGCGGAAGGCGCCGAACCGGGCGGCGGCGCTCGCCGCATCGGCGCGTACGGGCTTCGCGGGTGCTGCCGTCGGTGTGGTGGCGGCCAGCGTCTGGCCGCGGCGGCGCTGTGGCAGCCCGCTCCCGGTGATCCGGGCGGGCCCGGCGGCAGCGGGTACCGGGGTGGCCTGGGCGGGGACTGTGGGCGCCGGAACGGCGGGCCCGGCGACGGCGGGCGGGCGAACGCCCGCAGCGGTCGGTGCCGGCGGCAGGGGTGCGGGGGCCGGGCGCGCGGGGATGAGCGCCGGGCGCGCCGACTCCGCGACGGGCGCCTGAGCCGGGACGGGCGCCGGCTCGGACGCCGGAGCGGGATGCGTGACCAGCTGCTGCGGGATCAGCATCACCACCCCCGTACCGCCGCGCGCCGACGGCCGGAAGGAGATCTGCAGCCCGTGCTTGCGCGCCAGCACGCCGACCACCGCAAGCCCGAGCCGGGTGCCGGCGGACAGCGTGGTGAGGTCCAACGGCTCGGCGGAGACGGCCCGTTCGGCCCGGCGCAGCCAACTGTCGCTCAGTCCCAGCCCGCTGTCCTCGACGGTGATCACCAGCCCGGCCGACACCTCCTCGACGTAGACGTGCACCTCGGCCGGCGGGGCGGAGAAGTTGGTGGCGTTGTCCAGCAGTTCGGCCAGCGCGTGCATCACGCCCTCGGCGGCGAACCCGGCGACGGCGGCCGTGCTGGCGTTGTGCAGCCGCACCCGCTGGTAGGCACCGATCCGGCCGAGCGCACCGCGCAGCACCGACTCCACCGCGATCGGCTTGGCCCAGCGCCGGCCCGAGCGGGCCCCGGCGAGCACCGCGATGCCGTCGGCCATCCGGCCCGCCTGGGCGGTCGAGTGGTCCAGCCGCAGCAGGTCACCGAGGACCTCCTCGTCGTGCCGGTGCTGCATCTCGCGCAGCTCGGCGTGCATGCTCGTGGCCAGTGCCTGCACCCGCCCGGCGGCGGTGGCGCAGACCGCGAGCGCGGCGGCGCGCAGCCGTTCGCCCCGGCCGACCTCCTCGGCCACCGCGCGCAGCAGCGCCTGCTGGGGGTGCGTACGGTGGGCGGCCAGCGCGCTGTCCACGGCCGCGCCGCCACGCAGTTTCCCCACCACCTCGGGCAGCACGCCCTCGGTGAGCCGGTCCAGTTCGGCGCGTTCGGCCTCGGCCCGGGCCCGCTCGGCCTCGAACCCGGCGCGCTCGGTCTCGATCTCGGCCCGCAGCCGGGCCAGTTCGGCGTGCGCGGCCGTGATGTCCGCCTCGGCCCTGGCCTGCTCCGCCCGGGCGGCGTCCCGCTCGGCGCACGCGGCGCCGGCGCGGTCCCCGGCGGCCGTCTCGGCCTGCCGGGCGGCGCCGGCGACGACCAGCGCGGCCCTCGTCTCCTCGTGCTGCGCGTCCAGGTCCTCGGCCAGTCGGCGGGAGCGCTCGGCGCCGGCCGCCGCGAGGCCGACCGCGATGAGCCAGAGCACCGCGACCGCGCCCACCGCGAGGGCGGTGAGCGGCTGGTGCGCACCCAGCGCCCGGGCGATCCCCACCGGGGCGGCGACCGCCGCCAGCAGGACGGCCACCGCGGTCAGGGCGGCGGTGCGCGGCGCGGGCCGCCGGCGCGGCCGGCCGTCGGGGCTGGTGGCTTCTCTCATCGGTGCGATCCTCGGCAACGTCGGCGGGCGGCGGCCGGCGGCGGGAAGACGCCGACAGCTGGTCGGGCGCATACGAGACCGCCCGGCGACGTTGCGTAACGTCTCCGGGCGGCCGATCGGTTCACGCTTTCGACCGATCATATCGATTCAGACATTGGCCTCAAGTGGCGAGTTGACGGTCAGTCTCCTTCATTCACCTCACGCACACCGATTGGCGACATGGCCGACGCACCGTCGAGACCGACGGTTCACGCCGCTGGTGTCTCCCCTGGTTGACATCAGTGGCCGCCGAACCGCTTCGCCAACGCCTCCTCGAAGGTCCCCCGGCCCACCGCCCGCTCCGGCGTGAGGTTCCCGCCGGCCCGCAGCGCCCGGCCCACCGTCCCCGGCACCCGTACCGGCAGCAGCACCCGCCGGCGGCCCGCCGCCCGCAGGTACGCCTCGGCCAGCTCCCGGTACGGCCGCACCCGCGGCCCGCCCACCTCCGGCGCGTACCCGGCCGGCCCCTCCCCTGCCAGCTCCGCCACCCGCGCGGCCACCTCCCCCACGTCCACCGGCTGAATGCGCGCCCCGCCCGGCACCGGGAACACCGGCAGCCGCGCCGACGCGTCGAAGATCCTCAGCAGCAGGTCGTGGAACTGCGTCGCCCGCAGCACCGTCCACCCCAGCCCCGACTCCCGCACCACCCGCTCACAGGCGAGCTTCGCCCGGTAGTACGGGATCGGCACCCGGTCGACCCCGACGATCGAGACGTACAGCAGGTGCCGCACCCCCGCCTTACCCGCCTCCGCCACCAGCGTCCGGACCGCGGCCACGTCCTTGCGCCCCACCGTGGTCGCACAGTCCACCACCACCTCGACCCCCGCCACCGCCCCGGCGATCCCCGCCCCGGTCACCAGGTCCCCGACCACCCACTCGACCCCGTCACCCCCGCTCCGCGCCCGCCGGCTCAACGCCCGCACCGCCACCCCCCGCGCGACCAGCAGCCGCACCACCTCCCGCCCCAAGGTCCCCGTCGCCCCGGTCACCAGCACCGTCCCTGCCACCACACCACTCCTCTCACCGAACCCCGTCACCCCCTACCGACCGCCCACCGCCCCCATCCGTGACATCGGCGTCCGCGCAGGAGCCCCGGGCAACGAGAAGAGGCGGGGCGAGGACCTGAAGTCCTCGCCCCGCCTCAGCGGTGGCTCACCCTCGCGGGGTCAGTACCAGCGGTCAGCTGCAGCCGCTGGTGGAGCCGCAGCCCTCGCAGAGGTAGCAGCTGCCGGCGCGGCGCATCTTGGTGCCGCAGGAGAAGCAGAGCGGGGCGTCGGCGTTGAGGCCGAGCTGGATCTCGATCAGCTCCGTGGAGTTGTGCGCCTGCGCCGGGCTCGCCTTGGGAGCGGCCTTGGGCGCTGCAGCGGCGGGGGCCGGCGCGACGACCACCGGGGCGGACTGGGCGAGCGACTCGGTGTCGAGCTCCTCGGCCTCCAGCGGCTCGTAGGAGCCCGTCTCCAGGTGACGCTGGCGCTCCTCGACGGAGTGGATGCCGAGCGCCGAGCGGGTCTCGAACGGCAGGAAGTCCAGCGCCAGGCGGCGGAAGATGTAGTCGACGATCGACTGCGCCATCCGCACGTCCGGGTCGTCGGTCAGACCGGCCGGCTCGAAGCGCATGTTGGTGAACTTCGAGACGTAGGTCTCCAGCGGCACGCCGTACTGCAGGCCGACCGAGACGGCGATGGAGAAGGCGTCCATCATGCCCGCGAGGGTCGAGCCCTGCTTGGACATCTTGAGGAAGACCTCGCCGAGGCCGTCGTCCGGGTAGGAGTTGGCGGTCATGTAGCCCTCGGCGCCACCGACCGTGAAGGAGGTGGTGATGCCCGGGCGGCCCTTGGGCAGGCGCTTGCGGACCGGGCGGTACTCGACGACCTTCTCGACCGCGGCGGCCGGGGCCTCCTCGGCCTTGGTCTCGGAGTCCTTCTTCTTCGCCGAGAGCGGCTGGCCGACCTTCGAGTTTTCGCGGTAGATGGCGAGCGCCTTGACGCCCATCTTCCACGCCTCGAAGTAGATCTCCTCGACATCCTCGACGGTCGCGGAGGCCGGCATGTTGACGGTCTTGGAGATGGCGCCGGAGATCCACGGCTGGATCGCGGACATCATCCGCACGTGGCCCATCGGCGAGATGGAGCGCTCGCCCATCGCGCAGTCGAACACCTCGTAGTGCTCGGCCTTGAGGCCCGGGGCGTCGACGACGTTGCCGTGCTCGGCGATGTGGGCGACGATCGCCTCGATCTGCTCGTCCTGGTAGCCGAGGCGCTTGAGGGCGCGCGGGACGGTGCCGTTGACGATCTGCATCGAGCCGCCACCGACGAGCTTCTTGAACTTGACCAGGGCGAGGTCGGGCTCGACGCCGGTGGTGTCGCAGTCCATCATCAGGCCGATGGTGCCGGTGGGGGCGAGCACCGAGGCCTGGGCGTTGCGGAAACCGTTCTGCGCGCCGATGCGCAGGACGTCCTGCCAGGTGTCGTTGGCCGCGGCCCAGACCGGGGCGTCCAGCTCGTCGAGCGAGACGGCGGCGACCGAGGCGTCCGCGTGCTGCTTCATGACCCGCTGGTGCGGGGCGGCGTTGCGGGCGTAGCCGTCGTACGGGCCGACGACACCGGCGAGTTCGGCGCCGCGGCGGTAGGCGGTGCCGGTCATCAGCGAGGTGATGGCGCCGGCCAGGGCGCGGCCGCCCTCGCTGTCGTAGGCGTGGCCGGTGGCCATCAGCAGGGCGCCGAGGTTGGCGTAGCCGATGCCGAGCTGGCGGAACGCGCGGGTGGTCTCGCCGATCTTCTCGGTGGGGAAGTCCGCGAAGCAGATGGAGATGTCCATCGCGGTGATGACCAGCTCGACGACCTTGGCGAAGGTCCCGGCGTCGAACGAGTCGTCGTCGCGCAGGAACTTCATCAGGTTCAGCGAGGCGAGGTTGCAGCTGGAGTTGTCCAGGTGCATGTACTCGGAGCAGGGGTTGGACGCGTTGATGCGGCCGGACTCCGGGCAGGTGTGCCAGTGGTTGATGGTGGAGTCGTACTGGATCCCGGGGTCGGCGCAGGCCCAGGCGGCCTCGGCCATCTTGCGGAACAGCTTCTTGGCGTCGACGGTCTCGATGACCTCGCCGGTCATCCGGGCGCGCAGGCCGAATTCGGTGCCGTTCTCGACGGCGGTCATGAATTCGTCGGAGACGCGGACGGAGTTGTTGGCGTTCTGGTACTGGACGGAGGTGATGTCGTCGCCGCCGAGGTCCATGTCGAAGCCGGCGTCGCGCAGGGCGCGGATCTTCTCCTCCTCCTTCACCTTGGTCTCGATGAAGGCCTCGACGTCCGGGTGGTCGACGTCGAGCACGACCATCTTCGCCGCGCGGCGGGTGGCGCCGCCGGACTTGATGGTGCCGGCGGAGGCGTCGGCGCCGCGCATGAAGGAGACCGGGCCGGAGGCGTTGCCGCCGGAGGACAGCAGCTCCTTCGAGGAACGGATCCGGGAGAGGTTGAGGCCGGCGCCGGAGCCGCCCTTGAAGATCATGCCCTCTTCCTTGTACCAGTCGAGGATCGACTCCATGGAGTCGTCGACGGCCAGGATGAAGCAGGCGCTGACCTGCTGGGGCTGCTTGGTGCCGACGTTGAACCAGACCGGCGAGTTGAAGCTGAACACCTGGTGGAGGAGGGCGTGGGTCAGCTCGTGCTCGAAGACCTCGGCGTCGTCCTTGGTGGCGAAGTAGCCGTGCTTCTCCCCGGCGGCGCGGTAGGTGAGCACCACGCGGTCGATGATCTGCTTGAGGCTCCACTCGCGCTGCGGGGTGCCGACGGCGCCGCGGAAGTACTTGGACGTGACGATGTTGACGGCGTTGACCGACCAGAAGTCGGGGAACTCGACGCCGCGCTGCTCGAAGTTGATCGACCCGTCACGCCAGTTGGTCATGACGACATCGCGCCGCTCCCAGCGGACCTCGTCGTACGGGTGCACGCCAGGAGTGGTGTAGATGCGCCCGATCCGCAGACCACCCTTGGGTGCCTTGCCGGCGCCCTTGGCAGCGGCCTTGTCGGACTTCGACCCTCGTGCGGAACCGCTCGTGGTGTCTGTCACTTCTCCTCCTCCTGGGCAAACGCCCGAAGTGCCCTGAAAAGTCCGGGCACCGCTGGTTCGTTCTTCCGGTGTGCGGGCAAGCGGAGACATCGCCTGCTTACGCACGGTTTGTAGTGTTCTGCGCCCCGTTTCCGGGCACGCGGGGGCCCCACGGGGCCGATGCGGTGCAGCAGGCCCCTTCGGAACGGGGCCGGGTTGCCGACGCCTCCTAGGGCGCGGCGGCGGCGACGGGCACGCAGGTGCCGTCCGCCTCGGGGTCGGGCCGCTGGGCGCGGAGTTCCGCGATGGCGGCCTCGAAGTCCTCCAGTCCGTCGTACGCCTGGTACACGCTGGCGAAGCGCAGGTAGGCGACCACGTCGAGTTCCTTGAGCGGGCCGAGTATGGCCAGCCCGACGTCGTGGGTGGTCAGCTCGGCGTTGCCGGTGGCGCGCACGCACTCCTCGACCCGCTGGCCGAGCTGGGCGAGGGCGTCCTCGGTGACCGGGCGGCCCTGGCAGGCCTTCCGGACGCCGGAGATGACCTTCTGCCGGGAGAACGGTTCGGTGACCCCGCTGCGCTTGACGACCATCAGCGCGGCCGTCTCCACGGTGGTGAAGCGGCGGCCGCAGTCCGGGCACTGCCGGCGGCGGCGGATCGAACTGCCGTCCTCGTTGGTCCGGCTGTCGACAACGCGGCTGTCGGAGTGCCGGCAGAAGGGGCAGTGCACCTGGGGATCCCTCCCTGGCAGGACGTGCGGACCGGTTGAGTCTATGCGATGCGACCCCGGCCTCGGCAAGCTGATCATGCGCCGTAACCACTAGTACTGGGCACGGAGAGGACTGTAGCCACTAGATGTAGGTCTCCGGGGGAAGCGACACCCCTGGCGTGTCGACGCCGATTAGACTGCCGAAGTCGACATCCGGTCGAACATTTACTCGATGTACAACAAAGCCTTGATCGAGTCAGCCAACTCCCGAATAATTCACTCGAACGTGTGTTTGGCGCAACCTTTCGATAGGAGGGGCGTTGGGCTGGAAAAGGGGAGAGGACAGCCGTCGAGAGGGGCCGCCGTGAACACCATCGAAAGCAACACCATCCCGGTGCAGGAACACTCCCAGTTCAAGGTGGGGCAGCGCACCACGAATCAGCAGAGCGTGGACATCAGCATGGACCGTAGCGAAGACCACCGACTCTCCGGCCAGGCCCTTTCCAGCACGAGCCGCGTTCCGGACCAGCCGATCGAACACTCCCCCGCGCTCGACGACGCCCGCCCGGCGCCCGCCCGCGCGATGCCCGGCCGCCCCCCCGGAATCCGCACCGACGAGGCCGGGCTCACCGAGCGCCAGCGCCGGGTGATCGAGGTCATCCGGGACTCCGTCCAGCGCCGGGGCTACCCGCCGTCCATGCGCGAGATCGGCCAGGCCGTCGGCCTGTCCAGCACCTCCTCGGTCGCCCACCAGCTGATGGCCCTGGAGCGCAAGGGCTTCCTGCGCCGCGACCCGCACCGCCCGCGCGCCTACGAGGTCCGCGGCGTCGAGGTGGCCCGTCCGAACACCGCCGAGACGGCCGGCCGGCCGTCCACCTCGTACGTGCCGCTGGTCGGCCGGATCGCGGCCGGCGGGCCGATCCTCGCCGAGCAGACGGTCGAGGACGTCTTCCCGCTGCCCCGCCAGCTGGTCGGCGAGGGCGAGCTGTTCGCGCTCACCGTGCGCGGCGACTCGATGATCGAGGCGGCCATCTGCGACGGCGACTGGGTCACCGTGCGCCGCCAGCCGGTCGCCGAGAACGGCGACATCGTGGCCGCGATGATCGACGGCGAGGCGACGGTCAAGCGGCTCAAGCGCGAGGACGGCCGGATCTGGCTGATGCCGCACAACCCCGCGTACGAGCCGATCAACGGCGACAACGCGACCATCCTGGGCAAGGTCGTCGCGGTCCTGCGCCGCCTCTGACGCCTCCGCGCGCACGAATCGGGAGAAGGGGCTCCACCGCACTGCTGCGGGGAGCCCCTCCGGCGTCCAGGGCTTGTCTGAACAATGCCCGCCGCTCAGCCCCGCTTCACCACCGGCTTGACCGGCGGCGCCGAGGCGTCGATCGCCGCCAGCGAGCGGCGCACCTGGTTGCGGTCCGTGGTGTACCAGAACTCCGGCATCGAGGACCGGAAGAAGCTCCCGTACCGCTTGGTCTCCACCCGCGGGTCCAGCACCGCGACCACGCCCCGGTCCTCCGCCGCGCGCACCAGCCGGCCCGCGCCCTGCGCCATCAGCAGCGCCGCGTGCGTCGCCGCGACGGCCATGAAGCCGTTCCCGCCGCGCTGTTCGACGTCCTTCTGGCGGGCGCTCATCAGCGGGTCGTCCGGCCGGGGGAACGGGATGCGGTCCATCACGACCAGCTGGCAGGCCGAGCCGGGCACGTCCACGCCCTGCCAGAGCGAGAGCGTGCCGAACAGGCAGGTGGACGCGTCCGAGGCGAACTCGCGGATCAACTCGCCCAGGGTGTCCTCCCCCTGGAGCAGGATCCGGTTGTCCAGCCGCTCCCGCAGCGCCTCGGCGGCCGTCTGGGCGCCGCGCATCGAGGAGAACAGGCCCAGCGTGCGCCCGCCGGCCGCGCCGATCAGCTCGGCCAACTCGTCCAGCATGTCGGGCCGTTCCGGATCACGGCCGGGATCGGCGAGGTGCCGGGCGACGTACAGGATGCCCTGCTTGGGGTACTTGAACGGCGAGCCGACGTCGATGCCCCGCCAGTGCGGCACCGCGTCCTCGCCGAAGCCGGGCTCCGGGTTGTCCCCGGGGGTGCGCTCGTCCGGCAGCCGGGCCTCCGAGGGCAGGCCGACCGAGGCGGCGACGCCGTTGAAGTCCCCGCCGAGCTTGAGGGTGGCCGAGGTGAGCACCACCGAGCGCTCCTTGTACAGGCCCTCACGCAGCAGCCCGGAGACGCTGAGCGGGGCGACCCGCAGCGAGGCCGTGCCCATCCCGAAGCGGTCGCTGCGCTCGATCCAGACCACGTCGTACTCGGAGTCCTCCAGCAGCCGCCCGGCGGTCTCGTGCAGCGACTCGGCGGAGGCCATCGCCTGCTTGCGGACCGCGTCCTCGTCGCTGAGGCCCTTGTCGCGGGTCTCGCCGAGGGAGCTGATCACCTGGCGCGCGGCGTCCCGGATCGCGGTGACCGCGTACGCCAGGTACTCGGGCAGCTCCTCGACCCGGCCGGGCTGGGCGGTCTCCATCAGGCCGTGGTAGTTCTCGGCGGCGGCCTGCAGGGCGTCCACGGCCTTCTCGTTGGCGAGCCGGGCGGCGCGCTTGACCGCCCGGTTGACCGCGCCGACGGTCAGCTCGGCGGTGGCCGCGCCGGTGACCCGGTTGACCAGTTCGTGCGCCTCGTCGACGATCAGCAGCCCGTGCTCGGGCAGCACCGGCGCGCCCTCTATGGCGTCGATCGCGAGCATCGCGTGGTTGGTGACCACGACGTCCGCCAGCTTGGCCCGCTCCCGGGCCTTCTCCGCGAAGCACTCCTGTCCGTACGCGCAGCGGGTGGCGCCCAGGCACTCCTTGGAGGTGACCGCCAGCTGGGCCCAGGCCTTGTCGGAGACGCCGGGGCTGAGGTCGTCCCGGTCCCCGGTGTCGGTCTCCTCGGCCCACTCGCGCAGCCGCAGCACGTCCTGCCCGAGCTTGCTGGCGGGCCCGCCGAGCGCCTCGGCCGCGTCGAACAGGCCCTCGCCCTCGTCGCTCGGGGTGCCCTCGTTGGCCCGGTGCAGGCACAGGTAGTTGGAGCGGCCCTTGAGCATCGCGAACAGCGGGCGGCGGCGCAGCGCCGGGTGCAGCGCCTCGACGGTGCGCGGCAAGTCCCGTTCGACCAGCTGGCGTTGCAGCGCCAGGGTGGCGGTGGCGACCACCACGCGGTCCCCGTGGGCGACCGCCGGCACCAGGTAGGCGAGGGACTTTCCGGTGCCGGTGCCGGCCTGGACGAGCAGGTGCTCGGCGTTGTCGACGGCGTCGGCGACGGCCTCGGCCATCCGGACCTGGCCGGGCCGCTCGACGCCGCCGACGGCCGCCACCGCGGCGTGCAGCAGGTCGGGGATGCGCGAGCGCGGGACGGCGACGGCTTCCTCGACGTCGACGGCGGCGTCGCCGTCCTCGCCTGGGAGCTCGGTCGCGCCGGGGAGCTGGGATTCGGAGTCGTTCGTCATGACCCTCCCAGCCTACGGGGCAGGGGTGACAATCCGGCTCCGTCGCCCGGGAAGATCCGCCTCCAGGGTCACCAGGGCGTTCGGGACGGTCCCGTACCGGGCGGCGTGCGGGCGGTGCGGGCGGTCCTGGTAGCCGTCGAGCAGCAGCCGGTTGCGGTTGAGGCAGAGCCGGTCGATCCGGGGCCGGAACAGGTCGAACAGCTCGAAGCGCTCGCGCAGCCCGGGGAAGCGGTCCTGGTAACGGTGGATCTCGGCGCGCAGCAGGGCCCAGAACTCGGCCTCGGGCAGCCCGGTCTGCGCCTCCAGCAGCGGGGCGAGGAAGCGGAAGACGCCGATGAACAGCCCGGAGTGGATGAACTGGCAGAGCTCCTGCGGGCCGTCCCGCAGCAGCACGTCGTCGACCTCGGCGGGCAGGCCGCGCAGTTCGGGCAGGTCCTGGTCGCTGAGGTTGACGTCGTCGACGAAGTCCTTGACCGCGAGCCGGGCGGGGGCGTCGTGCTCGTCGAAGACGACGATGGCGTTCTCGCCGTGCGGGGAGAAGACCAGCCCGTACCGGTAGAGGAAGTGCAGCAGCGGCGGCAGCATGGCGCCGAACAGCCGGCCGGTCCACGCGGCGGGGGTGAGGCCGGAGCGGGCGATCAGTTCGGCGGCGAGGGCCCGGCCGTCGGAGCCGGTCTGCAGCAGGGCGGCCAGGGTGCGGGCGCGTTCGCCGCCGGTCAGGCAGGGGCCGAGCGGTTCGCGCCAGATCGCGCCGAGGAGTTCCTTGTACTGGTAGGGCGCCTCGGGCAGCTCGCGGTAGAGCGGGTGGTCGACGGTGACGGAGGCGATCTCGCCGAGCAGGATCACCCGGCACTCCTCGCGCAGGTACGGGTCGGCGTCGCGCAGGCCGTGGATCCAGGCGGTGACGGCGGGCGCGGCGAGGGTGCGTTCGGTGGGCAGGCCGCGCCAGACCAGGGTGTTGAGGATGGACAGCGGCAGTTTGACGGTGCAGCGCTCGGGGTGGGCGGTGTTGAAGAAGGAGCGGATGGACTGCTGGGGCAGCCGTGGGTCGCCGTCGGAGGGCAGCGGGACGATCTCGCCGGAGGCGATCCAGGGCGCGAACAGCGGGACGACCGTCTCGTCCCACTGCCAGGGGTGGACGGGCAGCAGCAGGTAGTCGGCGGCGGCCGGGCCGAGGGCGGCGCGCAGCGCGTCCGGGTCGTCGAGTTCGCGGGCGTAGAGCTGCTCGGGCCGCTCCAGGCCGGGTACGCCGCGGTACTCGGCGAGCCGGCGGTGGACGGCGATCCAGGGCAGCGGGCGCGGGGTGCGGGCCTCCGGGGTCCAGCGGGCGGCGTCGGCGGCGGAGAAGCCGATCCGGCCCTTGTTGGGGACGATCCAGGGGTGGCCGTTCTGGCGGCCCTCCAGGGCGGGGTGGTCGAGGTCGGCGAGTTCGGCGGCGGTGAGCGCGGTGGCGAGCTGGTGCGCGTCGGCGGTCAGGGTGGCGGTGAGTTCGCGGATCAGGTGGCCGGTGGTCTCGCCGCGCAGTCCGAGGGCGTGCCGGGCGTGCGGGAGGAAGCGCAGCGGGTCGAGGCCGTCCGGGTCGGAGCAGCGGACCGACGCCGGGTCGACCTGCCAGCTTCCGTACGCGCCGCGGCGGGCGGTGAAGCGGTACTCGGCCTCGGGCAGCCAGAGCAGGTACTCGCCGTCGGCGGCGCCGCGGACCGGGGTGAGCAGTTCCTCGTAGGCGAACTCGCCGAGCATCTTGGCCAGCAGGGCCCGGCCGGCCCGCCGCCAGTGCCCGGCGGTCAGGTGCGGGGGCAGGTACAACGGCGGTTCAGCGGCCGGCGGTTGCGGCACGGGTCAGCTCCTGGGGGCGGGGGACGACGGGGGTGCTCTCGGTGGGGGCGTGCTCGGTAGGGGGACGCTCGGCGGCGGGCGTGCGCCCGACGACGGGGGCGGCCCCGGGCGGCGCGAAGCCGGTCCAGGCGGTGCGGGTGGGCAGCCGGTGGACGGTCCGGCCGGTGACGGCGTTGAGGATCACGGCGGCCCGGTGGGCGCCGAGGCCCAGGTCGGGGGTGCCTACGCCGTGGGTGTGCAGTTCGGCGTTCTGGACGTAGAGGCCGCCGGTGAGTTCGGGCCGGGTGGCGACCCGGTGGTCGAGGTCGACCCGGTAGCGCCCGTCCCGGTCCCAGTCGATCAGCCGGGCCAGCGGTTCGAGCGCGGCCGGGCGGGCGGCCCGGTAGCCGGTGGCGAGCACCACGGCGTCGGTGCGCAGGAGGTGTTCGGCGCCGGAGTCGGCGTGCCGGCAGCGCAGTTCGAGGCCGCCGCAGGGGCCGGGACGGGCCTCGGTGACGGCGGTGCCGGGGGTGATCTCGACCGGGGCGGTGTCGATCGGGGCGCCGATGGTGCGCTCGTAGAGGTGGTCGTGGATCTCGGCGAGGGTCTCGGCGCTGGCGGCCTTGTGCAGCTGCCACTGGGCGCTGACCAGGGCGTCCCGGACGGGTTCGGGCAGGCTGTGGAAGTAGCGGGTGTAGTCGGGGGTGAAGTGCTCCAGGCCGAGCTTGGAGTACTCCATGGGTGCGAGCGCCCTGGTCCGGGTGAGCCAGCGCAGCCGGACGCCGTCGCCCGCGTGGCGCCGGAGCAGGTCGAGGAAGACCTCGGCGCCGGACTGCCCACTGCCGATCACGGTGATGTCGCGGGCGCCGGCGAGGTCGTCGCGGCGGTCCAGGTAGTCGGCGGAGTGGAAGGCGTGCGGGTGGCCGTCGAGGGCGGTGAAGGCCTCGGGCAGGACGGGCCGGGTGCCGACGCCGAGGGCGAGGTTGCGGGCCTGCACCTCGGTCCGGCGCCCGGTCGCGGTGTCGGTCAACTCGGCCCGGAACAGGCCGCCCCCTCCCGAGCCGGCGACCCAGTGCAGGGCGGTGACCTCGGTGCCGAAGCGGCAGCTGTCGAGCCGTTCGGCGGCCCAGCGGCAGTAGTGGTCGTACTCGCGGCGGGGCAGTTGGAAGCGCTCGGCGAAGTAGAACGGGAAGAGCCGGTCCTGCTCGCGCAGGTAGTTGAGGAAGGACCACGGGTTGGTCGGGTCGACGAGGGAGACCAGGTCGGCCAGGAACGGCACCTGCATCCGGGCCCCGTCCACCAGCATGCCGGGGTGCCAGCGGAACTCCGGGCGCTGGTCGCAGAAGAGCGTGCGCAGGCCGGGGACGGGGTCGGCGAGCGCGGCGAGCGAGAGGTTGAAGGGGCCGATGCCGACGCCGAGCAGGTCGTACGGCGGCTGGGGTGCGGGGGTGTCCACGAGGGTGTCCTAGGCGGGGAGGGGGAGCCGGGCGCGGATCATCAGGGCGGCGCGCTTGTCGGGCAGGTCGAGTTCGGCGTCCGACCGGAATCCGGCCCGTTCGAAGGCCCGGACGGAGCGCCGGTTGCGGACGTCCGGTTCGGCGACGACCCGCTCGCAGCACGGGCGTCGCCACAGGATCCGCTCGGCGAGGGCAGCCAGCAGGACGGCGCCGAGGCCCCGGCCGCGGCTCTCGGCGGGGCCGAGCAGCAGGTGGACGCCGGTGTCGTGCGGGCGGGCCGGGTAGTGCCGGGCGAGCGGGTCGAGGTCGGCGCGGTAGACCTCCCAGTAGCTCATCGGGGCCCCGTCGAGCAGGCCGAGGCAGGGCACGCTGCGGCCGTCGCCGTCGAGTTGGGCCCGGAGGTGCTGTTCGGTGACGTCGGGCGGACCGGCGAGCTCCCAGAACGCGGCGATCTCGGGGTCGTTCATCCACCCGGCGAGCAGGTCCAGGTCGGCGGGCAGCCGGACCGGGCGGAGCCGGAACTCGCCGACCGGGGTGGGGATCGCGCCCCACCCCGGCAGGTCGTCGAGCATGCTCATGCGCCCGCCAGCGGGTTGGGGATGTCCACGTAGACGGACTGGGTGGCGACCGGACCGACCAGTTCGTCCAGTCCGTTGATCCGGGTGAGCAGGTTGGCCTTGCAGGGCAGGGTGGGCGCGTCGAGCAGCAGCGCGGGCAGCGCCGAGCCGGTGGCGGCGGCCCGCGGGCCGGCCAGGAACCGGCGCAGCCCGGCCAGCAGGACGGCCTCGTCGGCGAGCCCCTGGCTGCCGAAGGCGCCGACCAGGCCGAGGACGTGGTTGATGCCGAGGTAGTACGCGAAGTGGTGGTCGATCACCTCGTCCGGCAGGAAGGTGTCGCTGTGCGCGCCGAGCCCGGGCAGCCGCGCGGTGAGCCGGTCGGCTGCGCCCTCCCGGTAGTAGTAGCCCTGGTTGTCGCGGTAGCGGCCGCCGCTGGGCCAGCCGTCGGCGTCGAGCAGGACGAGGCTGTTCTGCTGGTGGGCCTCCAGGGCGATGCCGGCCCGGCCGTCCAGCCACAGGACGGGCAGCACGACGGCGTCCAGGTAGCGCAGGAACCATTCGGCGGCGACGGTCCGAAGCGGGCGGCCGCAGCGCGCGGCGAGCGCCCGCAGGGTGTCGCCGAGCCGGGACGGGACGGCGTCGCCGGTGCCGAGCGGCTGTTCGGCGACGAGCCCGGCGACGCACAGCGCGCGGTCGGCGGGGGCGAAGGGCTGGGCGCGCAGCACGGTGTCCAGGCCCCCCGGGTCGCCGAGGCCGGGGTGGTCGACGCCGATCCAGGCCGGGTCGCGCACGATGTCGAAGCCGGGGTGGGCGGCCCGCCACTCGGCGGCCAGGCCGCTCTCCAGCAACCGGTGCACCTCCAGGCCGCGGTGGAGTTCCTTGCGCAGGTTCTCCCGGCGGGAGTTGGTGATCCGCAGGCCGAGCGAGAGCTTGAGCATCCACGGGGTGCCGGGCCGGTAGACGGTGCGCACCGAGGAGGTGGGGTGCCAGGGTTCGCCGGCCGGGCCGAGGTCGTGCAGCAGCCCGTCGGCGAGCAGGGCGGCGACGGCCGGGCGGTGGGCGAGTTCGCGGGCCTGCCAGGGGTGCAGGGGCAGCGCGGCGGTGCCGGGCGGCAGGGCCGCGTGGCCGCCGAGCAGGCCGGCGGTGATCCGGTCGGCGCTCTCGGCGAGGGCGGAGCCGGCGGCGAGCAGGTCGCGGCACACCGCGTACCAGTGGAGTTGGAAGGAGCCGTGCAGTTCGGGCGAGTAGGCGGCGCTCTGGGCCGGGCCGAGGCCGTCGCGGCTCTTCGGGGTGGGGTGCAGCGGGTGGCCGAGCAGCAGGGACTGCTCGGCGGCGAGGAAGTGCGAGCGCTCCGGGCCGCCGGAGGGGGCGGCGGTGCGGCGGTGGGCGAGGATGTCGGCGGTGCGGACGACGGAGTCGGCGACCCGGGCGGCGAGGTCGGCGACCTGCCCGGGGTCGGGGCGGTCGGCGGCCGCGGCGGCGAGCAGCGCGGCCGTGGTGACGGCGTCCACGGGGGCGTCGGCGGTGCCCTCGCCGGCCGAGAGGACGGCGGGGCCGAACCGGTGCCAGCCGGCGGGCGACCAGTAGCGAACGGGGGCGGAGAGCCGGGCGGCGCCGCCGAGGACGGCGATCCGCAGCCGGCCGTCGGGGCCGGGACGGGCGCCGGTCTCGCGCGTCCAGCAGCGCAGCAGGGCTTCCAGCGCGGCCTGTTCGGCGGCGACGGCGGGGTCCGGGTGCAGCAGCTGGTCGGGCTCGGCCGACCGGTCCGCGGGCAGCAGCGGGTCGGGCGGGGCTCCGGTGAGGGCGGTGCTCAAGGCTGCTCCTTGGGGCGCGTGGGGGTGCGGACGCGCACGGGTGGTGGAGGGGATTCGGCGGGCGCTCGCACCATCGCGTCAGGTAAGGGTTACCTATCCCCGACGGGTGATCACAAGGTCGGCTCACTCGTCCAGGTGAAGATCGGGGATTGTGCTCCACCGGGGCGGACCGCCCTGCTGGGCCGACGGGCCGACTGCGGCCACGTCACGGATCGGTGACCTCCGGTCAGGGCCGGAACCCGGGGGGCGGCCGTCGCCGTCCTGGTGACCGGTGGAAGACTCCACAGCGGCGAGCCGCCGCACGACAACCCGACCGAGCCCAGGGGGAAGCGCACAGATGCCATCGATCCACCGGTCAGCCATGGCCGTCGCCCTCGTCACGGGGACGCTGCTCGCGGCGAGCGCCTGCGGGCCGGACGGCCCGGCGGGCGGTGGGAGCGGCACCGCCGCGCCGCCACCCGCCTCCGCGAGCCCGACCAGCACCGCCGCGGGCAGCGGCGGCGTGATCGGCGGGATCACCCTCCCGTCGGGCATCCCGACCAGCCTGCTGGAGGGCCTGCCGAAGAGCTGGGACGACCTGAAGAAGTGGAAGTTCGAGGACTGGGACTCCTGGGCGTCCAAGCACGTCTTCAACAACCCGGTGGTGAAGGACTTCTGGAACCCGGACAAGATGGGCGATTCCAAGCCCGCCGAGCCGGCCCCGCCCACCGCCAAACCGGCCACCGACGACGGTGTGACCGACCCCGATCCGCCGGCGGTCAAGGCGGTGCCGGTGCCCCGCCCGTACACCAAGCAGCCGTCCGGGAAGGTGTTCTTCAGTGCCCAGGGCGGCCGGGGCAACTGCTCCGCGACGGTGATCACCGACCCGCAGCACCCGGGCAAGAGCAACCTGGTCTGGACGGCGGGCCACTGCGTGCACTCGGGCAAGGGCGGCGACTTCTACAAGGACCTGGTCTTCGTGCCCGCCTACAACAACTCGGGCGCCTCCAGCGGTGGCAAGAAGGCCCCGCTGTCCGAACTGGCCCCGCTGGGCACCTGGTGGGCCGACCTGGTCACCACCTCACCGCAGTGGATGGTCGAGGGCGGCGGCAGCGGTGACGCCGCGAACCAGTACGACTTCGCCGTCATGCGGGTGCACAACCAGAACGACACCGGCAAGTCGCTGGAGGAGACGGTCGGTTCGGCCGTCCCGGTCTGGTTCGACGCGCCGCGCGACAAGGTGTCCGTCGCGGCGGTCGGCTACCCGCTCTACAAGCCGTTCGACGGCCAGGAGTTGTACAAGTGCGAGGGCGGCAGGCCGACCCGGCTGTCGTTCGACCCGAAGCGCCCGTCGATGCTCACCATCGGCTGCACCATGACCCAGGGCGCCAGCGGCGGCGGCTGGTTCGCCACCATGCCGGACGGGAAGACCGCCCTGGTCAGCAACACCTCCATCGGCACCCAGGACCACACCTCGCTGAGCGGCCCGTACCTGGAGGAGGTCGCCAAGCAGGCGCTGGACTGGATCTCCAGGAAGCCGTAGCGCTGAGGCCTGTCCGGCCCCAGCCGTACGGGCGGCGGAGGCCGCCCCCGGGGGACGATGCACCATGCCGAAGCACACCGGCCGCGGACCGCGGCGCCGACCCGCACCGGTCGGCGCCGCGGTGCTCGTCGTGCTCGCCCTCGCCGCGACCGCCTGCGGGCCGGACGGCTCCGGCGCCGCCGAGGCCGCCCCGCCGCCGGCCCTTCCCAGGCCGGCCCCCACCAGCCTGGGCGACCTGGCGGGCTGGAAGCTGGAGGACTGGGGCCGGTTCGTCGCCGACAGCGGCTTCGCCAACGAGGTGGCCCCGGGTTTCTGGTCGACCGCCCGGATGGCGGCCGCCAAGGGCCGGCCCACCCCGGAGTACCCGCTCACCGCCGCGCCGGGCGACGACCGGTCGGCCACCCCGCCGGCCGCCGTCGCGGCCACGCCGCAGCCGCACCCGTACGGCCCGGCCGGCGCCGTGGTCGGCCGGCTCTTCGTCACCACGCCCCAGGGCGACGCGGCCTGTTCCGGCACGGTGGTCTCCGACCCGGTCAACCCGGGCCGCAGCAACCTCGTCTACACCGCCGCGCACTGCCTGCACGACGGCAAGGGCGGCAACTGGCTGAAGAACATCGTCTTCGTACCCGGCTTCAACCGGGACGGCCAGGCGGTCCGCGGCCGGCCGTTCACCGAGCAGCAGGCCGCCCCGTACGGCCGGTGGACGGCGGTGCGCGCGCTGGTGTCGCCGACCTGGCTCAAGGAGAGCGGCGTCGGCGCCCACCACCAGTACGACTACGGGATCATCCGGGTGCGCGGCGAGGGCGGCTCCGGCACCTCGCTGGAGGAGGCGGTGGGCGGATCGGTGCCGGTCTGGTTCAACGCCCCGCGCGACCAGATCACCTCGGCCGCCTCCTACGGATACCCGGCCGAGCGGCCGTTCGACGGCCTGGAGCTCGACCGCTGCGACTCCCCGGTCCCGCCGGCCAGGCTCTCCTTCGACCGGACCCGCCCGCCGATGTACGTGCTCGGCTGCAGCATGACCGGCGGCTCCAGCGGCGGCGGCTGGTTCATCACCAAGGACGGCAAGCCCAACCTGATCAGCGTCACCGCGATCGGCAACCGCACCCCGTCCGCGCACCTGGCCGGCCCCTCGCTGCAGGACCAGGCGAAGCAGGCCTTCGACTACTTCGCCAAGAACGTGAAGTAGCCCGGGCCCGCGAAGCCCCACCGCCGCACACACGAAGGGCCCCCGGACTCGCGTCCGGAGGCCCTTCGTCGGCTCGGCGCCTCAGCCCTGCAGCGCCACCGCGTAGCGCTCCAGCTCGGCGGCCAGCTCGGCCGACACCTTGGCGTGCACCAGCGTGCCCTCGCCGGTGTGCTCGGTGGCGAGCAGCTCACCCTCGGCGTGCACCCGGGAGACCAGCCCGCCCTGGGTGTAGGGCACCAGGGCCCGCACCTCGACCGCCGGGCGCGGCAGCTCGTCGTCGATGAGCTTCAGCAGCTCCTCGATGCCCGCGCCGCTGCGGGCCGACACCACGATGGCGTGCGGCTCGCGGCGCAGCAGGCGCTGCAGCACGTGCGGGTCGGCGGCGTCCGCCTTGTTGATCACCACGATCTCCGGCACGTTCTGCGCGTCGACCGAGACGATGACCTCGCGGACGGCGGCCAGCTGCGTCTCCGGCTCGGGGTGCGAGCCGTCGACCACGTGCAGGATGAGATCCGCGTCGGCGACCTCCTCCATGGTCGAGCGGAACGCCTCGACCAGGTGGTGCGGCAGGTGCCGGACGAAGCCGACGGTGTCGGCCAGGGTGTAGACCCGCCCGCTCGGGGTCTGGGCCCGGCGCACGGTCGGGTCCAGGGTGGCGAACAGGGCGTTCTCCACCAGCACGCCGGCACCGGTGAGCCGGTTGAGCAGGGAGGACTTGCCGGCGTTGGTGTACCCGGCGATGGCCACCGACGGCACCTGGTGGCGCTTGCGCTCCTGGCGCTTGGTGTCGCGGCCCTTCTTCATCTCGACGATCTCCTTGCGGAGCTTCGCCATCTTCTCGCGGATCCGGCGCCGGTCGGTCTCGATCTTGGTCTCACCGGGACCACGCGTGGCCATGCCGCCGCCGGACGAGCCGGAGCCGCCACCACCCATCTGCCGGGACAGCGACTGACCCCAGCCGCGCAGCCGGGGCAGCATGTACTGCATCTGGGCGAGCGAGACCTGCGCCTTGCCCTCCCGGGACTTGGCGTGCTGGGCGAAGATGTCCAGGATCAGGGCCGTCCGGTCGACGACCTTGACCTTGACCACGTCCTCCAGCTGGATCAGCTGGCCGGGGGTGAGCTCACCGTCGCAGACCACGGTGTCGGCGCCGGTCGCGGCGACGATGTCGCGCAGTTCCTTCGCCTTGCCGGAGCCGATGTAGGTGGCGGCGTCGGGCTTGTCGCGGCGCTGGATCACCCCGTCCAGCACTTCGGAGCCGGCCGTCTCGGCGAGCGCGGCGAGCTCGGCCATCGAGTTCTCCGCCTCCTCCAGCGTGCCGTCGGTCCAGACGCCGACGAGCACCACGCGCTCCAGGCGGAGCTGGCGGTACTCGACCTCGGTGACGTCCTCGAGTTCGGTGGAGAGGCCGGCGACCCGGCGCAGGGCGGCGCGCTCGCTGCGGTCGTACTGGTCGCCGTCGTAGTGGTGGCCGAGGTCCTCGTCGATGGCCGCGAGGTCCTCGTCCATGAGGGCTTCCGCCCGCAGACCGTCGAGGCGGCGCGGGGCGTCGGCGTGGTCGCGGGTGTCGGACGTGGAGGTCATTCTGTCCTTTGGTCGCTGGTGCGGGTGGCCGGTGGGGACCGCACGTACGGTCCCACCCGGAGTCTGCCCAGCTGCCGCCCCGGTTACCGTCCGGGCGAGGTGAGCTACCCCTCAGGTCCTTGGGCGCCACCGGGGCTCCTGTGCCCTGAGAACGCCGTGGACCGGCCGTGAATTCCCCATGATGGTCGCACGCCCGGCGCGGGCCGGTCATCCCCATTTCCCCCGGGTTCCCGGGCGCCGCCGCCCTCGGGGGCCTGCGGCCGGCTCACGTCGTACACCCCGGAGACCCTGAGCATCGCCCGCATCAGCGTGGGCAGCGCGGCCGGCTCGGGCAGTTCGACGGTGTAGGTGTGCCGGACCCGCAGCTCCTGTGGCGGCTCGACCTCGGCCGAGACGATGCCGACGCCCTCGGCGGAGATGGCCGCCGTGAGGTCGGCGAGCAGCCGGGGCCGGTTGAGCGCCTCGGCCCGCAGGGTCGCCCGGTGGCCGTCCGCCGGGGCGCCCTCCGGCTGCCAGCGGACGTCCAGCTCCGCGCGCCCGGCCGCGCGCATCCGCTCCCCGGCCGGACAGCCGGTGCGGTGCACGGCGACGGCGCCGCCACGGATCGGGTAGCCGGCCACCTCGTCCGGCGGGACGGGCGTGCAGCAGCGGGCCAGCCGCACGGGCGCCCCGGGCCGGCCGGCCACCGCGACC
Organism: Kitasatospora sp. NPDC087861; assembly: GCF_044742585.1. Taxonomy (NCBI): domain Bacteria; kingdom Bacillati; phylum Actinomycetota; class Actinomycetes; order Kitasatosporales; family Streptomycetaceae; genus Kitasatospora; species Kitasatospora sp. NPDC087861. The sequence goes on from NZ_JBIUUS010000033.1 coordinate 26,700, forward strand.
GGGGCCGACCGGCGCTCGGTGGCCCGGTGCGCGGGCGGGGCGGGCTGGCCGCTGGAGGGGCCGGTGCGCACCACCGGCAGCCGCGCCGGATGGTCGGCGAGCCAGCGTTCGATGGCCAGCCGGGCGGCCGGGGTCCGGGCGTGCGCGAGCCACTCGGGCGAGGGGCCGGAGGGTTCGGCGGCGCGCGGCCCGTCCTCGGTGTGCACGCTCCCGGTCGGCAGCGTCTCGGTGAGCACGGCGAGCCGGTCGCCGTCCTGCAGGACGGTGGAGAGCGCGGTGAGCCGGCCGTTGACCCGGGCGCCGATGCAGCGGTGGCCGGTCTCCTCGCCGAGCAGGTAGGCGGCGTCCACGCAGGTGGCGCCGGCCCTCAGCTGAAGCGTTTCGCCGCACTCCGTCACGACGGTGATCTCGCGGTCGCCGGCCAGGTCGGCGGTGAGCGCGGACCAGAAGGCGTCCGGGTCCGGGGTCTCCTGCTGCCACTCCAGCAGCCGGCTGAGCCAGCCCGGCCGGGCCGGGTCGGTGCGGTCGAGCTCGTCGGCGTCCTGGACGGCGCCGGCCGGCTCCGGGTCGCCGAGCGCGACCACCCCGGTCTCGGCGACCTCGTGCATCCGCCGGGTGCGCACCAGCACCTCGACGACCGTGCCGCCGGTCAACGCCACGGCGGTGTGCAGCGACTGGTACAGGTTGAACTTGGGAGCGGCGACGAAGTCCTTGAACTCGCCGGGCAGCGGCGTCCAGCAGGTGTGCAGTTCGCCGAGCACGGCGTAGCAGTCGGCGTTCTCCTCGACCACCACCAGCAGCCGCCCGAAGTCGGCCGGCTGCGGCCCCTGCGGCTGCCCGTCCCGCCCGGGCGCGGCGGCCCGCTTGAGCAGCACCCGGTGCAGCGAGACGCAGTGCCGGGGCCGGACGGTGACCTCGGCGGCCACCCCGGTCTCGGCCAGCTGGCGGGCCAGCAGCCGGGCGAAGGGTTCCAGCAGAGTGTCCGGCCGGTCCTCGTGACCGGACATCAGGGCCCGGGTGCGGGCGTACTCCTCGGGGTGCAGGGTGGCGAAGACGATGTCCTCCAGCTCCGCCTTGAGGACCTGGATGCCGAGCCGTTCGGCCAGCGGGATCAGCACGTCCCGGGTGACCTTGGCGATCCGCACCTGGCTGGCCGGCTTCATGTGCCGGATGGTGCGCATGTTGTGCAGCCGGTCGGCGAGCTTGATCACCATCACCCGGACGTCGTCCCCGGTGGCGACCAGCATCTTGCGGAAGGTCTCGGCCTCGGCGGCGGCGCCGAAGTCGACCTTCTCCAGCTTCGTCACCCCGTCGACCAGATAGGCGACTTCGGGACCGAACCCGGCGCCGACCTGATCCAGCGTCAACTCGGTGTCCTCGACGGTGTCGTGGAGCAGTGAGGCGACCAAGGTGGTGGTCCCGGCGCCGAGTTGGGCCAGGATCATGGTGACGGCCAGCGGATGGGTGATGTACGGCTCGCCGCTCTTGCGTTTCTGGCCGCGGTGGCTGGCCTCGGCGAGCCGGTACGCCCGGGCGAGCAGGCCGAGGTCGGCCTGCGGATGGTGTTCGCGGTGGACCCGGACCAGCGGTTCGAGGGCGTCCGGGACGGGCGGCCGGCCGGTGGCCAGCAGGGCGGCCCGCCCGGCCCGGCCGAGCGCGGCCCGGCCGAGCTCCCCCAGGGGCCGCCTGGCCCCGGCTTGCCGTGCGGACGTCGGCTGCCCCGTCAGGGGCTGCCCGGCTTCGATGGTCATCGGCGCACCTCCGGCAGCGATCACCGGCCGCCACCCCGCCGAGGGGCGCCTTCCCGGTGGTCCATGCTACCGAGCAGAGCACGTTCCGCGTTGCGTTGCTTCCCGTCCGCGACAGGCGTCACCCGAACGGGCGGATTCGCCGCCGTACGAAATGGGCAAACCGGGCCGTCAGCCCGTCAGCTCGGCCCACCAACGGGCGTCGATCTCGCCGGCGGCCACGATCACCGCCGGGCCGGTCTTCTCGATCCGGCCGTCCGGGTGCTCGGTGATGACCAGTCGGCCGCCCGGCACGTCCACGGTGTAGGTGGCCGGCTCGCCGGTGACCGCCGGGTCGACGCCGTCCCGGCGGATGGCGGCCACCGCGACGGCGCAGGTGCCGGTGCCGCAGGAGCGGGTCTCGCCGGAGCCGCGCTCGTACACCCGCATGGCGACGTGCCGCGGCCCGCGGTCCACCACGAACTCGACGTTCACGCCCTCCGGGTAGGCCCCTTCGGGGGTGGTGAGCGGCGCGGAGTACAGGTCCCCGGCGTCGTCCAGGCTCGCCACGAAGGCCACCGCGTGCGGGTTGCCCATGTTGACGTTCAGCGCGGGCCAGCGCCGCGCGCCGACCGCGACCTCGACGCCGTCCGGCCCGGGCAGCCGGGCCCGGCCCATGTCGACGGTGACCTCGCCGGGCGTGCCGTCCGCGGCGTCCGCGGCGACCCGCACCGTCCGCACCCCGGCGCGGGTGGCGATCGCCAGCTCGCCGGGCTCGGCCAGGCCGGCCTCGACCAGGTAGCGGGCGAAGACCCGCACGCCGTTGCCGCACATCTCGGCGATGCTGCCGTCGGAGTTGCGGTAGTCCATGAACCACTCGGCCCGGTCGGCCTGGTCCGCGGCGGCCGGGTCGGCAGCGGAGCGCACCACGCGCAGCAGCCCGTCCCCGCCGATCCCCGCCCGCCGGTCGCACAGCGCGGCGACGGCCGCGGGGCCGATCGCCAGCTCGCCGTCCGGGTCCGGGACGATGACGAAGTCGTTCTGGGTGCCGTGCCCCTTGAAGAAGGGGACGCCGACCGGCTGCGGGGAGGATGCGCTCACCCTCCCGATGGTACTGAACCGGCGCGCCCGCCACCGGGTCGGTCCGACGGGCGGATCAGCGCAGGTAGGCGACCCGCCAGACGGCCAGCGCGCAGGCCGCCAGCGCGATCAGGGTGTAGACCACGATCGCCTTCCAGCCGGCCCGCTGCCCGGAGCCGCGGCGCGGCAGGCCCGGCCACTTGTACCCGGCGTGCCGCGCGGCCATCGCGCCCCAGCCGACCGAGGCGGCGGTGAACAGCAGCCCGAGCATGCCGACCATGGTGGAGCGCGCCCCGGCCGAGCCGAAGGCGAGCGGGAAGGCGAACATCAGCGAGCCGAGGGTGCCCAGCAGGGCGATCGGCAGGGTCTGCCACCAGCGGAGCCGGCGCAGCGGTCGGATCTCCCGCTCGTGCACCGCGCCCGCCGGGGTGCGGGTGTCCAGGGCGGGCAACGCGACCGCGTACGAGGTGGGCGCGTCCAGGTCGGTCAGCACGGGCAGGTCGCCCCTCGTCGACTCGTCGGCCGGTGCGGTGACACTCCCGCCCTGACCCGATTCGGGGCCGGTACCCGTCGACACGCGGCCTCCCCTGACAGTTCGACACGAGCGGACTCGCGGTCGGGCACGGTCGGCCCGCGCGGCCGACCCCTACGGCTTCGATGATGGCATGTCCAGACGGGCGTTCCGGGCCTGACCGGCGTCGACGGGTGATCCGTGGCCATCACGTGATCGGCCCGTGACCGCCGGTTCGTCCTGCACGGCCACCTGCGCGCGCAGGTGCACCGCCGGATTGGCCGGAACCCGTTCTACCCGGCCGGAACCTCCTGACGGTCGATCAGTTCGAGGGAGCGTTCCAGCAGCTCGACGGGGTCGGTGCCGGCCGGGCGGGACAGCCAGTGGATCCGGCCGTCGCGACGGAACCAGGACTCCTGGCGGCGGGCGAAGCGCTTGGTGGCCCGGACGGTCTCGGCCCGCGCCTCGTCCTCGGTGCACTCGCCGGCGAAGTGGTCCAGCACCTGCTGGTAGCCGAGCGCCCGGGAGGCCGTCCGCCCCTCACGCAGCCCGATCCGCTCCAGCGCGCGCACCTCGTCCAGCAGTCCGGCCTGCCACATCCGGTCGACCCGCAGCGTGATCCGCTCGTCCAGCTCGGGGCGCGGCACCGCGACGCCGATCTGCACCGCGTCGTAGACGGCGGTGTTGCTCGGCAGGTTGGCGGTGAACGGCTGCCCGGTGATCTCGATGACCTCCAGCGCCCGGACGATCCGCCGCCCGTTGCCGGTCAGGATCGCCTCGGCGGCCGCCGGGTCCAGCTCGGCCAGCCGCCGGTGCAGCGCGTACGGGCCGTCCTGCTCCAGTTCGGCCTCCAGCCGGGCCCGGACCGCCGGGTCGGTGCCGGGGAACTCCATCTCGTCGATCGCCGCCCGGACGTACAGCCCGGAGCCGCCGACCAGGACGGGCGTGCGCCCGGCGGCGAGCAGCCGGTCGATCTCGGCCCGGGCCAGCCGCTGGTACTCGGCGACGCTGGCGGCCTCGGTGACGTCCCAGACGTCCAGCAGGTGGTGCGGCACTCCCCCGCGTTCGGCCGTGGTGAGCTTGGCGGTGCCGATGTCCATGCCCCGGTACAGCTGCATCGAGTCGGTGTTGATCACCTCGCCGCCGAGGCTGCGGGCGAGGGCGACGGCCAGATCGGACTTGCCGGCGGCGGTCGCGCCGACGATCGAGAGGACGCGGGGCTGGACGGTGCGGGAGCTGCTCACCGCTCCAGTCTCGCAAAACCGCCGCCGCACCGGAGACCGGGCTGCCCGTCGGCCCCGACTGCGCGACGATATGACTGTTTCCGGACATTTCCGCAGTTGGAGCCGGTTTGCGAACGGTTCGGCGGTGACGAGCGTTGTGCAGGAGACAGGGAAGAAAGGGTGAGATCGCCATGGGTCTGATGGACAACCTCAAGGGCAAGGCCGGGGAGCTCAAGGACAAGGCCAGTGAGCTCGCGGGCAAGCACAGCGAGCAGATCGAGCACGTGGTGGACAAGGCCGGCGGCGCGATCGACAAGGCGACCAAGGGCAAGTACAGCGACAAGATCGAGCACGGTGCCAGCAAGGCCAAGGACGCGGTGGACGACTTCGCCCACAAGCCGAAGCCGAGCGACCACGGGCCGGCCGGCGGCAACGGCCAGGGGCCGCAGTCCTGACGTCCCCCGCGGTGATCAGCTCCAGGAGGCCACGAGGTACCCGACCCCGTACGGGGCGTCCTGGTAGCCGAGCCGCGCGGTGAGGCCGGCGCCCTCCGCGGCGCCGGCCAGCACCTGCCAGGGCGCCCGGCCCTCGGCCTTGAGCTCGGCGGCCAGGGCGGCGTCCAGGGCGGCGAGGGCGGGCAGGTCGGCGGAGCCCAGGGCGGCGGCCAGCGCGGCGTCGAAGCCCTCGGCGCGCTCGTCCAGGTAGCCGGGCGCCTTCACCGAGCGGCAGGCGCTGCCGTCGCCCACCACCAGCAGGGCGACCCGGTCGGCCAGCTGGGCCAGGCCCTGGCCGAGCCCGAGCATCCGGTCGGCGGGCGCGTCGGCGGGCACCGCACAGGCGTGCGTCGGCAGGGTCACCCCGGCGCGCTCCAGCAGCCAGGCGCCGACCGTCAGCGAGGGCGCCAGCTCCGGCCCCTCGATCCGGCCGCCGGGCAGCTTGGCGACCAGCGGCACGCCGTAGCGCTGGAAGGAGCCCGCCCCGCCCTCGGTCCACACCTCGGCCTCCGGACCGGCGCCGACCACCACGACCAGTTGCGGGTCGGCCGCGACCAGCGCCGCCAGCGCCTCGTCGCAGGCGGCCCGCAGCGCGTCCAGCTCGGCGGCCGCCCCGGCGGCGACCTCGGGGACGAGCAGCGGCGGACAGGGGCACACGGCGGCGGCTACCAGCATGTGGATCACTCTAACCGCGAACGACGGCGGCCCGGCGGGACTCGAAGATCCCGCCGGGCCGCCGTTCGAAGCGGGCCGTCAGTCGCCGCAGCAGCCGCCCGCCGGGGCGGCGAGCGGCAGCGCGGCCGGGGCACCGACGGTCGGCAGGCCGAGCATCACCCCGGCCGGCTTGGCCACGGGCTTGGCCTGGCGCTTCTCCCAGGCGTCGCCGGCCCGGGTGCGGCGCACCGCGAGCGTCGGGCCCTCGGCCAGCAGGTGGTGCGGGGCGGCGTAGGTGATCTCCACGGTCACCATGTCGCCCGGGCGCACCGGCTCGGCCGGCCTGGTGAAGTGGACCAGCCGGTTGTCGGGGGCGCGGCCGGAGAGCCGGTCGGTCCGGTCGTCCTTCTTGCCCTCGCCCTCGGCGACCAGGATCTCCAGGGTCCGACCGACCTGCTTCTTGTTCTCCTCCCAGGAGATCTCCTCCTGGAGGGCGATCAGCCGGTCGTAGCGGGCCTGCACGACGGCCTTCGGCACCTGGTCCTCCATCTCGGCGGCCGGGGTGCCGGGGCGCTTGGAGTACTGGAAGGTGAAGGCGTTGGTGAAGCGGGCCTCGCGGACGACGTGCATCGTCTGCTCGAAGTCCTCCTCGGTCTCGCCGGGGAAGCCCACGATGATGTCGGTGGAGATGGCCGCGTCCGGCATCGCCGCGCGGACCTTGCCGATGATCCCGAGGAAGCGCTCCTGGCGGTAGGAGCGGCGCATCGCCTTGAGGACGGTGTCCGAGCCGGACTGTAGCGGCATGTGCAGCTGGTGCATCACGTTCGGCGTCTCGGCCATCGCGGCGATCACGTCGTCGGTGAAGTCCCGCGGGTGCGGCGAGGTGAAGCGGATCCGCTCCAGGCCCTCGATCTGGCCGGCGGCGCGCAGCAGCTTGGAGAAGGCCTCGCGGTCGCCCAGGTCGGAGCCGTAGGCGTTGACGTTCTGGCCGAGCAGGGTCACCTCGATGACGCCCTCGTCCACCAGCGCCTCGATCTCGGCGAGGACGTCGCCGGGGCGGCGGTCCTCCTCCTTGCCGCGCAGCGCCGGGACGATGCAGAAGGTGCAGGTGTTGTTGCAGCCGACCGAGATGGCGACCCAGGCGGCGTACGCGGACTCGCGGCGGGTCGGCAGGGTGGAGGGGAAGGTCTCCAGCGACTCCAGGATCTCGACCTGGGCCTTGCGCTCGACCGCGGCCCGCTCCAGCAGCGCCGGCAGGTGGCCGATGTTGTGGGTGCCGAACACCACGTCGACCCAGGGGGCCTTGCGGACGATGGTGTCGCGGTCCTTCTGCGCGAGGCAGCCGCCGACGGCGATCTGCATGCCCTTGTGGCGGGTCTTGACCGGCGCCAGCTGCCCGAGGTTGCCGTACAGCTTGTTGTCGGCGTTCTCCCGCACCGCGCAGGTGTTGAACACGACCAGGTCCGGGTCGCCGTCCTGCCCGGCCTTGACGTAGCCCGCGTCCTCCAGCAGGCCGGACAGCCGCTCGGAGTCGTGGACGTTCATCTGGCAGCCGTACGTGACGACCTTGTAGCTCTTCAATCCGCTCTCACCGCTCACCAGACCAGGGTACGGGCAGCCGCGAAGCGCTTTTCCCCCGCCGTTGCGCGGGCGCTCACCCCCGGGCCCCGGCCCGTTCCTCCCGCCGACCCCTCCCGTTCCGCCGGGCGGCCTGGCAGTATCCCTGCATGGCCCCCACCACCCCGTCCCGTCTCGGCGCCGCCGTCCGCACCGCGGCCCGCAGCCCGTTGTGGCGGGCGGTCCTGGTCCTGGTGCTGCTGGTCGCGGGGCTGGGCGGCTGGTGGCTGTCGGCGGGCCGCTCGCCCGGGTACCCGCGCGGCGAGACGCGCTTCGCGACCGGCGTGCAGCGCGGCGTCTACGACCGGTACGGCCAGTTGCTGGAGGACCACGTCGCCAAGGCGATGCCGGGGGTGCGGCTGGCCCTGGACAACACCGAGGGCTCGGTCGACAACCTGGCCCGGGTGACCAGTGGCCAGGACGACTTCGCGATCGCCACCGCCGACGCCGTCGCCGACTACCAGGGCCCCGGCAAGGACCGGCTGCGGGCGATCGCGCGGCTGTACGACGACTACCTCCAGCTGATCGTCCCGGCCTCCTCCCCGGTGCACAGCACGGCCGACCTCAGGGGGCTACGGGTCGGCGTGGGCCTGCCGCAGTCCGGGGTGAACCTGGTGACCAGGCGGCTGCTGGCCGCGGCCGGCCTGGACCCGGACCACGACATCGTCCCGGTGTCGGCGGGCGTCGGCGACGCCGCGGACCAGCTGCGCGAGAAGAAGCTGGACGCCTTCTTCTGGTCCGGCGGCCTGCCGACCAGCGCCCTCACCGACCTGTCCGACCACGTGCGGATCCGGATCGTGCCGCTGGGGGACCTCGCCGGGGCCCTCCACAAGATGGAGGGCGGCGGCACCGACGCCTACCGGGCGGCCACCATGCCCAAGGGCACCTACCCGAACGCCGACCCCAAGGACGCCGTCGCCACCGTGGCCGTGCCCAACCTGCTGATCACCCGGGACGACGTGGACCCGGGTCTGGTCGAGGGCATGACCCGGGCGGTGATCGACAGCCGCGACCAGATCGGCTCCCAGGTGCACGCCGCCCAGCTGGTCGACCTGCGCACCGCCGTCTACACCGACCCGCTCCCGCTGCACGAGGGCGCGGCGCGCTACTACCGCTCGGTGAAGCCGTAAGGGGCCACCACCGCCCGGTGACGCCGCAGGGCGCTACCGCTGCTCCGGCCGCGGCACCGCCAGCGTCACCGCGAGCCCGGTCGGCTTGACCGGGGCGAAGCCGAGCGAGCCGCCGCCGGCCGCCAGCAGGGTGCGGGCGATCGACAGGCCCAGCCCGGAGCCGTCCACGTTCTGGTGCCGCGGGCTGCGCCAGAACCGGTCCCCGGCGCGGGGCAGCTCGTCCTCGGCGAGGCCGGGCCCGGCGTCCGTGACGGTCACCGCGACCTCGTCCCGGCGCACCGAGACCTTCAGCCGCACCCGGCTGCCGGCCGGGCCGAACTTGAGCGCGTTGTCCACCACGGCATCCAGGGCGGAGCCGAAGCCGATCGGGTCGGCCATGCCGAGGGCGAGCGCCGGGCCCTCCCAGCACAGCTCGATCCCGCGCTGCTCGGCCACCGGCCGCCAGGCGTCCACCCGGGCCAGGGTGAGCGCGGCGAGGTCGGTCTGCTCGGGTTCGGGGCGGGCGTGCTCGGCGGTGGCCAGGCCGAGCAGGTCGTCCAGCACCCGGGCCAGCCGGGCGCCCTCCTCCCGGACGCCACCGAGCTCCTCCTCGTGCCCCTCGGGCAGCTCCAGGCCGAGCACCTCGACCCGCAGCAGCAGGGCCGCCAGCGGGTTGCGCAGCTGGTGCGAGGCGTCCGCGACGAAGGCCTTCTGCTGGTCCATGGCGAGCACCACGTGGTCGGCCATCTCGTTGAACGAGCGGGCCAGCCGCTGCAGCTCGGGCGGCCCGCCGCCGGGCGCGACCCGGGCGGCCATCCGGCCGGTGGCGATGTCGTGGGTGGCCCGGTCGAGGGTGCGGATCGGGCGCAGCACCCACTCGGTGAGCCGGACGGCCAGCAGCACCGCGACGATCATCGCGGCGGCCTCGCCCGCGCCGATCACCAGCCAGCTGTGCAGTATCCGGGTGCGCAGCGCCCCGGTCGGGGACTCGCTGAGCACCACCGCGACCACGTCGCCGTCGCGCACCACCGGGGTGGCCACGGTGAGGGTGCGGTCGGCGGTCCACGGCCAGACCTGCGGCGGGTTGTGGCTGCGCCGCCCGTCCAGCGCCTCCTGGAAGGCCTGCGCGCCCCAGCCGCCGGAGGGCACCCGCCAGTCGGCGGGGGCGGCGGAGATCGGCAGGCCGTCGCGCTGGAAGATGCCCAGCCGCACGCCGTACAGGTCGTGGTAGCGGCGGACCTCGGCGTCGATCGCGTGCCGGCGGCTGGCGTCGCCGGGGGCGGGCTCCGGGTCGCCCTTGAGCGCGGACTCCACCACCGAGGGGCCGGAGGTGGGCAGGTCCTGGGCGAAGCGGGCGGCGTCGTCGAGCCGGTCGACGACCACCCTGCTCTGCTCGGCCGCCGCGACCGCCGCCGCGAGCGGCAGCCCGAGGGCGGCCAGGACGCAGAGCATGAGGGCGATCAGGATCCCGAGCAGACGGGTACGCACGAGCGGTCAGTGCTCCGCGGGGGCGGACGGGGCCGGGCCCGCGGCGGACGCCGGGGACTCGGGGATCAGGCGGTAGCCGACGCCGCGGACGGCCTCGACCAGCCCGGGCAGCGCGAGCTTGTTGCGCAGCGAGCCGATGTGCACCTCCAGGGTGCGCCCGTTGCCCTCCCAGCCGCTGCGCCAGACCTCGCTGAAGATCTGCTCGCGCCGGTAGACCACGCCGGGGCTCTGCGCGAGCAGGGCGAGCAGGTCGAACTCCTTGCGGGTGAGCGGCACGTCCCGGCCGTCCACGCTGACCCGGCGGCGCTCCCGGTCTATCCGGATGCCGCGGGACTCCAGCGGTCCGCGCTGCTGCGGGACGGCGTCGGGCGCGGGCACCGACACCGAGGCCGGGGCGAGGCCGCGGCGGGCCACCGCGTGGATGCGGGCGAGCAGCTCGCCCATGTCGTAGGGCTTGGTGACGTAGTCGTCGGCGCCCAGGTTGAGGCCGTGGATCCTGGAGCGGATGTCGGCGCGGGCGGTGACCATGATCACCGGGACGCCGCTGCCGGCCCTGATCCGGCTGCACACCTCGAAGCCGTCGCGGTCCGGCAGCCCGAGGTCGAGCAGCACCACCCGGTACGGGTCGTTGCCGTCCGGCACCAGGGCGTCCAGCGCCTCGTGCCCGCTGCGGGCGTGCCGGACCTGGAAGCCGTGCCGGCCCAGCACCGCGACCAGCGCGGCGGCCACGCGTTCGTCGTCCTCGACGAGCAGCAGTCGCATCCTGTTCTCCTCCTTCCCCCACCTGATCACCGGGCCCACCCGGTCGGGTCCCGGTCCTGCGCAGTATGGGCCAGCGGGCGGCCGGACGCCAGGCTCGGCCGCCCAGCGGGCTCCCCCGGGACGGGGTGCACCGGCGCGAGCGCCCGCTGTCACATGCCCCGTTGGCGGCCGGGCGAACAGTCCGCGAGCAGCGTGTGGCCGTTTTGTGATCCTCAAGTTCCGCTCAGATCGGCTGACGGCGCGTCGTCATCGCTCCTATGGTCGGCCCACCGGGGGCTGCGGCTCCGCCGGTCGCGGCTCCCGGATTTCGTACCACCATTGCCGCCCAAGGGAGTTCAGACTTTCACGGGCCGACACGAGGGAGCAGGCGCGATGGCCGAGAATCCGGTCGAGGACTCCACCCCTGCAGCCGCCCCCCTGGTCGTGCTGAGCGGCGTGAACAAGCACTACGGAGCGTTGCACGTCCTGCAGGACATCGACCTGGAGATCGTCCAGGGCGAGGTCGTGGTCCTGATCGGGCCGTCCGGCTCGGGCAAGTCGACGCTCTGCCGGACGATCAACCGGCTGGAGCCCATCGACTCCGGCGCGATCACCCTCGACGGCCGCCCGCTGCCCGCCGAGGGCAGGGAGCTGGCCCGGCTGCGCGCCGAGGTCGGCATGGTGTTCCAGAGCTTCAACCTGTTCGCGCACAAGACCGTGCTGGAGAACGTGGTCATCGGCCAGGTCAAGGTGCGCAAGGTCGCCCGGCCGGAGGCCGAGAAGACCGCCCGCGAGCTGCTGGAACGGGTCGGCGTCGGGGCGCAGGCGGACAAGTACCCCGCCCAGCTCTCCGGCGGCCAGCAGCAGCGCGTGGCGATCGCCCGGGCGCTGGCGATGAAGCCCAAGGTGATGCTCTTCGACGAGCCCACCTCGGCCCTCGACCCGGAGATGGTCAACGAGGTGCTGGAGGTCATGCGCCAGCTGGCCGCCGACGGCATGACGATGGTCGTGGTCACCCACGAGATGGGCTTCGCGCGCTCCGCCGCCAACCGCGTGCTGTTCATGGCCGACGGCCGGATCGTCGAGCAGAACACCCCGGACGCCTTCTTCACCGCGCCGCGCTCCGACCGCGCCAAGGACTTCCTCTCGAAGATCCTCCACCACTGACGCTCCGGGACGACCCGGGGCCGCCGCCGGCAAGGGCGCCGGGCGGCCCCGCCCGTGCACGCACCTTCCAGACGCCAGAGCCCGGTTGACGCCGTGGCCCAGCTCCCAGGAGAACACCCTCATGAGGACTCGTCGCACCCTCGCCGTCGCGCTCTGTGCCGTCGCGCTCACCGCCACCGCCGCCTGCGGCAAGGACGGCTCCCCCGGTGCCGCCGGCGCCGCCGCGAGCGGCAGCAACGCCCCGACGCTGCCGACCTACACGGTCAAGACCGACGTCAAGATCGACTCCGCGATCCTCGCCGAGGCCAAGAAGCGCGGCCAGCTGATCATCGGCGCCAAGGCCGACCAGCCGTTCCTGGGCTTCGAGGACGTCGCCAGCGGCGACCGCAGCGGCTTCGACATCGAGATCGCCAAGATGATCGCCGCCGACCTCGGCTTCACCCCGCAGCAGATCAAGTGGCAGACCCTGGTCTCCTCGCAGCGCGAGCCGGCCATCGCCAAGGGCCAGATCGACTTCTACGTCGGCACCTACAGCATCAACGACGAGCGCAAGAAGTCGGTCTCCTTCGCCGGCCCGTACTACATCGCCGGCCAGGACTTCCTGGTGAAGAACGACAACACCTCGATCACCGGCCCGGAGAGCGTCACCGGCAAGAACATCTGCACCGCCACCGGCTCGACCTCGATCAAGAACATCCAGCAGTACAACGCCAAGGTCACCCAGTTCGACACCTACTCGGCCTGCGTCGAGAAGCTGATGGCCGGCGAGGTCGACGCGGTCACCACCGACGACGCGATCCTCAAGGGCTACGCCTCCAAGTTCGCCGGCAAGCTCAAGGTCGTCGGCAAGCCGTTCACCAAGGAGAACTACGGCGTCGGCCTCAACAAGGACGACGCGGCCCTGCGCGGCGCCATCAGCGACGCCCTCAAGGCCCACGAGGACAACGGCGACTGGAAGAAGGCCTACGACGCGACGCTGGGCCTGTCCGGCTCCGCCGCGCCGACCCCGCCGGCCCTCGACCGCTACTGATCCACCCGCGGTCGGCCGGCTCCCGGCCGACCGCTCCTGACCACTCCCGAGTCCCCGACCACTGAGAGGAGGGCCGCCGGATGGGGTTCCTGTTCGAGGACGACAACTTCTCGTTGTTCCGCGACGGCTTCCTGCAGACGATCGAGCTGAGCGCGCTCAGCGCCCTGCTCGCCCTGCTGCTGGGCACCCTGCTGGCGGCCTTCCGGGTCTCCCCGGTGCCGGTCCTGCGCGCCTTCGGCACCGCCTGGGTGACGCTCTTCCGCAACACCCCGCTGACCCTGCTGTTCTTCGCCGTCGAGTTCGGCCTGCCGCCGCTCGGCGTGCACTTCAGCCACCTCGTCTTCGGGGTGCTGGCGCTCGGCGGCTACACCGCCTCGTTCGTCTGCGAGGTGATCCGCTCGGGCATCAACACCGTGCCGCTCGGCCAGGCCGAGGCGGCCCGCAGCCTCGGCATGACCTTCGGTCAGACCCTCACCCTGGTCGTCCTGCCGCAGGCCGCCCGGACCGTCCTGGCCCCGCTGAGCAGCGTGTTCATCGCGCTGCCGAGGAACTCGGCGATCGCCGGCGCGTTCAGCGTCGGCGAGCTGTACAGCGTGCAGCAGACCTTCTCCGAGCGCGGCTACGCGATCTTCGCGATCTTCTTCTGGGTGGCCTGCGCCTACCTGGTGATCAGCGCCGCGGTCGCCACGCTGTTCCGCGTCCTGGAATCCCGACTGGCGGTGGCCCGATGAGCAGCCTCTTCACCCGCACCTCCACGGCCAGCGTCCTCTACGACGCCCCCGGCCCGCGGGCCCGCGCCCGGTACCGGCTGTTCGGGGTGCTGGCGCTGATCGGCGTCGCCGGACTGCTCTGGTACGTCTTCGCCGCGCTCTCCGACAACGGCCAGTTCGACCCGCAGATGTGGGACGTGTTCCAGTACAACACCGTCCAGCAGCGGATCCTGGACGGCCTGGTCTCCACCCTGGAGGCCTTCGGGCTGGCGGCGCTGTTCTCGCTCACGCTCGGGGCCCTGCTCGCCGCCGGGCAGCTCTCGGACCACCGGCCGATCCGCTGGGCGTGCGTCGGCTTCGTCCAGTTCTTCCGGGCGATGCCGCTGCTGATCCTGATCGTCGCGCTCTACTACGCGTTCTTCGCCAAGGAGCCGATGTGGGCGCTGGTGCTCGGGCTCACCCTCTACAACGGCTCGGTGCAGGCCGAGATCATCCGCAGCGGCGTCAACGCCGTCCCGCGCGGCCAGGGCGAGGCGGCCTACGCGCTCGGCATGCGCAAGACCCAGGTGATGGCCGGCATCCTGGTGCCGCAGGCGGTCCGCTCGATGCTGCCCTCGATGATCGGCCAGCTGGTCGTCACCCTGAAGGACACCTCGCTCGGCTTCATCATCACCTACCACGAGCTGCTGTTCGTCGGTAAGGCGATCGCCAGTCAGCCGATCAACGCCGCGGGCTTCCCCTACATCCCCGTGGTCCTCGTGATCGGTCCGATCTACGTCGCCCTGTGCCTGCTCCTCACCGCGCTCGCCCGGTGGATCGAAGCACGCGGCCGTCGCGGCGCGAACCGGCGCACTTCAGCTGCTGCTTGACGCACACGCAGGTGAACTGTTGCATTGCTCTTCGTGACACCTCCCGGGAGCATCCACGCGGCATATGCGGCAGCGGTAACTGACGCCGGCCCAGCGGCCGGTTCGTGCCCGGAGGTCACGGCATGGACCCGGTGATCGTGGTCGGGGCCGGACCGGTCGGTCTGGCCCTGGCCCTCGCCCTGGCCCGGCACGAGGTGCCGACCATCGTCCTGGACGAGGGCTCCGGGCTCTGTCCCGAGGGCCCGCGCAGCGTCGTCCTCGGCGCCGACACCGCTTCCTTCCTCACCCGGATCGGCTACCCGCGGGCCGTCTCGGACTCCGCCCTGTGGGACTCCTTCACCGTCTGGCGCCGCCGCCAGGAGATGCTGCGGATCGACCTCACCGACTCCCCCACCTTCCACCTCCCCCAGCACCGCCTCCAGCGCGGCCTGCGCGACGCGCTGACCGGCACCCCGCTGGTCAAGCTGGTCCCGCTGAGCCGGGTCTGCGAGCTCGAACAGGACCGCGACGGCGTCAGCGTCCGCACCCACGGCACCCAGGACGGCTCCAGCACCTGGTGGCGCGGCAGCCACCTGGTCGGCTGCGACGGCGCCAGGTCCGCCGTCCGCAAGCTCCTGAAGATCCGCTTCCCCGGCCGCCCCGCCGTCGACCGCAACGCCATCGCCACCGTCCGGGTCGACCTGCCGTTCCAGGAGGCCCGGCTGCACCGCGAGCCCCCGTGGCGCGGCGACCGCGAGGCCTCCGCCCGCCCGCTGCCGGACGGCGTCTGGCGGCTCGACTGGCGGCTGCCCCCCGGGCGGCCCGCCGCCACCGAACCGGTCGACCCGCACGCCACCTGGCCCGGCATCGTCACCGGCGACACCCTGCTCACCCGGGTCACCGCCACCCTCACCGGCTGGTGCGGCGAACTCCCCCGCTTCGAACTGCTCGCCGCCGCCGACCACACCGCCCAGCAGCGACTGGCCGCCCGGTTCCGCAGCGGCCGCTGCTTCCTCGCCGGCGACGCCGCCCACCTGCACGGCGCCCTCGGCATGCAGAACCTCGCCGACGGGCTGCGCGACGCCGACAACCTCGCCTGGCGGCTCGCCCTCGCCTGGCACCTCCACTCCGGCGGCCCGCAGCCCGGCGGCTCCCTGCTGGACGGCTACGAGGCCGAGCGGCGCGGCGCGGTCGGCGCCCGGCTGCGCGCCGTCGACCAGGCCATGCCGCTGCTGCGCCCGCTGCGCGGCTGGCAGCAGACCCGGCGCTCTCTGCTGGTCGGGGGCTTCCGCAAGCACGCGCCGCTGCTCGCCGACGGCCAGCTCGGCACCGGCCGCTTCGGCGGCGCGCCCGCCTACCCGGCGGCACCCTCGGGCGTCCCCGGCCGGGTGCCGGTCCAGCGCGGCGCCCGCAGCGCCACCTCGCTCAGCGAACTGCTGCCCGCCACCGCCCCCGGCGTGCTCGTCCCGGACCTGCCGGTGCTCGCCGCCGACGGCACTCCGGACCACCTGCACGCCCGGCTCGGTGCCACCTTCCTGCTGCTGCTGGTCGCCCCCGGCACCGCCGTCTGGTCCGCCGAGCACTGGCTGGGCGCCGGGCTGATGCCGCGGCTCGCCGAGGTCGCCGCCGCGCTGCCGGTGCCGGCCGAGGTGCTGGTCACCGAGGAGTACCCGGAGGCCGGGCCGCACACCGTGCTGCTGATCCGGCCGGACGGGCACCTGGTCGGCGTCACCCAGGGCGCGGCCGCCGAGGACCTGCTCGCGCTCGCCGACCGGGCGCGGGGCGGGCCCGCCCCGCTCGCCGGCGGACCCGAACCGGAGCCCGAGCCCGAACCCACGGCCGCGCCCGCACCTACGCCGGAACAGGTGGACTCGCCGAGCGCGTGACGCCCGCCCAGCGGATGGCGCTCACTCAGCTGGCCACCGCGATCGCCCGGCTCTCCCGGACCACCGTCACCCGGATCTGGCCCGGGTAGGTCAGCTCCTCGGCGACCTGCCGGGCGACCTCCCGGGCGATCGACTGCGCCCCCAGGTCGTCCACCTCCTCCGGCCGCACCATCACCCGCACCTCGCGCCCGGCCTGCATCGCGTACACCTCGGCCACGCCCTCGTGCGCACGGGCGATCTCCTCCAACCGGGCCAGCCGCCGCACGTACACCTCCAGCGACTCCTTGCGCGCCCCGGGCCGCCCGCCCGAGCAGGCGTCCGCGGCCTGCGTGAGCACGGCCTCCACGCTGTGCGGCGCCACCTCGCCGTGGTGCGCGGCGATCGCGTGCACCACCTCCGGGGACTCCCCGTGCCGACGGGCGAAGTCCGCGCCGACCGCCGCGTGGCTGCCCTCGACCTCGTGGGTGAGCGCCTTGCCGATGTCGTGCAGCAGCGCGGCCCGCCGGACCGGCTCAGGGTCCACCCCGAGTTCGGCGGCCATCATCCCGGCCAGGTGCGCGGACTCCAGCAGGTGCCCGAGCACGTTCTGCCCGTACGAGACCCGGTAGCGAAGGCTGCCCAGGGTGCGGACGAGTTCGGGGTGCATCCCGCCGACCCGGGCGTCCAGCAGGGCGTCCTCGCCGGCCCGTACGCAGCACTGCTCGACCTCCTCGCGGCTGCGCTCGTGGAGGTGCTCGATCCGGGTCGGGTGGATCCGGCCGTCCTCGACCAGCTGGGCCAGGGTGAGCCGGGCGGCCTCCCGGCGGACCGGGTCGAAGCAGGAGAGCTGCACCGACGCGGGAGTGTCATCGATGATCAGGTTGACGCCGGTGACCGCCTCGAAGGCACGGATGTTGCGGCCCTCGCGGCCGATGATCCGCCCCTTCAGGTCCTCGCTCGGCAGCCGGAACACAGTGACCGCCGTCTCGGCCGTCTGCACCGCCGCCAACCGCTGGATCGCCCCGGCGAGGATGCTCCGGGCCCGGCGCTCACCCTCCTCCTTGGCCTCGCGCTCGATCTCCCGGACGGTGACGGCGGCCGCCCGCCGGGCCGAGGTCTCGGCCTCGCGCAGGAGTTCGGCGCGGGCCTGCTCGGCGGAGAGTCCGGCGGCCCGCTCCAGCACCGCCGCCCGGCGGGTCACCAGCGCCTCGGCCTCGCCCCGGGTGCGCTCCAGCTCCGCGGAGCGGACGGCGAGTTCGTCCTCCCGGGTCCGGATCCGGCGCAGTTCCTCGGTCAACTGCTCCTCGCGCCGGGCGAGTTCGGCCCGCTGCCGGGAGGTCTGCTGCTCGGCCCAGCCCCGGACGCGCTCGGCCTCGGCGGCGGCGCTGCGCTGGGCGGCCCGGAGCCGCCTGACCATCAGCCCGGCCAGTACCGCGAGGACCAGCAGGGCGGCGCCGGCCGACCCGGCGAGCGGTAGCAGGGAGGCGTCCGATTCGGTGCCCGCCGAGATCCTCATGCCGCCCACTCCCCGTCACCGCTGCCCGCCGCCCGGCGTGGACCGCCGTCCGGAAGCGCCCCCCGCACTGAGTGCGAGGCTAGGTGTGGGTCACGAAACGGTCAAGGCTCGGCCTGGACTGGACCAAGAAGCGTACGAAACTGCCACTAGTCCCTCTCGGTTCCTGACAGTTCGCCCGCCTCTTCCTCCTCCAACGCGCTGCGCACCACCCGGAACGCCAGCCCCTCGGAGTAGCCCCGGCGGGCCAGCATGCCGACCAGCCGTCGCGTCCGGACCTGCCGGTCCAGCCCTCGGGTGGCCCGCAGCTTGCGGTCGACCAGCGCCCGGGCGGCCTCGGTCTCGTCGTCGTGGTCGAGCTGGGCGACGGCCTGCTCGACCAGGTCGGCGGCCACCCCCTTGGTGCGCAGTTCCTGGGCCAGCGCCCGCCGGGACAGGCCCCGGACGGCGTGCCGGGACTCCACCCAGGCCGCGGCGAAGGCCGCGTCGTCGATCAGCCCGACCTCTTCGAGCCGGGTGAGCACCTCGTCGGCGACGTCGTCCGGGATCTCCCGCTTGTGCAGGGCGTCGGCGAGCTGTTTGCGGCTCTTGGCGGCGCCGGTGAGCAGCCGCAGGCAGATGTCGCGGGCGCGGGTTTCGGGATCGACGGACTCCTCGGCCCCGGCCCGCTTCCGCGCGGTACCGGCTCCGGCGTCCTGCTCCTCGCCCTCCTCGCCCGACGCGTGCTCGGCGAAGCGCCCCGCGGAGCGTCCTGCCGCGCGCCGGCCCCGTCGCGCGCCGGCGCCGGTGTGCGGGGCCGCGGCGGCCACACCCCCGTGACCGGCCGCCTCGACCCCGCCCGAACCGTCGACCGCCGCTGCGGTCGCGTCGAACTCCTCGGCCGCCAGCGCCGAGCGGCGCCGGCGGCGGCCTGCGGGCAGCTCCGAGGCGGAGACCAGCCCGAGCTCATCGACCGTCGGCTCCGCCGGAGCCGGCCCGGGCGCCGCGCCGCGCACCGCCCGGGCCGGCGCCCGGTCGAACTCCGGCTCCGAACCGGATGCCCACGATCCGGTGGAGGACCGCTCCCGCCGCCGCTCCTTCCGGGACTGCGACCGTGCTCGGGGCGCCCTCGCGGCCGACGGCTCCGGCTCCTCCGCCACCGCGGCGAACCAGTCCGGCGGGCCGTAGTCGTCGTCCTCGGGGCCGGCCGGGCCACCCACTGCGTCGTGCTGCGTCAACGGCTCAGGCCTTGGCAGCCGCCGCCGTCTTCTTCGCCGCGGCCGTCTTGGCGGCGGTCGCGGTGATCGGCTTCGCGGCGCCGTCGGCGGCGGCGGGCGCCGCCTCGCCCTCGGCCGGCTCGTCGGTCTTCGGGCCGATACCGAGCTTGCCCTTGATCTTTCGCTCGATCTCGTCGGCGAGCTGCGGGTTGTCCCGCAGGAAGTTGCGGGCGTTCTCCTTGCCCTGACCGAGCTGGTCGCCCTCGTAGGTGTACCAGGCGCCCGACTTGCGGATGAAGCCGTGCTCGACTCCCATGTCGATCAGGCCGCCCTCGCGGCTGATGCCGACGCCGTAGAGGATGTCGAACTCGGCCTGCTTGAACGGCGCGGCGACCTTGTTCTTGACCACCTTGACGCGGGTGCGGTTGCCGACCGCCTCGGTGCCGTCCTTCAGGGTCTCGATCCGGCGGATGTCCAGCCGGACCGAGGCGTAGAACTTCAGCGCCCGGCCACCGGTCGTGGTCTCCGGCGAGCCGAACATGACGCCGATCTTCTCGCGCAGCTGGTTGATGAAGACGGCGGTGGTGTTCGACTGGTTCAGCGCACCGGCGATCTTGCGCAGCGCCTGACTCATCAGCCGGGCCTGCAGACCGACGTGCGAGTCGCCCATCTCGCCCTCGATCTCGGCGCGCGGGACGAGCGCCGCGACCGAGTCGATGATCACCAGGTCGATCGCGCCGGAGCGGATCAGCATGTCGGTGATCTCCAGGGCCTGCTCACCGGTGTCCGGCTGGCTGACCAGCAGGGCGTCGGTGTCCACGCCGAGCTTCTTGGCGTACTCCGGGTCGAGCGCGTGCTCCGCGTCGACGAAGGCGACCGTACCGCCGGCCCGCTGGGCGTTGGCCGCCAGGTGCAGGGTCAGCGTGGTCTTGCCGGAGGACTCCGGCCCGTAGATCTCGACCACGCGGCCACGCGGAATGCCGCCGACCCCGAGGGCCACGTCCAGGGCGGTGGACCCGGTGGGGATCACGTCGATCGGCTCGTTGGCCTTCTCGCCCAGGCGCATCACCGAGCCCTTGCCGAACTGCCGCTCGATCTGGGCGAGCGCGGTCTCAAGAGCCTTCTCGCGGTCCGTACCTGCCATGGCTTCCACCCTCGGGTTCTGTGCTGTGCGCTTCATCGTCCTCGACGCTAGCGCGTCCCACTGACAAACGAGCCCGACCCGGCTCCGCCTGTGGAAAACTCCTCGCCGGAGAGTACAAAGAACATCTGTTCGATTCAAGCCTCGCACGTCCGAACGGTGGCGGGGTCACTTCCCGTCGCCGCCGACCATGCGCCGCAGCCGCCGCGCCGCCTCCCGGCGCAGCTCCCGCCGGGCCCGCCGCTGCTCGCCCCGGTCGATCCGCGGGTCGGTGGCCACCTCGTACCGCCGCACGTACGTCCCGACGAAGCCCTGCAGGGTGGCCGCCGCCGGGATCGCGATCAGCGCGCCGACCGCGCCGAGCAGCGCCGCGCCCGCGATCACCGCCCCGAACGCGACCGCCGGGTGCACGTCCACCGTCTTCGCGGTGATCCTCGGGTGCAGCAGGTAGTTCTCGACCTGCTGGTAGACCACCACGAAGACCAGCACCCAGAGCGCGTCCACCGGCTGCACGGTGAGCGCCACCAGCACCGGCAGCGCGCCGGCCAGGTACGTCCCGATGGTCGGCACGAACTGCGACATGACGCCGACCCAGACCGCCAGCGCGGCCGAGTACGGCAGGTCGAGCAGCGCGAACATCACCCAGTGCCCGGCCGCCGAGACCACCGCGAGCAGTGCCCGGGAGTACAGGTAGCCCCCGGTCTTGGCGAGCGCGATCTCCCAGGCCCGCAGCACCTCGCCCTGCTTGGCGGGCGGCAGCAGCGAGCAGACCGTCCGGCGCACCCGCGGGCCCTCGGCGGTGAAGTAGAAGGTGAACAGCCCGACCGTGAAGGCCTGGAAGAGCCCGCCGATCACGGTGGAGGAAACGCCCCAGACGTTGTCGGCGGCCTGCTGGGCGTAGTTCTCGATCGCACCGGAGTCCTTGAGCAGCTTCTTCTGCAGCTCACCCAGCGACAGGTCCTGATGGAAGGTCTGATTGACCCAGTTCATCAGATTGTCGACCAGGTGCGGCAGGTCCCCGGCGATCTTCGCCACCTGATCGACCAGCAGCGTGCCGAGCGCCGCGAGGAACCCGATCACCGCGATCCCCACCGCGACGAACACCAGGAAGGTGCCGACCCCCCGGCGCACCCCGCGCGCCGCCATCCGGTCGACGGCGGGCTCCAGCGCCAGCGAGAGGAAGAAGGCCACCAGCAGCATCACGAAGAGGTCGATCAGCTGGTGGAAGGCCCAGTCGGCGAGCTGGAAGAGCCCGACCAGCACCAGGGCCAACACCATCGCCCGGGGCAGCCAGCGCGGCATCCCGCTGCCCCAGAGCCTGCTGCCCGGCCCTTCGCCCTCCGGCAGCCGCGGTTCGGGCGGCGCGCCCGCGGCCTCGTCGGCAACCCGCGCCGACCTGTCCGAATTCTGCGCTTCTGTGCTGCTGGTCACTCCGACAGTCTCACCCATCGCCCGGGCCCGCCCGAGCACCGGGCACCCCCGTTCGGCCCAGGGAGATCAGGGGTCAGGAATCAGCGCAGCACGCCGGAGACGCCCTGGGTCTCGCAGACCACCCGCCAGACGTCCTTGGCCTCCCAGCCGGCCTCCAGCGCCTGCCGCACCGTCCGCCCGCCGAGTTCGCTCATCACGTGGTCGGCGGCGAAGGACTCCGCGTACGCCTCCCCGAAGTGCGCGTGCATCCGTCGCCAGAACTCGGTCAGCCTCATGGCTCCAGTATCCCGGACCGCCCCGCGCCGCCCGCGGCCTGCCACTGCCCGGCCGTCAGCGCGTACTCGACCTCGCCGTGCTCGCTGCCGGGGATCGCCTCCGGGTAGTCCTCGTGGAAGGTGCGGACGTAGGACAGCCCGGTCTTCTCCATCACCCGCCGCGAGCCCGCGTTCACCGCCATCGTGTACGCCACCACCCGCCGCACGCCCAGCTCGGTGAAGCCGCGGCGGACCAGCGCCCGCGCGCCCTCGGTCGCGTACCCGAGCCCCCAGGCGGCCCGGCGCAGCCGGTACCCCAGCTCGACCTCGGAACGCGCGCCGTCCGTGGTCGGCCGGAACTCGAACCAGCCCAGGAACGCTCCGCCGGCCCGCTCCTCGGCCGCCCACCAGCCGAGGTCGCCGTACTGCCGGTAGTGCGCGAGGTAGCGCGGCAGCAGCTCGCCCTCGACCGTCTCCCGCGCGGTCGGCCGCCCGCCGGTGAGGTAGCGCATCACCTCGGGGTCGCCGTCCAGCTCGACCAGGTGGTCGGCGTCCGCCGCGGTGAAGCGGCGCAGGAGCAGCCGCTCGGTGGTGAGGAAGGTGGTCACGCCCCGATCCTCACCCGTCGGCCCGGCCGCCGCACCCGGTTTTCCGCACCCGGTCCCCCACCCGCCTCAGTGCGGCAGCGCGAGCAGCCCCGCACCGAAGTACTGCCGGTCCCCGCAGGCGTACGGCCCGGGCGGGCAGGCGGCGGCCGCGGTACCGGCGAGCAGGGCGGCGAGCGGGCCGGAGCCGTAGTCCGGGTGCAGCGCGGCGGCCACCGCGACCGCGCCGGTGACGTGCGCCGCCGCCATCGAGGTGCCGGCCAGCGCCGCGTACTGCCCGCCGGGCCAGTCGGAGACGATCGCGCCCTGCGCGCCGCCGTCCGGGTCTCCGCCGGGGGCGGCCAGCGAGACCCGGCCGCGCCCGAGGTTCGAGTAGCCGGACGGGCGGCCGTCCCGGTTGACGGCGGTGACCGTGACCACGCCGGGCAGTTCGCCGGGCAGCCGGATGCACTCGGCGCCCAGGTAGCGGGAGCGGGCCGGGCCGGAGACCCGGTCGTTGGGGCTGCGCTCGTCGGACCGGGGGGCCCCGAGGTCCTGCCCGTCGTTGCCGGCCGAGGCGACCACCACGGCACCCTTGCGCTGGGCGTAGCCGGACGCCCGACCGACGGCGGCGATCAGCGCGGCCTGGTCCGGGTCCTCCGGGCAGTTGTACTTCCACGGGTCGGCGAAGTAGCTGTTGTTGATCGCCTTGGCGCCGTGGTCGGCGGCCCAGAGCATGCCGCAGACGATGTTCTCGGCGTAGTACTGGCCGAGCGGTCCGAGCAGCCGGACGGCGGCGATCCGCACGCCGGGCGCGACCCCGGTGACGCCGTGGCCGTCCCGGGCGGCGCCGACGATCCCGGCGACGTGGGTGCCGTGACCGCTCTCGCCGACGCCGGGGTCGGGCCGCCAGGCGCCGGAGCGGGCGTCGGGCCGGCCGTCGGCGCAGGAGGCGGAGGCCTTCGGGTCGACGGCGGCCCGCAGGTCCGGGTGGGTGTCGTCGACGCCGGAGTCGAGCACCGCCACCAGCACCTTGCGCAGCGCGTCGGCGGTCGGCGCGGCGCCGGCCGCGGGCCCGGGCGGCGCGGCGGAGGCGTCGTCGGCCCGGGCACCGGCGGCGCCGAGCATGGCGAGGTTCCACGGGTCGCCCTCGGCCGGATCGGGCACGGTGACGGTGCCGCCGTCCATCCGGTCGGCGCTGCTGCGGCCTGCACGGTCGGCGCCGGCGGAGAAGTCCCCGGCGCCGTCCAGCAGCCGGGGCGGCCCGACCACCGGCACGGTCCGGGTGGCGCCGACGGCGGCGATCCCGGGCCGGGCCCGCAGCTTGTCCGCGAAGCCGCCGGTGGCGTACGCCAGGACGGCCCCGATCTGCGGGTACTCCTGGACCACCTGCCCGCCCGCCGCCCGGCTCTCGGCGCCGGCCCGGGCGGCGCCGGCGGTGTCCTCCTGCTCGGCCAGGACCAGGTAGCTGAGGTAGGACCGACTCGATCCGGCCACGTACGGGACGGCGCCGCCGACCACGAGCGCGGTGAGCAGCATCGCGAGCAGCGCCCGGGCGGGCCCGCCGGTCCGACGCCGACGGGCGGGGCAGGCGGGACCGCCGGACGGGTTCACCTGCGCCATCGCACGGCCTCCGCTCGTCGGTCCGATGGGTCACGAATGGATCACTGGTCTGAATCATCACCATATGAGCGGATTGCTCTTTGTGCTCCTTCAACTACACCCGCGCACCCCCGCTCCCCCGGCCCCCGGTTGTCGGTGCCACCCGGCACCATGGGGGCATGGCGCCCCAGCACCCGACCCCGCCCACCGGAGACCCCCTGGCCGGATTCGCCCCGACCACCCGGGCCTGGTTCACCGGCGCCTTCTCCGCCCCCACCACCGCCCAGTCCCAGGCCTGGCACGCCATCCGGCAGGACACCGACGTCCTCGTGGTCGCCCCCACCGGCTCCGGCAAGACGCTCGCCGCCTTCCTCTCCGCCCTCGACCGGCTGAGCAGCACCCCGCCCCCGGCCGACCCCAAGCGCCGCTGCCGGGTCCTCTACGTCTCGCCGCTCAAGGCCCTCGCGGTGGACGTCGAGCGCAACCTGCGCGCCCCGCTGACCGGCCTGCGCCAGGCCGCCGTCCGACTCGGCCTGCCCGAGCCCGAGGTCCAGGTCGCCATCCGCTCCGGCGACACCCCGGCCGCCGACCGCCGCCGCTTCGCCACCCACCCGCCGGACATCCTGATCACCACCCCCGAGTCGCTGTTCCTGCTGCTCACCTCCGCCTCCCGGGAGGCCCTGCGCGGCGTCGACACGGTGATCCTCGACGAGGTGCACGCGGTCGCCGGCACCAAGCGCGGCGCCCACCTCGCGCTGAGCCTGGAGCGCCTGGACGAACTGCTGGAGCGCCCGGCCCGCCGGATCGGCCTGTCCGCGACCGTCCGCCCGGTCGAGGAGGTGGCCCGCTACCTCAGCCCGCAGCGCGGCGCCGTCGTCGTCCAGCCCTCCGCCGCCAAGGAGTTCGACCTGTCGGTGGTCGTCCCCGTCCCCGACCTGGACGACCTGCCCGCCGCCCCGGCCACCGGCGGCTCCGCCGACAACGACCCGCAGCGACAGGCCTCCATCTGGCCGCACGTCGAGGAGCGGATCGTCGACCTGGTCCAGGCGCACCGCTCGACCATCGTCTTCGCCAACTCCCGCCGCCTCGCCGAGCGCCTGTGCAACCGGCTGAACGAGATCGCCCACGAGCGCGCCACCGGCACCGCCGCGCCCGAGGCGCACGCCCCGGCCCAGCTGATGGGCGGCTCCGGTGCGGCCAGGGGCGTCCCCCCGGTGCTCGCCCGGGCCCACCACGGCTCCGTCTCCAAGGAGCAGCGGGCACTGGTCGAGGAGGAGTTGAAGGCCGGCCGGCTGCCCGCCGTGGTCGCCACCTCCAGCCTGGAGCTGGGCATCGACATGGGCGCCGTCGAACTGGTCGTCCAGGTCGAGTCCCCGCCCTCGGTCGCCTCCGGCCTGCAGCGGGTCGGCCGGGCCGGCCACCAGGTCGGCGCCGTCTCCACCGGCGTCTTCTTCCCCAAGTACCGCGGGGACCTGGTGCAGTCCGCCGTGGTCACCGAGCGGATGCGGGCCGGCCGGATCGAGGCACTGCGCGTGCCGCGCAACCCGCTGGACGTGCTCGCCCAGCAGCTGGTCGCGATGACGGCGCTGGACAGCTGGCCGGTGGACGAACTGCTCACCGTGGTCCGCCGCGCCGCGCCCTTCGCCACCCTCCCGCAGTCCGCCTTCGAGGCCGTGCTCGACATGCTGGCCGGCCGCTACCCCTCGGACGCCTTCGCCGAGCTGCGCCCCCGGGTGGTCTGGGACCGGGTGGCCGGCACCGTGACCGGCCGCCCCGGTGCCCAGCGGCTCGCCGTCACCTCCGGCGGCACCATCCCCGACCGCGGACTGTTCGGCGTCTTCATCGCCGGCGCGACCGGGTCCGATCCGAAGACGGGGAAGAAGGGCGGCGGCGGCCGGGTCGGAGAGCTCGACGAGGAGATGGTCTACGAGTCCCGCGTCGGCGACGTGTTCACCCTCGGCACCACCTCCTGGCGGATCGAGGAGATCACCCACGACAAGGTGCTCGTCACCCCCGCCCCCGGCGTCCCCGGCCGGCTCCCGTTCTGGAAGGGCGACACCCTCGGCCGCCCGCTCGAACTCGGCCGCGCCCTCGGCGCGTTCACCCGCGAGCTGGGCGCCCTGGCACCCGAGGACGCCACCTCCCGGCTCCGGCAGGCCGGCCTGGACGACTGGGCCGCCGCCAACCTGCTCGACTACCTCGCCCAGCAGCGCGCCGCCTGCGGCCACCTCCCGGACGACCGCACCATCGTGGTCGAGCGCTTCCGGGACGAGCTCGGCGACTGGCGGATCGTCATCCACTCCCCCTTCGGCGCCCAGGTGCACGCCCCCTGGGCACTCGCCCTCGGCGCCCGGCTGCGCGAGAAGCACGGCCTCGACCCCCAGGTCATGCACGCCGACGACGGCATCGTGCTCCGCCTGCCCGACGCCGACCTGCTGGCCCCCGACTTCGACTTCGGAAGCCCCACCGGCCTTTCCCCGCAGGCGGGTTCGGACGAGGCCCCGGTCGGCGCCGACGCCGCCCTGTTCGACCCCGCCGAGATCGAGCAGCTGGTCACCGACCAGGTCGGCGGCTCCGCCCTGTTCGCCTCCCGCTTCCGCGAGTGCGCCGGCCGCGCCCTGCTGCTCCCACGCCGCAGTCCCGGCCGCCGCACCCCGCTCTGGCAGCAGCGCCAGCGCGCCGCCCAACTGCTCGAAGTAGCCTCCGAGTACGGCTCGTTCCCGATCGTCCTGGAGGCCGTCCGGGAGTGCCTGCAGGACGTCTTCGACGTGCCCGGCCTGGTCGAGCTGATGGGCGACCTCGAATCCCGCGCCGTCCGTCTGGTCGAGGTCACCACCCCCGAGCCCTCGCCCTTCGCCCGCTCCCTCCTGTTCGGCTACGTCGCCCAGTTCCTCTACGAGGGCGACTCCCCGCTCGCCGAACGCCGCGCCGCCGCCCTCTCCCTGGACTCCCGGCTGCTCTCCGAACTCCTCGGCCAGGCCGAGCTGAGCGAACTGCTCGACCCGCAGGTGCTCGCCGCGTTGGAGGCCGAGCTCCAGCGCCTCACCCCCGAGCGCCGGGTCAAGGACGCCGAGGGCGTCGCCGACGCGCTGCGCCTGCTCGGCCCGCTCACCGAGGCCGAGCTGGCCGCCCGCGGCGCCGAGCCGCTCTGGGCACTGGAGTTGGAGGCCACCCGCCGGGTGATCCAGGTCCGGATCGCCGGCGAACCGCGCTGGGCCGCCGTGGAGGACGCCGGACGGCTGCGCGACGCGCTCGGCACCCCGCTGCCGGTCGGCGTCCCCGAGGCCTTCACCGAACCGGTCAAGGACCCGCTGGGCGACCTGCTCGCCCGTTACGCCCGCACCCACGGCCCGTTCACCGCCGCCGAGGCCGCCACCCGGTTCGGCCTCGGCACCGCCGTCGTCACCGGCACCCTGCACCGCCTCACCGCCGCCGGCCGCCTGGTCCAGGGCCAGTTCAGGCCGGTCGAGAGCCACACCGCCACCGCCGAGTGGTGCGACGCCGAGGTCCTGCGCCGACTGCGCCGCCGCTCGCTGGCCGCCCTGCGCCACGAGGTCGAGCCCGTCCCGCCGCGCGCCCTGGCCGCCTTCCTCCCGCAGTGGCAGCACCTGGCCGGCCACCGGCTGCGCGGCCCGGACGGCCTGCTCCGCGTGGTCGAGCAGCTCCAGGGCACCGCCCTGCCCGCCTCCGCCCTGGAGAAGCTGATCCTCCCGGCCCGGCTCTCCGACTACTCCCCCGGCCTGCTGGACGAGCTGATGGCAGCCGGCGAGATCGGCTGGTGCGGAGCCGGCGCGCTGCCCGGCAAGGACGGCTGGCTCAGCCTGCACCTGGCCGAGAGCGCCCACCTGCTGCGCCCCGAGCCCGTCCCGCCCGCGCTCACCCCCGTGCACAGCGCGCTGATGGCGGCGCTGGCCGGCGGCTACGGCCTGTTCTTCCGCCAACTGGTCCAGCAGCTGCCGGAGGAGACCCCGGAGCCGGAGATCGTCGAGGCACTCTGGGACCTCGCCTGGGCCGGGTACGTCACCAACGACACCCTCGCCCCGCTGCGCGCCCTGCTCGGGTCCGGCCGAACGGCGGGCGCCACCGCCCACCGCGCGCCCCGGGCCACCCCGCGCGGCCGCTACGGCGGCGCCGGCCGCGCCTTCGGCCGGGTCGGCGGCGCCCCGCGCAGCGGCCCGCCGACGGTGGCCGGGCGCTGGTCGCTGCTGCCCGCCTTCACCGCCGACCCGACGGTCCGGGCCACCACCCGGGCGCAGAACCTGCTGGACCGGCACGGCCTGCTCACCCGGGGCGCGGTGACGGCCGAACGGGTGCCGGGCGGCTTCGCCGGGGTGTACCGGGTGCTCGCCGCGATGGAGGAACGCGGCCGGGCCCGCCGGGGGTACTTCGTCGAGGGCCTGGGCGGTGCCCAGTTCGCCATGGAGGGCGCGGCGGACCGACTGCGCTCGGTCAACGGCCGGCTGGAGCGGCCCCGGGCCACCGAGTGGCCGGCCGCCCCGGCCGCCGAGCCGCCGCAGGTGCTGGTGCTGGCCGCCGCCGATCCGGCCAACGCCTACGGCGCCGCGCTGCCGTGGCCGGAGCCGCCGGCGGCCCCCGGCGCCAAGGAGGCCCGGGCGCACCGCCCGGGCCGCAAGGCGGGCGCCCTGGTGGTGCTGGTGGACGGTGAGTTGGCGCTGTACGTCGAGCGGGGCGGCAAGTCGCTGCTGGCCTGGCCGGAGGACGAGGCCACCCGGGCGGTGGCGGCGGGCGCGCTGGCGGGCGCGGTCCGCGAGGGCGCGCTCGGCAGCGTCACGGTCGAGCGGGCCAACGGCGAGCCGGCCCTCGGCTCGGAGCTGGGCGCCGCCCTGGAGGCGGCCGGCTTCCACGCCACCCCGCGCGGCCTGCGCCTGCGCCTCTGAGGCACGACCGGAGGGCGCTGCGGGCCCGGACAGCGCCGAAGGCCGTGGGGCGGCTGTCGCCCCACGGCCTTCCTTCGTTCGCTCGTATCACCCGTTCGGGTGGCTCACCCCACCGGCGGCTGCGCCTCCACCGGGACCACGGCCTCGGGGTGCGGGCGCCGCTGCGGCCCGGTCGCGTTCCGGTCGGCGTGGACCGGGATCAGGCCGAGCCCCCAGCCGCCGGCCACGAGCAGTCCCAGCACCGCACCGTCCGCGAACTGTCCGCGGACCACCAGGAGCCACCAGAACAGCCCCGCCGACAGGACCAGCAGGACCCGGCGGGCCGACCACGGTTCCAAGCGCCGCAGCCGTATTCGGGCCTCCGTGCACACCGTCGCGGCTCTTCGCACGACCGCCCTCCTTCGCTCGCCCCGGGCACCAGGAGCCCGGGAGTCGAGGCCGGGTTCAGGCGGCGACCACGTCCATCGCGGCGGCCTTGGGCGACATGTTCGCCCGGTCGGTGCCGGGGGCGGGCAGCGGAACCGGTTCGAGTACCGGCCTCAGCAGATCACCTTCGGAGAGGGTGGCCATCGCCGCAAGTTCGGCGAGCGAGAGTTCGTCGCTGACCTCGCGCATGACCTCGGACATCCGGACGTCCAGCGCGTCGCAGATGGCGGAGAGCAGCTCCGAGGAGGCCTCCTTCTGTCCCCGCTCGACCTCGGAGAGGTAACCGAGCGAAACCCTGGCGGCCGCCGACACCTCGCGGAGTGTGCGGCCCTGGCGCTGGCGCTGCCGACGCAGTACATCGCCCAGTAGGCGACGGAGCAGGATCATCGGTGCCTCCCTCCTCGGACTGCGGATCGAGATGTCACGACCCCACCGTACCGCCTTGCCCGCTTCGCGTGCGGGGACCCTGGTCGTGTTCACTCTGGGCTGCAAGGCCGTCCCCCTCCTCGTTCCGGTGTCGTTCCCGGGTCCGCGGGCCCCTCGTGGTACCCGTCGCCGGCCGCCCGGCCACCGTCACGCAACTCGTTCGCCACCTGGTTTCTGCCCAACCAGGCCGTTGGATGTAACACGATCCTCCAGCTGTGCCATACCCGCGTACCAGACCGGCAGATCTCGGTTCGGTGGAGATCTCCGCGGCCGGGGCTCCACCGCGCCTCCGCGGTGCTTCCAACGGGGTACGAGACACCCGGGTGCGGGGCCCCCGGGGGTTCAGGTCGTGGGCGTACCGGCCGGGAGCCGCCCGACGAGCAGCTCCAGAGCGGCGGTCACCGCCCCGTGACGGATTCTGGCACGCCCGCCCGACAGCCGGGGCGAACTGACCAGAGTTCCCTCCGGACCGGCGACCGCCAGGTGTACGGTGCCCACCGGCTGTCCGTCCTGCGGGTCCGGCCCGGCCACCCCGGTCGTCGCGAGCCCGTACGTGGCCCCCAGCAGTCGGCGCACGCCCTCGGCCATCTGCCCGGCCACCACCGGGTGGACCGGCCCGTACACCGCCAGCAGCCCCTCGTCCACGCCGAGCACCGAGGCCTTCAGCTCGGTGGCGTAGGCGGTCACCGAGCCGCGGAAGGTCGCGGACGCCCCGGGGACGTCCACCAGCGCGGCCGCGAGCAGCCCGCCGGTCAGCGACTCGGCGACGGCCAGCGTGCCGCCCCGGGCGCGCAGCGCCTCGTGCGTGCGCACCGCCAGGTCGTAGTCCGTCACCCGGTCTCCCCCGTCGCTCACCGGTCCGCGCGCTCCGCGGCCAGTCCCTCACGGCGCAGTCGCAGCGCCTGTCCGACGTAGTCCAGCGCGGTACCGACGGTCAGCAGCACCGCCAGGGCCATCAGCACGGCCCGCGCGGTGGCCAGCCAGCCGGTCAGCTCCAGGACGTACATGCCGACCGCGATGCCCTGGGTCAGCGTCTTGATCTTGCCGCCGCGGCTGGCCGGGATGACCCCGTAGCGGATCACCCAGAAGCGCATCAGGGTGATGCCGAGTTCGCGGGCCAGGATCACCGCGGTGACCCACCAGGGCAGGTCGCCGAGCAGCGAGAGGCCGATCAGCGCCGAGCCCATGATCGCCTTGTCGGCGATCGGGTCGGCGATCTTCCCGAAGTCGGTGACCAGGCCCTTGCGGCGGGCCAGCTCGCCGTCGAACAGGTCGGTGATCATCGCGATGGCGAACGAGGCCCAGGCGACCGAGCGCCACTTGGGGTCGTGCCCGCCGTCGGCGAACAGCAGCGTCACGAAGACCGGCACCAGCAGCAGCCGGAGCATCGTGAGCATGTTGGCGATGTTCCAGACGGCCGGTGCCGGCGGCACCGCGGCCGCCGGTCTGCCCGGGTGGGCCGCGGCCGGGGCACCTGGCCCCTTGGTCATTCCCCGGCTCCCGGGGCCTGACGGACCCGGACCTGCTCCAGCGCCTCGGCGATCAGGTCGACGCCCTCGCTGGCGACCACCTTGGCCC
The DNA here is from genome assembly GCF_044742585.1 of Kitasatospora sp. NPDC087861. Lineage (NCBI taxonomy): Bacteria > Bacillati > Actinomycetota > Actinomycetes > Kitasatosporales > Streptomycetaceae > Kitasatospora > Kitasatospora sp. NPDC087861. The sequence continues at coordinate 58,013 of NZ_JBIUUS010000033.1, forward strand.
GGTGGAACTGGCCGATCTCGGGGTTCTCGACGCCGGCGAGGGTGGTCAGGCCGTCGGTCTCCGGGGCCTGGTGGGCCGCCCGGCCCTCGACCACGCCGTCCTCGATCGACTCGATCAGCACCTCGACCTCGGTGCCGACGCGCTGCTCGGCCCGCTGGGCGGTCATCTCCTCGGCCAGTCGGCTCAGCCGGCTCAGCCGGTCGGCGATCACGTCCTCGGGCAGCTTGCCGTCGTAGGTCGCGGCCTCGGTGCCGTCCTCGTCGGAGTAGCCGAAGACGCCGATCGCGTCCAGCCCGGCGTGCGTGACGAAGCGTTCCAGCTCGGCGAAGTCCTCCTCGGTCTCACCGGGGAAGCCGACGATGAAGTTGGACCGGGCGCCGGCCTGCGGGGCCTTGTCCCGGATGGTCTTCAGCAGCTCCAGGAACTGGTCGGTGGAGCCGAAGCGGCGCATCCGGCGCAGCACCGCGGGCGCCGAGTGCTGGAAGGACAGGTCGAAGTAGGGCACCACGTCCGCGGTCCCGGTCATCGCGTCGATCAGTCCGGGGCGCATCTCGGCGGGCTGGAGGTAGGAGACCCGGACCCGCTCGACGCCCTCGATCGCGGAGATCTCGCCGAGCAGCGTCTCCAGCAGCCGGATGTCACCGAGGTCCTTGCCGTACGAGGTGTTGTTCTCGCTCACCAGGACGACCTCGCGCACGCCCTGCCCGGCCAGCCACTGGGCCTCGTGCAGCACGTCGGAGGGGCGGCGGGAGATGAAGGAGCCGCGGAAGGCCGGGATGGCGCAGAAGGAGCACCGCCGGTCGCAGCCGGAGGCGAGCTTGACCGAGGCGACCGGGTTGTCGTCGAGCCGCTTGCGCAGGGTGCGCGGGCCGGAGGCCGGGGCGAGGCCCTCGGGCAGGTCGGTGATCGGCTCGGCCGGGGTCTCGGCGGCGCCGTGGCCGGGCAGCGCGACGGCCTCGGCGGCGGACTGCCGCTCGGCCGGGCTGATCGGCAGCAGCTTGCGGCGGTCGCGCGGCAGGTGCGGGGCGTGGTGGCCGCCGGAGAGGATGGTCTGCAGGCGCTCGGAGATGTCGGCGTAGTCGTCGAAGCCGAGCACGCCGTCGGCCTCCGGCAGCGCGTCGGCGAGCTCCTTGCCGTACCGCTCGGCCATGCAGCCGACCGCGACGACGGCCTGGGTGCGGCCGTGCCCCTTGAGGTCGTTGGCCTCCAGCAGGGCGTCCACGGAGTCCTTCTTGGCGGCCTCGACGAAGCCGCAGGTGTTGACGACGGCGACGTCCGCTTCGGCGGCGTCGTCGACGAGCGACCAGCCGTCGGCTTCCAGTCGCCCGGCGAGTTCCTCGGAGTCCACCTCGTTGCGGGCGCATCCGAGCGTGACAAGGGCGACAGTACGGCGTTCAGGCATAGGCCCAAGATTAACGCGCGGCCTCCGGTGCCGTTCGCCCCGGAGGCCATGCACCTCGGATTACCGGATCTCCGCCAGGCCGCCGCCCCGGCCTCCAGGGCCTCGGGAGGCCCTGTGGTCAGCCCGCCTGCGGGTCGCCGGGGGTGTACGTGACGTGCACCACCTGGCCGTCCTTGCCCAGGAGGCCGAGGTCCTTGCCGTTGACGTACGCGTGCACGGCCCCGCCGTTGCCGAGCACCAGTTTGATCTGCTTGGGGTCGGTGAAGGTCTGGTCCTGGCCGCCGCTGATGTTGTTCTGGAACAGCGACTTGCCGCTGCCGTCCACCGCGGACACCCAGCTGGTGCCCTCGGCGACCAGCTTCACGGTGACCTTGTCGGCCGGGACGGCGGCGATCGCGGCGGCGCTCGGCGCGGGCGCCGGCGGCTGCACGTCGGGCGAGGGCGCGGGGGCGACCGAGCCGGTGCCGGAGCCGCTGGGCAGCGGCGCGCTGGCGGAGCCGGTGCCGGTGTGGTCGCCCTTGCCGCTGACCAGGTTGAAGCCGATCAGGGCGACCACCGCGACGATCGCGGCGACCATGGCCGCCGCCCAGTTCGGCCGGCCCCGGCCGGGCACCTTGATCGGGCCGCTGTCGATCAGCTGGGTCGGCCGCTTGGAGGCGGGCGACCCACCGTGCGCGGCGTCGTACCGGGTGATCAGCGCCTCGCCGTCCACGCCGACCGCGCGGGCGATCGCGCGGATGTGTCCGCGGGCGTAGAAGTCGCCGCCGCAGCGGTCGAAGTCGTCCTCCTCGACGGCATGGACGATCGGCACCCGGACGCGGGTCGCCGTACTCACCTGGTCCACGGTGAGCCCGGCCTCGATCCGGGCGGTGGACAGCACCCGGCCGATGCTCGGGGCATCGGCCGCCTGCACCGCCTCGTCGGACGTCTCGGCGGACGACGGGGCGTTCTCGCGGTCGCGGGACTTGCCGATGGTCACGGGGCGCGCCTTTCGAGCGGATGGCCACCTGCTGGGGAACAGTCTAGGGGCGTGGGCGGATCGTTTCTCAAGCGGAACAGGCCCGAATGCGCGCGCCCGCCCCGACCGGGGCCCGGCGCCCCACTGACTGTTCGTCAGCGGATCCGCGCGGGGAACCCGGGCTTCGCTTTTCCGGCCTGTGACGCGGTGTACGGACGTTCGGTTCCCGACATCGCGCCTACCCTCCCCCGAACGAGTGACACCTCGTTCGGGACACGGACCCGCCGGAGGCCCGGCCGGTCACCCGCGCAGGGTAACGAGCACCCCGTCCAGCTCATCCGGCTTCACCAGGACGTCGCGGGCCTTGGAGCCCTCGCTCGGACCGACGATCCCGCGCGACTCCATCAGGTCCATCAGCCGCCCTGCCTTGGCGAAGCCGACCCGGAGCTTGCGCTGGAGCATCGAGGTCGAGCCGAACTGGGTGGAGACCACCAGCTCGGCCGCCTGGATCAGCAGGTCCAGGTCGTCGCCGATCTCCTCGTCGATCTCCTTCTTGGGCCCGCCGCCGACCATCACGTCGTCCCGGTAGGCGGCGGCCAGCTGGTCCTTGCAGTGCTGCACCACCGCGGCGATCTCCGCCTCGGTGACGAACGCGCCCTGCATGCGGATCGGCTTGCTGGCGCCCATCGGCAGGAAGAGCGCGTCGCCCTTGCCGATCAGCTTCTCCGCGCCGGGCTGGTCCAGGATGACCCGGGAGTCGGCCATCGCGGAGGTCGCGAAGGCCAGCCGGGACGGCACGTTGGCCTTGATCAGACCGGTGACCACGTCCACCGAGGGCCGCTGGGTGGCCAGCACCAGGTGGATGCCGGCCGCGCGGGCCAGCTGGGTGATCCGGACCACCGAGTCCTCGACGTCGCGCGGCGCGACCATCATCAGGTCGGCCAGCTCGTCGACGATCACCAGCAGGTACGGGTACGGCTTCAGCTCGCGCTCGCTGCCGAGCGGCGGGGTGACCTTGCCGGCCCGCACCGCCGCGTTGAAGTCGTCCACGTGCCGGAAGCCGAACGCCGCGAGGTCGTCGTAGCGCAGGTCCATCTCGCGCACCACCCACTGGAGGGCCTCGGCGGCCTTCTTGGGGTTGGTGATGATCGGCGTGATCAGGTGCGGGATGCCCTCGTACGCGGTCAGCTCGACCCGCTTGGGGTCGACCAGCACCATCCGCACCTCGTCCGGGGTGGACCGGGCGAGCACCGAGGTGATCAGGCAGTTGATGCAGGACGACTTGCCCGCGCCGGTGGCGCCGGCCACCAGGATGTGCGGCATCTTGGCGAGGTTGGCCATCACGGTGTGGCCCTCGACGTCCTTGCCCATGCCGACGACCATCGGGTGGGTGTCCTCGGCGGCCGTGCGCGAGCGCAGCAGGTCGCCCAGGTTGACCATCTCGCGGTCCCGGTTGGGGATCTCGATGCCGACCGCGGACTTGCCCGGGATCGGGCTGATGATCCGCACGTCCGGGCTGGCCACCGCGTACGCGATGTTCTTGGCGAGCGCGGTGATCCGCTCCACCTTGACGGCCGGGCCGAGCTCGACCTCGTAGCGGGTGACCGTCGGCCCCCGGGTGAAGCCGGTGACCCTGGCGTCCACCTTGAACTCGGAGAAGGTGCCGGTGAGCTGGGCCACCACCTCGTCGTTGAGGGCGCTGCGGGCCTTGGCCGGGCCGCCGCGCTCCAGCAGGTCGAGCGGGGGCAGCGTGTAGGTGGTGTCGCCGACGAGCTGGAGCTGCTCCATCCGCACCGGCGCCGGGCCGTGCTCCTCGGGCGCCTCCGGGCCGCCGCTGCGGGCGGCCGGGACGGCGGCCTCCTCCGGCGGGGCGGTGCGGTCCTGCACCTGGTGCATCATGTCCGCCACCGCCGAGGAGGCGGGCACGCCGTAGACCAGCGCCCCGTCCAGGTCGGCGGCGGCACCGGCGGCGAGGTTGCGGGTGGCGTACGGGTCCGGCGGCTCCTTGTCCAGGGACACCCGGACGGCCTCCGGCTCGTCCTGGTCCGGCCCGACGGCGGGGTCCGGCTTGCGCCGGCGGCGGCGCCGGCGGGCACCCACCTCGTCGCGCGGGTCCTCGCCGTCGGTGTCCACGGTGAACGGCAGCGCGGACGGGTCGGCGTCCTCCGGCGGCTCGGTGGACAGCTCCCGCTCCGGCGTACGCCCCTCGCGCAGCTCGTCCTCCGGCCCGGGCTCCACCACGCCGAGCCGTACGCCGGCCGAGCGCAGCCGCTCGGGGATGCGGTTGACCGGGGTGGCGGTGACCACCAGCAGCCCGAAGAAGGCCAGCAGCAGGAGCAGCGGCACGGCCAACGCGGGCCCGGCGGCGGCCATCATCGGGGTGGACGCGGCCCAGCCGATGATTCCGCCGGCCGCCCTTATCCGGGAGGCGCCGCTGCCCATCATGGGCGCGCCGCAGCCGATGTGCACCAGACCGAGGACGCCGACCAGCAGCGCGCTCAGCCCGATCACGATCCGACCGTTGGCCTCCGGCAGCTCCGGGTGGCGCCAGAGCCGGATCGCTATCCCGGCCAGCAGGAACGGCACCAGCACGTCGAGCCGCCCGAACAGGCCGGACACCACGGCGATGGCCGCCTGACCGAGCCAGCCCTGCGGGCTGAACCAGGTGCCGGCCGCGGTCACCAGCGCGAGCGCGAACAGCAGCAGGCCCACCCCGTCCTTGCGGTGGGCGGGATGGAGGTTCTTGGCCCCGTCGCCGAAGCCCCGGAAGATCGCGGCGAGGCTGTTCGCCAGGCCGAGCCAGACGGCCCGGACGGCGCGGAAGAGTATCGGTTTGGGCGGCGGCGGGGGCGACGGAGCCGGTTTGGCCGCCGCCTTCTTCGCCGGGGCCGCCTTCTTGGCCGCCGCCTTCTTCGCGGGCGGCTTGCCCGGGGCCTTCGCCGCGGCCTTCTTGGACGGTCCCGGACTCGGGTTGCGTGCCGCGCTTCCGGGCGTACGAGTGGCCATGGGTCAGCAGCCTACCGGGGCGGACCACCAGTGGACATGCGCCCGAGTCGGGGCGCCGGGCCGTGTCGCAGACACACCGTCACGCTGACCGGGTTTCACCCGACCGCCCCCGGAAACCACCCGAAGGAGTGAATCGAACCGACCGGTTACGCGGTGCCCGGGCGCAGCGCGTCCAGGGCCCGGCGCAGGCCCACCAGCTTGCGCTCCAGGTGCGCCGCGGTGGCGGCCACCCCGGCGTCCTCGACGCCGTCCAGCTGCTTGCCGAGCGCCTCCGCCTGCTCCTCGACCGCCGCCAGCCGCGCGGACAGCTCGCCCAGCAGCGCCCCACCGAGGGCCGGCTCGCCGCCGCCCGCCTCCAGTTGCAGCCGCAGCAGCGCGGCCTGCTCCTTCAGCTGGCAGTTCTTCACGTACAGGTCGACGAAGACCGAGACCTTGGCTCGCAGCACCCACGGGTCGAAGGGCTTGGAGATGTAGTCCACGGCCCCGGCCGCGTAGCCGCGGAAGGTGTGGTGCGGACCGTGGTTGATCGCGGTCAGGAAGATGATCGGGATGTCCCGGGTGCGCTCGCGCCGCTTGATGTGGGCGGCGGTCTCGAAGCCGTCCATCCCGGGCATCTGGACGTCCAGCAGGATCACCGCGAAGTCGTCGGTGAGCAGCGCCTTGAGCGCCTCCTCACCGGAGACGGCGCGCACCAGCGTCTGGTCCAGCGCGGAGAGGATCGCCTCCAACGCCAGCAGGTTCTCCGGCCGGTCGTCGACCAGGAGGATCTTCGCCTTCTGCATCAGGGCTCGCCCTCCTGTCGCCTGACTGCCGCCCGGTGATGGCACTCGCGTACTGCCCACCGCTACCCCGGTCATGCTAGCCGCACCCCCTCGCCCGGCACATCGCTCCGTCGTGACCCGATCCGGAGCGGCGCGCGGCCAGTGCTCCGGCGCACGCTCAGCAGCGTGTCGCCATCCGGTCACTGTTCGCAACGATCGGTGACCCTACCCGGTTCCCGGGCCCGACCGCCAGCAAACCGGCCCACCGGACGGCGCGAACTCCGGGGCCCGCCCCGGGGTTCACGCCCTCCCGGGCGGCTACGCGCGGTCCGCCCGCAGCCACTCGCGCATCACCGTCAGCAGGTGGTCGGTCTCCACCGGCTTGGTGATGTGGTCGGTGGCACCCGCCTCCAGGGACTTCTCCCGGTCGCCCTTCATCGCCTTGGCGGTCAGCGCGATGATCGGCAGGCCGGCGAACTGGGGCATCCGGCGGATCGCCTCGGTGGTCGCGTAGCCGTCCATCTCCGGCATCATGATGTCCATCAGGACCAGCGCCACGTTCTCGTGCTGCTCCAGCATCTCGATGCCCTCGCGGCCGTTCTCGGCATACAGGACGGTCAGGCCGTGCTGCTCCAGCACGCTGGTGAGGGCGAACACGTTGCGGACGTCGTCGTCCACGATCAGCACCTGCTGGCCGTCGAAGCGCACGTCGCCGCGGGCGGGGCGGAGCGGCGCGGGCGCCACCGGGCGGGTCCCGGTGGCGGCGGCGTCCAGGGCCGCGACGCGGCGGCGCTCCACCGCCCCCCGGCGGCGCTCCTCGGCCAGCTCACGGACCTCCTGGGCCCAGTGGTCGGCCGGGTTCTCGCCGACCGGCACGGGCACCCCGACCGGGGTCACGCCGACGGAGGCGCGCGGCGCCGGGGCGTTCGACCCGGCCGCGCGGTCGCCCTGGGCCGCGCCCGGGGCCTCGGTGCGCAGCGGCAGGTAGAGCGTGAACGTGGAGCCCTTGCCCAGCTCGCTCTCGGCGTGGATCTCGCCGCCGAGCAGCCGGGCGATCTCGCGGCTGATCGACAGGCCGAGGCCGGTGCCGCCGTACTTGCGGCTGGTGGTGCCGTCGGCCTGCTTGAACGCCTCGAAGATCTCCCTGAGCTTGTTGCCTGGGATGCCGATACCGGTGTCCGAGACCGCGAAGGCGATCAGCTCCTCGTCCGGGCCCTTGATCGAGCCGGACTCCAGCAACCGCTCGCGCACGTGCTGCGGGACCTCCGCGCCGGCCGGGGAGATCGAGAAGTCGACCGCACCGGCGTCGGTGAACTTGACCGCGTTGGAGATCAGGTTGCGCAGCACCTGCTGGAGCCGCTGCTCGTCGGTGTGCAGGGTGACCGGCAGGGCGGGCGAGACCCGGACGGCGAAGTCCAGGTTCTTGTCCAGCGCGACGGGCTGGAAGGTGGCCTCGACGTAGTCGACCAGCTGGACCAGGGCGATCCGGGCCGGGCGGACGTCCATCTTGCCGGCCTCGACCTTGGAGAGGTCGAGGATGTCGTTGATCAGCTGGAGCAGGTCGGAGCCGGCCCCGTGGATGGTGTCGGCGAACTCGACCTGCTTGGGCGAGAGGTTGCCCTCGTTGTTGTCGGAGAGCAGCTTGGCCAGGATCAGCAGCGAGTTGAGCGGGGTGCGCAGCTCGTGCGACATGTTGGCGAGGAACTCGCTCTTGTACCGGGAGGCCAGGGCGAGCTGCTCGGCGCGCTCCTCCAGGACCTGGCGGGCCTCCTCGATCTCGCTGTTCTTGATCTCGATGTCGCGGTTCTGCTGGGCGAGTTGCTCGGCCTTCTCCTGCAACTCCTCGTTGGTTCGCTCCAGTTCCTCCTGGCGCGCCTCCAACTCGGCGGATCGCATCGAGAGTTCGGCGGTGAGCCGCTGGGACTCCAGCAGCAGGCCCTCGGTCTTGGTGTTGACGCTGATGGTGTTGACGGTGACGCCGATCAGGTCGGCGATCTGGTTGAGGAAGTCCAGCGCGACGGTGGTGAAGGAGCTGAAGGTGGCCAGCTCGATCACGCCCAGCAGCCGGCCCTCGAACAGCACCGGCAGCACCACGATGTGGGCCGGCGAGGCCTCTCCGAGGCCGGAGGCGATCTTGAGGTACCCGGGCGGCGCCTCCTTGAGGATGATCGCCCGCTTCTCCACCGCGGCCTGGCCGATCAGCGACTCGCCGGGCCGGAAGGTGGTCGGCATCGCGCGCCGCTGGTAGCCGTAGCTGCCGATCAGCCGTAGCACGGTGTCGTTCTCGTCGTCGTCCTCGGTGATCAGCTCGGCGGTGCGGCCGGCCGGCTGGGCGAGGAAGAAGGCGCCGTGCTGGGCGGAGACCACCGGGGTCAGCTCGGTCATGATCAGCGAGGCGACGGCCTCCAGGTCCCGGCGGCCCTGGAGCAGGCCGGAGATCCGGGCCAGGTTGGTCTTGAGCCAGTCCTGCTCCTGGTTGGTGCGGGTGGTCTCGCGCAGGTTGGCGATCATCTGGTTGATGTTGTCCTTGAGCTCGTCGAGCTCCCCGGCGGCGTCCACGTCGATCCGCAGGCTCAGGTCACCCCTGGTCACCGCGGTGGCGACCTGGGCGATCGCGCGCACCTGCCGGGTCAGGTTGTTGGCCAGCTCGTTCACCGACTCGGTCAGGTCCTGCCAGGTGCCGTCCACACCGGGCACCCGGGCCTGGCCGCCGAGCCGCCCGTCGGTGCCCACCTCGCGGGCGACCCGGGTGACCTCGTCGGCGAACGCCGACAGCTGGTCGACCATGGTGTTGATGCTGGTCTTGAGCTGGAGGATCTCGCCGCGCGCGTCGACGTCGATCTTCTGTGACAGGTCGCCGCGGGCCACCGCCGTGATCACCAGCGCGATGTTGCGCACCTGGCCGGTGAGGTTGTTGGCCATCAGGTTGACGTTGTCGGTCAGGTCCTTCCAGATCCCGGCCACGCCCGGCACGCTCGCCTGGCCGCCCAGGGTGCCGTCGGTGCCCACCTCGCGGGCAACCCTGGTCACCTCCACCGCGAAGGAGGAGAGCTGGTCGACCATGGTGTTCAGGGTCCCGGCGAGCGCCGCGACCTCGCCCTGCGCCTCGATGGTGATCTTCTTGGACAGGTCGCCGCGGGCCACCGCGGTGGCGACCTCGGCGATGTTGCGCACCTGTCCGGTCAGGTTGGACGCCATGAAGTTGACGTTGTCGGTCAGGTCCTTCCAGATCCCCGACACGCCGCGCACCCGCGCCTGGCCGCCCAGGATCCCCTCGGTGCCCACCTCGCGGGCGACCCGGGTGACCTCGTCGGCGAACGCCGACAGCTGGTCGACCATGGTGTTGACGGTCGTCACCAGCTCCAGGATCTCGCCCCGGGCGTCGACGGTGATCTTCTTCGACACGTCGCCGCGCGCCACCGCGGTGGTCACCTCGGCGATGTTGCGGACCTGACTGGTCAGGTTGTTGGCCATCAGGTTGACGCTGTTGGTCAGGTCCTTCCACGTCCCGGACACCCCGGGCACGCTCGCCTGGCCGCCGAGGATGCCCTCGGTGCCGACGTCCCGGGCCACCCTGGTCACCTCGTCGGCGAAGGCGCCCAGCTGGTCCACCATCGTGTTGATGGTGTTCTTCAGCTCCAGGATCTCCCCGCGCGCGTCCACCTGGATCTTCTGCGACAGGTCACCCTTGGCGACCGCGGTCGTCACCTGCGCGATGTTGCGCACCTGATCGGTGAGGTTGTTCGCCATGAAGTTGACGTTGTCGGTCAGATCACGCCACACCCCGGCCGCGCCCGGCACCTGGGCCTGACCGCCGAGCCGCCCCTCGGTACCCACCTGGCGGGCCACCCTGGTCACCTGCTCGGCGAAGCCGGAGAGCTGGTCCACCATCGTGTTGATGGTGTTCTTCAGCTCCAGCATCTCGCCGCGCGCGTCCACCTCGATCTTCTGCGAGAGGTCCCCGCGCGCCACCGCCGTGGTCACCTGGGCGATGTTGCGAACCTGGCCGGTCAGGTTGTCGGCCATGAAGTTCACCGAGTCGGTCAGGTCCCGCCAGACCCCGGCCACGCCCGGCACCTGCGCCTGACCGCCGAGACGGCCCTCGGTGCCCACGTCCCGGGCCACCCCGGTGACCTGCGCGGCGAACCCGTTCAGCTGGTCCACCATCGTGTTGACGGTGTTCTTCAGCTCCAGCATCTCGCCGGCCACCTCGACGGTGACCTTGCGGGACAGGTCCCCCTTGGCCACCGCCGTGGTCACCTGGGCGATGTTGCGCACCTGCGCGGTCAGCCGGCCGGCCATGGTGTTGACCGAGTCCGCCAGGTCCTTCCAACTGCCCGACACGCTGCGGACCTTGGCCTGACCACCCAACTTGCCCTCGGTGCCCACCTCACGGGCCACCCGGGTCACCTCGTCGGTGAACTCCGAGAGCTGGTCCACCAGTCCGTTGACGGTCCGGCCGATCTTCAGGTACTCGCCGCGCAGCGGGTGGCTCACCCCGTTGCTGTGCAGCGAGCGCAGTTCCATCTTCTGGTCCAGGTCGCCCTCGGCGATCGAGGTCAGCACCCGGCCCACCTCGGCCATCGGGCGGGCCAGATCGTCGATCAGCGCGTTGCAGTTGTCGACGGCCGCCATCCAGGCGCCCTCGCCCGCGCCGGTCTCCAGCCGCTCGTTCAACCGGCCCTCGCGGCCCACCGCCCGCCGCACCCGGGCCAGTTCGCCGGTGAGGTGCTGGTTGCGCTCGGCGACCTCGTTGAACACCGCGGCGATCTCCGCCAGCGGCCCGTCGCCCGGAACCGTCAGCCGGCGGCGGAAGTTGCCGTCGCGCATCGCGGTCAGCGCGGACAGCAGCTTCCGCAGCTCGGCCGGCTCCGCCTCCCGGCTGTGGCTCGTTCGTCGGCCGGCCGCGTTCCGCGGCGCGGTCCCGGACCGCCCACCGCGCGGAACGGGCGGCGTCGTACCGGTTGCGTCCTTGGTGGCCGAACTCAACGGGCCCCTCCCACATCGTGAACTGTCCGGTGACCGTGCGTGCCGGTACGGCACGCACCGGGACACCGGCCCGGTCGGGCTGCGTACCGGCCGCCCACACGGCACACCGGCACCCGCACCGACCGTACTGCTCCGACCGGCCGTCGCGGACCCCCCAGTCTGGCAGCACTGGCGCCGGGTGTACGGCCGGTTGCGCTCGGTTGGTAGCCGGCCGTCCGAAACAGGTGGGCAGAATCACCCTCTGGTGCCTGTTTCGACGCCCCGCCCCCACGGGGAACCAAGCGGAAAGTAGGGTGGAGCGCTGCACCGGGCCACGACCCGCCCCAGCGCCGCCGCCACCCGACGGCGCGCACCGGGAGTCGGCGCCGCACCCCCGGACAGCCAGGGCAAGAGCAGCAGAGGAGAAGTGGCAACGTGGTCACCGCGCGCGCAGCCGCCACCTTCGACCCCGACGGCCGGTCCGCAGCCGCCGCCCGGGGCTTCGTCCGGGACGCGCTGCTCGGCTGGGGGCTGCCCGAGGTCGTCGACGACGCCGTCGTCCTGGTCAGCGAACTGGTCACCAACGCCGTCGTGCACGCCGGCACCGCCGCCGAGGTGTGCTGCCTGCGTGAGGAGGGCACCGTCCGGATCGAGGTCACCGACCACCACCCGGAGCGCGGCCTCCCCTCCCTCGGCGACGGCCCCGTCACCGCCTCCGACCGCTACGCCGACCCCGACGGCGAAGGCGGCCGCGGCCTGCTGATGTGCTCCGCCCTCGCCGAACGCTGGGGCGTCGAGTACGCGGCCGGCCGCAAGACCGTCTGGTTCCGGCTCGCGCTGCCCGCCCCCGTGGCCGGCACCCGCTACGCCGTCCCCGCGACCCCCGGCAGCGACCTGCCCAGCAGCCCCGGCCCGGTCCACGTCGCCGTCGTCCAGCTCGACGAGGACGGCCGCGTCCTGGCCTGGAACCCGGACGCCGAGGCGCTCTTCCAGCGCCCTGCCGCCACCGTCCTCGGCCGCCCCTGGGCCGACCTCGCCGTCTGGCCGCCGTCGGCCGGCCGCGGCCTCGGCCTGACCGACACCCTGCGGCTGGCCCGCTGGGAGGGCGGCTACGGCGTCCGGCGCGCAGACGGCCACGAGGTCGAGGTGTACGGCGTCCAGGTCCGCGTCCGCGACACCGAGGGCGTCCCCTCCACCCTCTGCCTGCTCGTCCTCGAACCCGACCGCGCGGTGCTCCGCTCCCCCGCCCGGGCCCTGCCCGGCGACCGCACCGACCCAGCCGGCCCCCGGCTCGACCTGCTGGCCGGCCCGGTCGCCACCGACGACCTCGACACCCTGCTCCAGCGCACCGTCGAGCGCGCCCGCGACCTGCTCGACGCCGACGCCTCGTACCTGCTGCTCACCACCGACGACGAGACCGAGTTCGAGGTCCGCGCCGCCACCGGCCTCACCTCCGGACACCGCCGGCACACCCGCTTCCCGGTCGACACCGGCAACCGCTACGACTCCGCCCGGCTGCCCTCCGTGCACGAGGACCTCGCCGCCCGACCGACCGGCCTGCCCCTGCTCACCGGCAGCGGCATGCGCTCCCTGGTCACCGTGCCGCTCAAGGTCGAGGGCCGGCTGATCGGCTCGCTCGGCATCGCCACCGCCGCCCCCGGCCGCTACGACAACGAGGACGCGCTGCGCCTGCAGTTCGCCGCCGACCGGGTCGCCCTCGCGGTCGAGAGCACCCGGCTGACCGAGCTCGAACGGCTGCGCCGGGGCTCGCTGTCCTTCCTCGTCGAGGCCTCCGATCTGCTCGCCGGTACCCTCGAACACGAGCAGACCCTCGCCCTGATGGCCCAGATGGCAGTCCCCACCCTCGCCTCCTGGTGCGCCGTCTACACCCAGGGCGACCACGGCGCCTCGGCCGGCCTCGCCTTCGTCCTGCACGAGGACGAGGACCGGATCGACCCGCTGCGCGACCTGCTCGACAAGACCCCCGCCCCCGAGGCCGGTCCGACCCACGGCGTCCGCTTCTGGTCGGCGCCCACCGAGACCGCCGCCGCCGGCGGCCTCACCGACAGCCCCGAACTCGCCGGCCTGCTCGGCGAGACCGTCGTCCTGCCGCTGACCGCCCGCAACCGGGTCATCGGCCTGCTGGCGCTCGGCGTCCCGGCCGGTGTCCGGTTCCGCCAGGAGATCCTCGAACTCGCCGAGGACCTCTCCCGCCGGGCCGCCCTCGCCCTCGACAACTCCCGCCTCTACTCCGAGCGCACCGCCACCAGCCAGGCCCTGCAGCGCAGCCTGCTGCCGCCGGACCTGCCCGAGATCCCGGGCGTCGAGGTAGACGTCTACTACCAGGCCGCCGGTGAGGGCAACGAGGTCGGCGGGGACTTCTACGACCTGTTCACCATCCGCGAGGGCACCTACGGCTTCGCCATCGGCGACGTCTGCGGCACCGGTCCCGAGGCCGCCTCGGTCACCGGCCTCGCCCGGCACTCGCTGCGCCTGCTCGCCCGCGAGGGCCTGGACGCGCCACAGGTGCTCAGCCGCCTCAACGCGGCCATCCTGGACGAGGGTTCGCGCAGCCGCTTCCTCACCCTGCTCTACGGCGAACTGACGCCCCGCCCGGACGGCAGCACCGAGCTGTCCCTGGTCTGCGCCGGCCACCCGCTGCCGCTGCGGCTGCGCACCGACGGCCAGGTCGACCGCGCCGCCACCCCGCAACCGCTGCTCGGGGTCATGGACGACCTCGACCTCACCGCCGAACGCCTGGTGCTCTCCCCCGGCGAGGTGCTGCTGTGCGTCACCGACGGCGTCACCGAACGCCGCGAGGGCCGCCGGATGCTGGGCGACGACGGCCTCGCCGAGGTGCTCACCGGCTGCACCGGCCTGACCGCCGGCGCGGTCGCGATGCGGGTGCAGCGGGCCGTCGAGCGCTTCGCCCCGGAACCGCCGTCCGACGACATGGCCATCCTGACCCTGCGAGTGCCGACCCAGCGCAACCCCTGAGCGGACCGGACCGGGTCGTTCCTGATCGGCCACGGCCCGTGCCGGGACCAACCCTGAGCGGTCCACAGCTGACGACGTCACAAATTGTGCGATTCACAAGGGTACAAGCGAGTGGGGCCGGGTACACCGATCTCACCGGGGAATCCCTCGGCGGGGACGCGACCAGCGGCTCTCCCGCTGGCCCATCACTTCTGACCGCAGCCCGCGCACGCTCCAGCCGTGCGCCCTCGGCGCGGTCGCGCGCATCCACCTCATCGGACCACACCACTGCGTTCACTGCGCCCTGCGCGCGCCCAGAGTGAAAGGAGCCTCCGGTGAGCAACGAAGCTACCGGGGCAACGAACGCCCGTTCCACCGGAGCCGACGCGGGTAACCTCGGCTACCTCGCACTCGGCCTCACACTGCTCGCCTACGGCCTGCTCTCCACCGGCGTCTTCAGCGGCACCGGAGTCGGGGACGCGGCACCCCTCGCCCATCTGGTCGGCGGCGTCACCCTCTTCATCGCGGGCCTCTGGCAGCTCCGCGGCGGCGAGGGCTTCACCGGCACCGCCTTCACCAGCCTCGGCGCCTTCTGGGCGACCTGGTCAGTGGCCGGCGGAGCGGGCAAGAACGCGACCGGCCTGTTCCTGCTGCTGTGGGCCCTGCTCGCCCTCACCCTCACCGCCGCCAGCTGGGGCGCGGGACTGTTCAGCCGCGCCGTCTACGGCCTGCTGACGCTCTCCCTGCTGCTGTCCGCCATCGCTGCCTTCGGCGGCTACAGCGGCCTCGCCAAGTTCGCCGGCTGGGTCGCGGCCGTCTCCGGGCTCGCCGCCTGGTACTGGGCCACCTCGGCGCTCAGCAACGGCTCCTGGGGGCGGATCGCCCTCCCGGTCAAGTGACCTGCTGCGGCTGATCCGCCGCAGTGCGCCGGGGTCGGACCTCCGTGTCGACGGAGGCCCGGCCCCGGCGGCGTGCCACCACCGCCTGCACGGCGTACGCGAGGAGCAGGATCACGACTGCCACGATGCCGTCCGACCAGAAGTGGTTCGCGGTCACCACGACCACCGCGACGGTCAGCACCGGGTGCAGCACCATCGCCCACCGCAGCCGGCTCGACGACAGCCTGACCACCGCGACCGCCGCCAGCACGCACCACGCGACGTGCACCGACGGCATCGCCGACAGCTGGTCGGCCACCACCACCCCGCCCACCGCGCCGCCGTACACCGACTGCCCGTACTCCGCAGCCACGTCGACGAACCCGTTCTGCGGCAGCATCCGGGGCGGCGCCACCGGGATGAACTGCACCAGCAGGCAGACCGCCGTGGTGATCACCACCGTGTTGCGCACCCACGCGTACCGCTCCCGGTGCCGCAGGAACACCCAGAGCAACACGGCCAGCATCACCGCGAAGTGCATCACCGCGTAGTAGTAGTTCGCCAGCTTCACCAGCACCGGGTAGGGCGTGATCGCCGCCTGCCAGGACGCCTCGTCCGGCAGTCCGATCGCCAACTCGGTGCGGTGGACCCAGCTCGCCCGGTCCAGCGCATGGTCCGCGCTCATCACCGAGAGGTGTCCCACCAGCTGCCAGAGCGCGAACAGTGCCAGCAGCGTGCCGGCCTCCCGCAGCAGTGCCGACAGCGACGTCCTCCGGACCCTGGAGGCGGCGTACGCGCCACCGTAGAGAGCGACCGCGGCGCCCCCGGCGGACTGCCAGGTAAGGGTCAGGTTCTGCAACGGATCGCGCCTCTCCGACAAGCTCTGGTTCGTGTGTCGGCAGAGGGTAACGCAAAAAGACCCCCTCCCGGACGGGAGGGGGTCTTCTTGGAATGATTGTTCGGCGGCGTCCTACTCTCCCACAGGGTCCCCCCTGCAGTACCATCGGCGCTGTAAGGCTTAGCTTCCGGGTTCGGAATGTA
>NZ_JBIUUS010000034.1:0-38600 GCF_044742585.1 Kitasatospora sp. NPDC087861
AGGAATCTCCAACCCCGATCAGACGATCGAGGCCGGGGATGTCAACATATCTGGCGTTGACTTTTGGCACGCTGTTGAGTTCTCAAGGAACGGACGCTTCCTTCGGACCGCCTTCCAGCGGGCCCTCCGGGCGCTTCGTTCTTTCGTGTTTCCAGCTTATCAGATGTTTTCCGCTCCGTTTTCCGGAGTTTCATTTACCTGATCGGCTTTCGCCTTTCGGCGCTCCCGAACTCTATCAGAGTTTCTCGGGCCGTTTTCCGCGGTCCTTCTCGAATTCATATTCGAGGGCTTCCTGCGGGGCCGTCCCGTGGGGCAACCCGGAGAACATTACGCACCGGGCTGCCCCACGTCAAACCAGCCGTGGACCGGCCGCCGGGGTGCTTAGACCTCGACGACGACCGGCAGGATCATCGGCCGGCGGCGGTAGTTGTCCGCCACCCACTTGCCGATGGTCCGGCGGACCAGCTGCTGCACCTGACGGGGCTCCAGGACACCGTCGCTCGCCGAGCGGTCCAGGGCCTCCTGGAGCCTGGCGGCGACCGGCGTGAACGCGCTGTCCTCGATGCCGGAGCCGCGCGCCTGGATGGTCGGGCTGCCCACGATCTTGCCGTTGGTCGAGTCGACCGCGACGAAGACCGAGATGAAGCCCTCCTCGCCGAGGATCCTGCGGTCCTTGAGCGAGGCCTCGGTGATGTCGCCGACCGAGGCGCCGTCCACGTAGACGTACCCGGCCTGGACCTTGCCGACGATCCGGGCGACGCCCTTCTCCAGGTCGACGCAGACGCCGTCCTCGGCGATGACCACGCGGTTGCGCGGAATGCCGGTGGCGATGCCCAGCTCGGCGGCGGCCCGCAGGTGGCGCCACTCGCCGTGGACCGGCATCAGGTTGCGCGGCTTGCAGATGTTGAAGAAGTACAGCAGCTCGCCGGCCGAGGCGTGGCCGGAGACGTGCACCTTGGCGTTGCCCTTGTGCACGACCTTGGCGCCCCAGCGGGTGAGGCCGTTGATCACCCGGTAGACGGCGTTCTCGTTGCCCGGGATGAGCGAGGACGCCAGGACGACGGTGTCGCCCTCGACGATGCGGATCTGGTGGTCGCGGTTGGCCATCCGGGACAGCGCGGCCATCGGCTCGCCCTGCGAGCCGGTACAGATCAGCACGACCTCCTTGTCCGGCAGGTCGTCCAGCTGCTTGACGTCCACGACCATGTTGCCGGGGACCTTCAGGTAGCCGAGGTCGCGGGCGATGCCCATGTTGCGGACCATCGAGCGGCCGACGAAGGCGACCTTGCGCTTGTACTCGTGCGCGGCGTCCAACACCTGCTGGATGCGGTGCACGTGGCTGGCGAAGGAGGCGACGATGATGCGCTTGTCCGCGTTCGCGAAAACGTTTCGCAGCGCGGCCGAGATGTCGCGCTCGTGCGGGATGAAGCCGGGGACCTCGGCGTTGGTGGAGTCCACCAGCAGCAGGTCCATGCCCTCCTCGGCCAGCTTGGCGAAGGTCGGCAGGTCGGTGAGGCGGCCGTCGAGCGGCAGCTGGTCCATCTTGAAGTCACCGGTGGCGACGACCATGCCGGCGGGCGTGCGCACGGCGACCGCGAGCGCGTCCGGGATGGAGTGGTTGACCGCGATGAACTCGCAGTCGAAGGGGCCGATGCGCTCGCGCTCGCCCTCCTTGACCTCCAGCACGTACGGCCGGATGCGGTGCTCGACGAGCTTGGCCTCGATCAGGGCGAGGGTCAGCTTGGAGCCGATCAGCGGGATGTCCGGGTTCTCCCGCAGGAGGAACGGGACGGCGCCGATGTGGTCCTCGTGCCCGTGGGTGAGGACGATGCCGTCGATCTTGTCGAGGCGGTCCCGGATGTAGCTGAAGTCCGGGAGGATCAGGTCCACGCCGGGCTGCTCGTCCTCGGGGAAGAGGACGCCGCAGTCGACGATCAGAATGCGGTCCCCGAATTCGAGGACCGTCATGTTGCGGCCGATCTCGCCCAGGCCGCCGAGCGGAGTGATGCGGAGGGCGCCCTCCTTCAGGGCCGGGGGCGCGCCGAGTTCGGGATGCGGGTGGCTCAAAAGACTCTCCTCACGACGCACGCCACATGCCCGGGGTCCTCCCCCTGGAGACATATGGCGTGCGTACTCAGTGTCGTTTTCCTACCGGGTCTGTGCTCTCGCGCCTTCGATCCGGTCCAGCGGCGGGCCCGTGAGGGTCCGGCGAGCCGGGGCGCGCACGTCTTTGTCTGCTACAGGTGTACCCCGCCGGCGGCGAGATCCTTCGTCAATTGCGCGATCTCCTCGGGAGTCGCACCGACCAGGGGCAGCCGCAGCGGACCGGCCGGCAGTCCCTGGAGCTCCAGGGCGGCCTTGGCCAGGATGACTCCCTGCGTGCGGAACATACCGCTGAACACCGGGAGCAGGCTCTGGTGGATCGCCGTGGCCTTGGCCACATCGCCGGCCAGGTAGGCCTCGATCATCGCACGCAGTTCACCGGCCACGACGTGTCCGACGACGCTGACCACGCCGGCGGCGCCGACGGACAGCAGCGGCAGGTTCAGGATGTCGTCCCCGGAGTACCAGGCGAGGTCGGAGCGGGCGATGGCCCAGGCGGCGGCGCCGAGGTCGCCCTTGGCGTCCTTGTTGGCGACGATCCGCGGGTGCTCGCCGAGCCGGACCAGCGTCTCGTGGCTCAGCGCGACGCCGCTGCGGCCCGGGATGTCGTACAGCATGACCGGCAGCCCGGTGGCGTCGGCGATGTGCACGGTGTGCCGGTACAGGCCCTCCTGCGGGGGCTTGCTGTAGTACGGCGTGACGACCAGCAGGCCGTGGGCTCCGGCGGCCTCCGCCTGCCGGGCCAGTTCGGCGCTGTGGTGGGTGTCGTTGGTGCCGACGCCCGCCACCACGTGGGCGCGGTCCCCGACCGCCTCCACCACGGCGCGGACGAGCTGGGCCTTCTCGGCGTCGCTGGTGGTCGGGGACTCCCCGGTGGTGCCGTTGACGACGAGGCCGTCGTTGCCGGAGTCCACGAGGTGCGTGGCGAGGCGCTGGGCGCCGTCGAGGTCGAGTCCGCCGTCGGCGGTGAACGGGGTGACCATCGCGGTCAGGACCCGGCCGAACGGGGTCTGGGGGGTGGAGGTCGGAGCCATGCGTCCAAAGCTACTCGTAGGCGGTGGGACGGTACCCATGCCGGTCCAGGGTTCGGACAGGGCATGCGCGGTGAGCGGCGGAAACAGGCGGTGGGTGGGATCCCGGTGCTGCCCGCTCGGGGGTTCGGGCAGCACCGGAATCCGTGTTCACGAATGTAGGGAGCGGTCAGAAAAGCCGCAATCCAGACATGCACGACACTCGGTCCATATGCCTATCGTCCCAGGTCAGGGAGCGACCCGGCCGTGCTTCTCGAAGGCCGCATGGGTGAGCGGCATGAGCCGCGCCCACTCCTGCTCCATCTGTTCGGCGACCATCTCGATCTCGCGCTGCGGGAAGGACGGCACCGCCGAGTTCTCCCGCTTGGTCCGCAGCGACAGGAAGTGCATCAGCGAGCGGGAGTTGCAGGTCGCGTACATCGAGGAGAACAGGCCGACCGGCAGCACCGCGCGGGCCACCTCGCGGGCCACGCCGGCCGCCAGCATCTCCTGGTAGCGCGCGTAGGCCTCGCGGTACGCGGCCTCCATCGCCTCGGTGGTGGTCTTGTGCTGCTCGGGGGTTCCGTCGACGAACTCGTAGCGGCCCGGGCGGCCCTGCTGGACGAGCTTGCGCTCCTCCGCCGGGACGTAGAAGACCGGCTGCAGCTCGCGGTAGCGGCCGGACTCCTCGTTGTAGGACCAGCCGCTGCGGTGCCGGTGGAACTCGCGGAACACGAAGATCGGCGCGCTGATGAAGAAGGTCATCGAGTTGTGCTCGAAGGGGGTGCCGTGCCGGTCCCGCATCAGGAAGTTGATCAGGCCCTTGGACTTCTCGGGGTCCTGCTGGACCGCCTCCAGGGACTGCTCCCCCGCGGTCGAGACGCGGGCCGCCCAGATGACGTCCGAGTCGGCGGCCGCGCTGCGGACCAGTTCCACGGTCACGTCGCTGCGGAAGCTGGGGGCCGTCGGTTCGTCGCTCACGCGTTACTCCTTGCGGGTTCGGTGCTGTGCAGCTTGATGGCGTGCTGCATGGTCTTGCGGGCGCGCGGGGTGTCGCCGGCGTCGGCGTACGCCACCGCGAGGCGGAACCAGACCCGCCAGTCGCCCGGCGCGGCCTCCGCCTCGCCCTGGCGGCGGGCGAACACCGCGTCGGCCGAGGCCCGGTCGATCCGCCCGCCGGTGGTGCGCTTGAGCTCGTCCACCGGCAGGCCGCCCTCGGCCTCCAGCTCCCGGGCGAGCTGCTCGCTGGCCCGGCCGAAGCGGACGGTCTGGCGCAGGAACCAGACGCCGATCACCGGGATGACGAAGGCGCAGAGGCCGATGCCGATGCCCAGCGGCTTGCCGGTGGCGACCAGCTGGACGCCCTCCCCGACACAGAGCAGGGCGACCAGCAGCAGTACGCCGGACAGGACGAAGAAACCGGTACGGGACGTCATGACGGGCTCACAGATCCAGGAAGTGTTCGAGGCCCAGGGTGAGGCCCGGCGTCTCGACGACCTTGCGCACGCCCAGCAGGATGCCCGGCATGAAGCTGCTGTGGTGCAGCGAGTCGTGCCGGATGGTGAGCGTCTCGCCGGTGTCGCCGAACATCACCTGCTGGTGGGCGAGCAGCCCGCGCAGCCGGACGGCGTGCACCGGCACCCCGTCCACGTCGGCGCCGCGCGCGCCGGGCAGGCTGTGGGTGGTCGGGTCCTGCTGCGGCGGCCGGCCGGCCTCGGCGCGGGCGGCGGCGATCAGCTGCGCGGTGCGGGTGGCGGTGCCGCTGGGGGCGTCGGCCTTGCGGTCGTGGTGCAGCTCGACCACCTCGACCGACTCGAAGTACTTCGCCGCCGTCTGGGCGAACTTCATGCCGAGCACCGCGCCGATGGAGAAGTTCGGCGCGATCAGCAGGCCCAGCTCCGGGGCCTGGTCGAGCCAGCCGCGGACGGTGGCCAGCCGCTCGTCCGTCCAGCCGGTCGTGCCGGTGACCACGTGGATGCCGTGGTGCAGGCAGTAGTCGAGGTTGCCCATCACCGAGTCCGGGTGGGTGAGCTCGACGGCGACCTGGACACCGGCCGCGGTCAGCTCCTCCAACGCGGACCCGCGGCCGAGAGTGGCGACCAGGTCGAGGTCCGGCGCGGCCTCGACGGCCTTGACCGCCTCGGAGCCGATCCGGCCGTTGGCTCCGATCACGGCGACACGCAGCGTCATAGTGAAATGTCCTCTCACACCAGCAGATCGACGAGCTTGGCGGCCCGCTTGTCGTTGACCGGGCCGATCAGCGCCAGCGACGGCCGGTACGCGCCCAGCACATCACGGGCCACCGCCTGGACGTCGTCCAGGGTCACGGCCGCGATCCGCGCCAGCATGTCGTCCACCGACAGGTGGTGCCCGTAGCTCAGCTCGGCCTTGCCGATCCGGTTCATCAGCGAACCGGTGTCCTCCATGCCCAGCACGGTGGAGCCGGAGATCTGGCCGATCGCCCGCTGCAGCTCCTCCTCGGTGATGCCCTCGGCGACCACCTTGGCCAGCTCCTCGCGGCAGATCCGCAGCACCTCCTCGACCCGCTTGGGCTGGCAGCCGGCGTAGATGCCGAACAAGCCGCTGTCCGCGTAGGACGAGGAGTACGAGTACACCGAGTACGCCAGGCCGCGCTTCTCCCGGACCTCCTGGAACAGCCGGGAGCTCATCCCGCCGCCGAGGGCCGCGTTGAGCACGCCCATCGCCCAGCGGCGCTCGTCGTGCCGCGGCACCCCGGGCAGACCCAGCACCAGGTGGGCCTGTTCGGTGGAGCGGTTGAGCACCTCGACCCGGCCGGCCGTGCGCAGCGTCTTGACGCCGCGGCGGGCCTCGGCGGGGGCCGCGGTGGACTGGGCCAGCACCGGCGCGAAGGCCTGCTCGACCTGCTTGACCACCTTGCGGTGGTCGAGGTTGCCGGCGGCGGAGACGACCAGGTTCTCGGGCCGGTAGCGGCGGCGGTAGAAGCCGGCGATCTGGTCCCGGGTGAGCGCCTTGATGGTCTCCTGGGTGCCGAGGATCGGGCGGCCGAGCGGGCCGCTGCCGAAGATCACCTTGGCGAACAGGTCGTGCACCACGTCGCCCGGGTCGTCCTCGGCCATCGCCATCTCCTCGAGGATGACGCCGCGCTCGGAGTCGACGTCCTCGGAGCGGATCAGCGAGCCGGTGACCATGTCGCAGACCACGTCGATGGCCAGCGGCAGGTCGGTGTCCAGGACCCGGGCGTAGTAGCAGGTGTTCTCCTTCGCGGTGAAGGCGTTCATCTCGCCGCCGACCGCGTCCAGGGCGGCCGAGATGTCCAGCGCGCTGCGCCGCTCGGTGCCCTTGAAGAGCAGGTGCTCCAGGTAGTGGGTGGCGCCGTTCAGCTGCGGGGTCTCGTCCCGCGAGCCGACGCCGACCCAGATGCCGAAGGTCGCGGAGCGCACCGTCGGCAGGGTTTCGGTGACGACCCGAAGGCCGCCGGGGAGGACGGTGCGGCGCACCGTGCCGGCGCCGTCGGCGCCCTTGAGCAGGGTCCGGGTGGTGCCGGGGCGCTGCTTCGCCGCCGGGGCCTGAGCCACGGGGGGTACCTCCAGAGGAAACGCGCGTGGGAACGCACGGACGAACGCGGGGCAACAGGGTGCGGCCCGCACGCCGGGAGGCGTACGGGCCGCAAGGGGTCAGCTAGCGGCGCTTCACTCGGAAGCGGCCTCGCCGCCTTCCTCGCCCTCGACGACCGGGATCAGGGAGAGCTTGCCGCGCGGGTCGATCTCGGCGATCTCGACCTGGACCTTGGCGCCGACACCGAGGACGTCCTCGACGTTCTCGACGCGCTTGCCGCCGGCCAGCTTGCGGATCTGCGAGATGTGCAGCAGGCCGTCCTTGCCCGGCATGAGCGAGACGAACGCGCCGAACGTCGTGGTCTTGACCACGGTGCCCAGGTAGCGCTCGCCGACCTCCGGCATGGTCGGGTTGGCGATCTGGTTGATCGTGGTGCGGGCGGCCTCGGCGGCCGGTCCGTCGGCGGCACCGATGTAGATGGTGCCGTCGTCCTCGATCGTGATCTCGGCGCCGGTGTCCTCCTGGATCTGGTTGATCATCTTGCCCTTGGGGCCGATGACCTCACCGATCTTGTCCACCGGGATCTTGATGGTGATGATGCGCGGCGCGTTCGGGGACATCTCGTCCGGAGAGTCGATGGCCTCGTTCATCACGTCGAGGATGTGCATGCGGGCGTCGCGGGCCTGCTTCAGCGCGGCGCCGAGCACCGACGCCGGGATGCCGTTGAGCTTGGTGTCCAGCTGCAGCGCGGTGATGAAGTTGCGGGTACCGGCGACCTTGAAGTCCATGTCGCCGTACGCGTCCTCGGCACCGAGGATGTCGGTCAGCGCGACGTAGTGGGTCTCACCGTCGACCTCCTGGGAGATCAGGCCCATGGCGATACCGGCGACGGCGGCCTTCAGCGGCACACCGGCGTTCAGCAGCGACATGGTGGAGGCGCAGACCGAGCCCATCGAGGTGGAGCCGTTGGAGCCGAGCGCCTCGGAGACCTGGCGGATAGCGTACGGGAACTCCTCGCGGGAGGGCAGCACGGGGATGATCGCCCGCTCCGCCAGCGCGCCGTGGCCGATCTCGCGGCGCTTGGGCGCACCCACGCGGCCGGTCTCGCCGACCGAGTACGGCGGGAAGTTGTAGTTGTGCATGTAGCGGCGACGCGTCTCCGGGGAGAGCGTGTCCAGCTGCTGCTCCATGCGCAGCATGTTCAGGGTGGTGACGCCCAGGATCTGGGTCTCGCCACGCTCGAACAGGGCCGAGCCGTGAACGCGCGGGATGGCCTCGACCTCGGCGGCCAGGGTGCGGATGTCGGTGACACCGCGGCCGTCGATGCGGACCTTGTCCTTGATGACGCGCTCGCGGACGATCTTCTTGGTCAGCGCGTTGTAGGCGGCGCTGATCTCCTTCTCGCGGCCCTCGAACTCGGGGAGCAGCTTCTCGGCGGCCAGCGCCTTGACGCGGTCCAGCTCGTTGTTGCGCTCCTGCTTGCCCGGGATGGTGAGGGCCTGCGCGAGCTCGTCCTTGACGGCGGCGGTCAGCGCGGCGAGCACGTCGTCCTGGTAGTCCAGGAAGACCGGGAACTCGCCGGTCGGCTTGGCGGCCTGGGCGGCGAGCTGGGCCTGGGCGGCGCACAGCACCTTGATGAACGGCTTGGCGGCGTCCAGACCGGCGGCGACGACGTCCTCGGTCGGGGCCTCGGCGCCGTCGGCGACCAGCTTGATGGTCTTGTCGGTGGCCTCGGCCTCGACCATCATGATCGCAACGTCGCCGTCCGGCAGGACGCGACCGGCGACGACCATGTCGAAGACGGCCGACTCCAGCTCGCTGTGGGTCGGGAAGGCCACCCACTGGCCCTTGATCAGCGCGACGCGGACGCCGCCGATCGGGCCGGAGAACGGCAGGCCGGCCAGCTGGGTGGACGCGGAGGCGGCGTTGATGGCCACCACGTCGTACAGGTGGTCGGGGTTGAGCGCCATCACGGTGCAGACGACCTGAACCTCGTTGCGCAGGCCCTTGACGAAGGACGGGCGCAGCGGGCGGTCGATCAGGCGGCAGGTGAGGATCGCGTCCTCGGAGGGCCGGCCCTCACGACGGAAGAACGAGCCGGGGATCCGGCCCGCGGCGTACATCCGCTCCTCGACGTCCACGGTCAGCGGGAAGAAGTCGAAGTGCTCCTTCGGCTGCTTGGACGCGCTGGTGGCCGACAGCACCATGGTGTCGTCGTCCAGGTAGGCCACGGCGGAGCCGGCGGCCTGACGGGCCAGACGGCCGGTCTCGAAGCGGATGGTACGGGTGCCGAAGGAACCGTTGTCGATCACGGCCTCGGCGTAGAACACGTTCTCTTCCACCTGGAAGATCTCCTCTTTCGTACGTCTCCGGGAGAGCGTCCCCGCGCTGCCTGCCGGCTGGCCCTGGGTCCTCCCGTCAGGGAGGTGGCAGTCGGGCCGGTCTTCGATCGAAGCCTCCGGGGTGCTCCGCTCGGTCTGCGGGGCTTCCGGGGGCCACTACCGAGGACCGGCGCCTCACGGCTGCCGGGCCGGGGCGGGCGGTCCGCGTCTGGACGCTCTCTCGGATGCGGGCGGCTTCCGTTTGAAGCCTTCGGCCCGCGGGGGGTTCGGGTCCTTCTGCCCGGGTGGCGCGCTGGTGCGCCATCACCCGGCATGCCCACAACCCTACGGTGCAATCCTCGGCCACCAGGGGAGGTGCGCGCGAGTTGTTATGTCCGGGCGCCGCGGTCCGGCACGGCCGCGGCATACGCGCGAGGGGCGGCTCCCCGGTGTGGGGAGCCGCCCCGAGCGGCGTGCTTAGCGGGCGCCGCCGGCGGCACCGCGGCGGATGCCGAGACGGTCGACGAGCGTACGGAAGCGCTCGATGTCCTTCTTGGCCAGGTACTGCAGCAGGCGGCGACGCTGGCCGACCAGGATCAGCAGGCCACGACGCGAGTGGTGGTCGTGCTTGTGGGTCTTGAGGTGCTCGGTCAGGTCCGAGATACGACGGGAGAGCATGGCCACCTGGACCTCGGGGGAGCCGGTGTCGCCCTCCTTGGTGCCGAATTCGGCGATGATCTGCTTCTTGACGTCAGAGGCGAGAGCCACTGCAACTCCTTCAAGGTCTACCGAGCGGTCCTGGTCGACAACACAGGACTCATCGAGAACTCGGTGTCGTGACGGAGCACGGCCGGCGGTCTGCGACCCACCGGGGGCGGACACACGGCTGCGCTCGAAGGCCAAGGGTACCAGTGCCGCCCACCCGGGCCGGTCCGGTCCGGGTGGGCGGGCAGCCGGGCGGTCGGGGCGGTCGGCTCGGGGCGGTCAGCTGGTGGCGCCGCGGACCAGCCGGTAGATGTCCAGGACGGCGAGCGCCAGCGGGACGAGGGAGATCAGGGTGAGGCTGTCGACCAGGTCCAGGATGCGCCCCCAGAACGGGGAGACGCCGAGCCGCGGCACCACCAGGGCGATCGCGGCGAGCAGTGCGGCGCCGAACGCGATGGAGGCGGCCAGCCAGATGGTGCGCAGGTCGACCTCGGTGGAGCTGGCGGCGCGCAGGATGAACTGCGGCGTGTGCAGGGACAGGCCGACGATCAGCAGGGACAGGCCGAGCAGTCCGGCGATGGTGAGGCTGAAGACCTGCGCGGTGTAGCGGAACAGCCGGGCGCGCAGCATCGTGGCCAGGCCCAGGGCGAGCTCGAGCAGCTCGGGGAACGTCTTGTCGGTGAAGCCGAGGACGGCGCAGGAGCCGACCACGACCGCGGAGCAACCGCCGACCAGGCCGACCAGGACCTCGTGGCCGCGGCGGGCCTGGTGGGCGATCCGCTCGTACTGGACGGCCTCGGCGCGCTCGGCCTGCTCGTCGTAGTCGCGGCTGCGGGTGCGGGTCTGGCCGGGGGCGCTGAAGCCGACGGGCAGCCGGGCGAAGCGGGCGGAGAGGCTGGGCAGGAAGCCGACGGCCGCGACGGCGGTGACGCCGGTGACGGCGGCGATGTGCCCGGCCGGGGTGTCCGGCAGCAGGACGGCGGCGAAGGTGGCGAGCGCGCCGGCGGCCGCGACCAGGGCGGCGGCGACGAACACCGCGTCCTTCTCCGGCAGCAGGCCGACGAGCAGCACGGCGACCACGAGGACGGTGACGCAGCCGGCCAGGAACTGGAGCCGGCCGGGGCCGTCCCACGGGTGGGCGACGGGGAGCAGGCCGCTGCCGCCGATCATGGCGTGCGGCAGGGCGCCGAGGCCGAGCGCGAGGGCGGCGTGGGCGTCCTGGTAGACCCGGGCGCGGACGGCGGCCAGCGCGGTGAGGACGACGGCGGTGACGCCGGCCAGGACCCCGGGCAGGCCGTGCATGTCGTGGCGCAGGTCGGCGAACCAGAGCGCGAAGCCGAGCAGGGTGAGCAGCACTCCGGCGCCGATCAGGCCGAAGGCCCGCATGAGTTCGGCGCTCCAGAACCGGCGGTCGGTCTCGACGGCGCTGGCGATCGCGTCGGCGACGTCGTCGTAGACGGCTGGCGGGAGGGACTCGGCGAAGGGGCGCAGCGCGAGCAGGTCTCCGTCGCGGACCTGCTGGGCGGCGAGCGGCAGGCCGCTGTCGAGGACGGTGCCGTCGCGGCGGACCAGGTGGAAGCCGGTGGGTGCGCCGTCGGGCTGGGTCTGGTTGGCCAGGCGCAGCACCTCGGGGTAGACGTCCGCGAGCGGGACGTCCTCGGGCAGGGCGACGTCGATCCGGCGGTCCGGGGCGACGACGGTGACCCGGCAGTAGCCGGTCGCAGCGGGACTGCTCATCGCCGCACCTCGATCCTTCGACGCACTGGGCGCTCCCCCTTGTTGACGGTGCCGCTGGTCGGCGGTGCCGCGGCACGGCGGCGGTCGGTACGGCTGCTGCGCGGTGGCCGGCGGTCCGTGGAACCGGCCCGGGCGGGCCACCAGTTGGCGCGGCGTTACCCTACCCGGTCGGTTCGTGCCCGGCGCCGGTCCGGGCCGGGGCCCGGGTAGGCGGTACGGGGTCGGGGCCTGGCGGGCGGTGCGGGGGCGACCGTTAGGATCGGCCCCTGCGCGCGGTACGGGGGGCGGCGCCGTGTGGCGCGTCCTCGCCCGCGTGAAACCCGTACGAACCGTACGGGTCCAGTTGCATGAGGGCTGATGCCGAAGTGATCGATCGACGCCGCGGGGTGGATGACACATGGGTGTGATCACGGTCAAGCGCCCGGCCAGGGCCTATCCGCCGGCGGTGCCGGACGAGCCGGTGGAGCTGGTGACCCCGCCCGAACTGCCCCGGCAGGGCCGCGAGGACTGGCTGATGAGCATCCTGCCGATGCTCGGCATGGGCGGCTCGGCGGTGTTCTTCTTCTCGCCGGGCGCGGCGGCCCCGATGAAGATCATGGGCGGTCTGATGATCGCCTCGACGGTCGGCATGGTGCTGGCGCAGATCATGCGGGCCCGCAGGGGCGGTTCGACCGCGATGGCGGACGAGCGGCGCGACTACCTCAAGTACCTGCAGCAGATGCGCCGCCAGGTGCGCCGCACGGCGGAGCGCCAGCGCGGCGCACTGCTGTTCCTGAACCCGGCGCCGGACCAGCTGTGGTCGATCGTGGCGGACGGCCGGCGGCTGTGGGAGCGCCGGACCGGGGACGGCGACTTCGCGCAGATCCGGGTGGGTCTGGGCCCGGTGCAGCTGTCGACGCCGCTGGTGGCTCCGCAGACCGCGCCGATGGACGAGCTGGAGCCGCTGTCGGCTGCCGCGATGCACTCCTTCCTGAAGGCGCACGGCACGCTGCAGGACCTGCCGTTGGCGGTGTCGCTGCGCGCCTTCTACCACATCACGGTGTGCGGGGACGCGGACTCGGTGTACGGCAACGTGCGCGCGATGATCGCCCAACTGACCACTCTGCACTCGCCGGACGACCTGCTGGTCGCGGTGGCCGCGGCCCCGGGCGCGGCGGAGGAGTGGGAGTGGACCAAGTGGCTCCCGCACAACCAGCACCGCAAGGAGGCCGACGGCGCGGGTTCGCGCCGGCTGATCGCCACCGACCTGGCCGAGCTGGAGTTCCTGTTGCAGGACGAGCTGGCCGGCCGCCAGCGGTTCGTCCGGGACGCGGCGCCCGCGCCGGACCAGCCGCACCTGGTGGTGGTGATGGACGGCGCCGGGGTGCCGCACGACTCGCTGCTGGCGAGCCCCGAGGGGGTGCAGGGGGTGACTGTCATCGAGGTGGTGCCGGGCGACCTGGACGAGCCGAGCGGGCACCTGATGGTGACGGTCGGCCCGCAGGAGCTGGAGCTGCGCTCGGCCTCCGGCGCGACGTACACCGGCAAGCCGGACCTGCTCTCGGTCTGGCAGTCCGAGGCGCTGGCACGGCAGTTGGCGCCGTACCGGATCTCGGCCGGCGGGGACGACGAGCCGCTGCTGTCGAACCTGGACTTCACCGACCTGATGAGCTCGGGCGATCCGGGCTCCTTCGACGTGACGCGCAGCTGGCGGCCGCGCGCGCAGCACGAGCGGATGCGGGTGCCGATCGGGGTCGGCGCGAACGGCGAGCACGTCTACCTGGACATCAAGGAGGCCGCGCTGGAGGGCATGGGCCCGCACGGCCTGTGCGTGGGCGCGACCGGCTCCGGCAAGTCGGAGCTGCTGCGCACCCTGGTGCTGGCGCTGGCGATGACGCACTCCTCGGAGATCCTGAACTTCGTCCTCGCCGACTTCAAGGGCGGTGCGACCTTCTCCGGCATGACGGACATGCCGCACACCTCCGCGGTGATCACCAACCTGGAGGGCGAGCTCACCCTGGTCGACCGCATGCGGGACGCGATCGAGGGCGAGCTGCACCGCCGCCAGGAGCTGCTGCGCTCGGCGGGCAACTACGCCAACATCCACGAGTACGAGCGGGCCCGGGCGGCCGGCGCGGCGCTGGACCCGCTGCCCTCGCTGGTGCTGATCATCGACGAGTTCTCCGAACTGCTCACCGCCAAGCCGGACTTCATCGAGATGTTCATCCAGATCGGCCGGATCGGCCGGTCCCTGGGGGTGCACCTGCTGCTGGCCTCGCAGCGCCTGGAGGAGGGCAAGCTGCGCGGCCTGGACACCTACCTCTCCTACCGGATCGGCCTGCGCACCTTCTCCGCGGCCGAGTCCCGGGCGGCGATCGGCGTGCCGGACGCCTACCACCTGCCGCCGGTGCCGGGGGTCGGCTACCTCAAGTTCGGCGAGGACGTGATGGACCGGTTCAAGGCCGCGTACGTCTCGGGGCCCTACCGGGCGCCGGGGCAGCAGCGGTCGACCGGCGGGCGGCGGGTGAACGCCCGCCCGGTGCTGTTCACCGCGGCCCGGGTGGACCTGCCGGAGCCGACCGTGGAGGAGGAGGCGCCGCGGGCCCCGGAGCAGGACGACGCGCTGGTCGACACCGTGCTGGACGTGTTCGTGCAGCGGATGGCGGGCCAGGGCCCGGCCGCGCACCAGGTGTGGCTGCCGCCGCTGGAGGAGGCGCCGAGCATGGACCACCTGCTGCCGCCGCTGCAGGTGGTGCCGGAGCGCGGGCTGACCGCGCCCGGCTTCCCGGTGGGCCGACTGCGGGTGCCGATCAGCATCGTGGACAAGCCGCGCGAGCAGAAGACCGACATCCTGGCGGTCGACTACGCGGGGGCGGCCGGCCACGGCCTGATCGTGGGCGGCCCGCGCTCGGGCAAGTCGACGGTGGTGCGCACCACGGTGGCCTCGTTCGGGCTCACCCACACCCCGCTGGAGGTGCAGTTCTACCTGCTGGACTTCGGCGCGGGCAGCTTCCAGTCGCTGGCCGGGCTGCCGCACGTCGGCGGGGTGGCCGGGCGCCTGGACGTCGACAAGGTGCGCCGGATGGTCTCCGAGGTGCACGGGGTGCTGAACCGGCGCGAGGAGCTGTTCCGGGCCGCGGGCATCGACACCATCGGGACGTACCGGGCCCGCCGGGCAGCCGGGCAGCTGCCGGACGAGGCGTTCGGCGACGTGTTCCTGGTGATCGACGGCTGGAACACCTTCAAGCAGGAGTTCGAGGCGCTGGAGCCGGTGATCGGCGACATCGCCCAGCGCGGCCTCGGCTACGGCGTCCACCTGATCGTCACCGCGGCCCGGTACGCGGAGGTGCGTCCGGCGCTGAAGGACCTGTTGCAGAACCGGACCGAGCTGAAGCTCGGCGACGCGATGGAGTCCGAGGTCGACCGCCGGGTGGCGCAGAACGTCCCGGCGCTGGCCGGGCGCGGCATCACCCCGGAGCGGCTGCACTTCCTGTCCGGCCTGCCGCGGCTGGACGGCGCCTCCACGGTGGAGGACCTGCAGGACGGGGTGGCCGGCCTGGTCACCGCCGTCGCCGGGGCCTGGAGCGGCCCGCGCGCGCCGCAGGTGCGGATGCTGCCGGCCGTCCTGGACGGGGCCTCGCTGCCGAAGGGCTTCGAGCACCCGGAGCGCGGGATCGCCTTCGGCGTGGACGAGGCCGAGCTGGCGCCGGCGTTCGTGAACTTCGAGACCGACCCGCTGTTCATCGTCTTCGGCGACACCGAGTCGGGGAAGTCCGCGCTGCTGCGGATGCTGATCAAGCAGATCACCGAGCGGTACACCCCGGACCAGGCGGGCATCGTGGTCGGCGACTACCGGCGCGCGCTGCTGGGCACCGTGCCGCCGGAGTACCTGGTGGAGTACGCGGCCGCGCAGCCGGCCATGGCGACCATCGTGGACATGCTGCGCGGGGCCTGCGCGCGCCGCCTGCCGGGCCCGGACGTGACCGCCGAGCAGCTGCGCAACCGCAGCTGGTACAGCGGCAAGGACATGTTCGTGATCGTGGACGACTACGAGCTGGTCGCGACGAGCTCGGGCAACCCGCTGGCGCCGCTGGCGGAGTTCCTGCCGTTCGCCCGGGACATCGGCCTGCGGGTGATCGTGGCCCGCAGCGCGGGCGGCGCCGGCCGCTCGCTGTACGAGCCGGTGCTGCAGCGGATGCGCGAGCTGGGCGGGCAGGGCGTGATCCTCTCCGGGAACCGGGACGAGGGCGCGCTGCTGGGGACGGTCAAGCCGATGCCGCTGCCGCCGGGCCGCGGGGTGTACGTGTCGCGCCGGGCGACCGGCGGGCAGATGGTCCAGACGGGCTGGCTGCCGCTGGCGTGAGGACGCCGACGCCACCACGCCGACGACTACGGACAGTGATCGAGGGGTCGGGCTCGCAGGAGCCCGGCCCCTTTCGCGTCCCAGGTGTCGAAACGTTACCTAGATCTTTCCGGGGCGGGGCTGCGGTTCTCGTACCCCGCCCGGGGGTTGCGGCGGCCCGCGGGGGCGCCTGGACGTATCGCCTTCCGACTCCGCCAGCACCTTTGAATGGCGGTCTGCAACACTCCGTTCACCTTGGATTCAAGTGCAATGTGGCAGAGGTAACAAGTCGGACAAACCTCACAATGACCGTGCGTGATCATCGGATCGCATGTTTATGCCCTTCCGCGCAACGGATTCCGAAGCATTCGAGCCATTGACGCAATCAATACGCCAAGGTTCCATTGCGCCCCAGGAGCGACCGGACCAGAACCCGAGCAGCCAGCCAGCGGAGGCGATACCGCTCCCACCCACAGGACCGCACAGAGTCGATCGGAAGCCACATGACCGACACGCTTCGCCCGCCACGCGCCGCGACCACCGCGACGGCCGACACCGGCGCCGCGCCCCAGCAGCTCAAGCGCTCGATCGGCGTCGTGGGCGGGACACTGCTCACGCTGTCCTGCGTCACCCCGGCTTCCACACTCTTCGTGATCGTGCCGGAGCTGTTCTCCAGCATCGGCAGCGCCACCGCCCTGGCCATCGCCATCGGCACCGTCCTGTGCGTCGCCGTCGCGTTCTGCTACTCCGAGCTCGGCACCCTGATCCCCAGCGCCGGCGGCGAGTACGCGATGGTCGGCACCCTGGCCGGACGGCTGGCCGGCTGGCTGGTCTTCGTGCTCTCGCTGATCGTGGTGATGATCGTCCCCTCGGTCATCGCCCTCGGCACCGCCGACTACCTCGCCCCCGTGCTGCACCTCGACAAGGCCATGACCGGCGCCGCCGTGATGCTCGCCGCCACCCTGGCCGGCCTGCTCGACCTGCGCGCCAACGCCTGGATCACCGGCGTCTTCCTGGTCCTGGAGGTCATCGCGGCCGGCGTCGTCTCGGTGCTCGGCTTCTCCCACGCCAACAGCGGCGCCCCCAGCCTGCTGCACGGCGTGGTCACCGGGGACGGCGGCGCCACCACCACGGTGAGCATCGGCGCCATCGTCGGCGCGCTCGGCATCGCCCTGTTCATCACCCAGGGCTTCTCCACCGCCGTCTACCTCTCCGAGGAGCTGGAGAACCCCCGCCGCAACGTCTCCCGCACCGTGCTGTGGACGCTCGGCATCTCCTCCGCCGTCATCCTGGTCCCGGTCGTCGCCATCACCATGGGCGCCCCCGACCTGCAGACCCTGAGCTCCGGCGACATCTCCGGCATGGTCACCGCGTGGAGCAACTCCGCGGTCGGCACCTTCATCAGCCTCTGCGTCGCGCTGGCCATCATCAACGCCGGCATCGTCATGGTCATCCAGAACTCCCGGGTGCTGTTCGCCTCCGCCCGCGACAAGGCCTGGCCCGAGCCGGTCAACAAGGCCTTCGGCACCCTCGGCCGGTTCGGCTCCCCGTGGGTCGCCACCCTGGCCGTCGGCCTGCCCGGCGCCGCGCTCTGCTTCGTCAAGGGCGCGCTGCTCAGCAACATCACCGGCGTCGCCGTCACCGGGATGTACCTGCTGGTCGCGATCGCCGCGCTGCTCTCCCGCCGCGCCCACCACAAGCACGCCGCCGCCTGGCGGATGCCGCTGTGGCCGGCCGTCCCGGTGGTGCTGATCGCCGTCCTGGTGTACGTGATGACCCAGCTGGACACCGAGCCCCTGCTGTGGACCGGCGGCATCACCGCCGCCGCCACCCTCTACTGGCTGTTCTACCTGCGCCCCCGGCAGGACACCCGCTGGGTGATCAGCCTGCCCGAGGACCAGCAGTCCTGACCCCCACCCCTCCCCCACACGGCAGTGCCCCGGGCTCCCCCGGCCCGGGGCACTGCCACTTCTCGTCTCGCGTTACTTCTTGAGCTTCCACTCCGGGCTGGTGGCGATCGCCTTCAGCTGATCCAGGGTGAGCAGCGGCTTGCCGGTCGCCCCCTGGGCGGCCATGACGCGCAGGTCACCCCGCAGGAGGTCCGCCATCTGCTGGTTCTTCGGGTTGGACGTGCCCGGGCCGTAGAGCTTGAGCCTGCCCCCTTCGGGAAGGACGGTCGCGCCCTCGAACAGCTTCTCCGTCGTCGGATCGCCCGGCTGTTGGACCAGCTTCTGCACCCGCAGGAGCAGCGATCCGGTGGTCGTCCCCTGGGCCAGCTGGACCTCGGCGAGGACCTCGTTACCGTCGATCTTGGTCACGGTCACGCCGGCGGGCAGCAGCTTGGCCAGGACCGCCTTACGGTCGTCCAGGGACAGCCCGGGGTCCTGCTGCGAGTTGTCGACACCGTCGGGCTGGAGCGCCGCGACGATCCGGTCCCAGGACTTGTCGGTGACGACGGCCTTCAACTGGTCCAGGGTGAGCGGCGGGTTGGGGCGGCTGTCGGGCGAGCCCTTCTCCTGCGCCGCGTTCCACTCGCTCATCATGATCTCCCGGCCGTCCGGCCCGGTCAGCACCGCCAGCCACTCCTTGGTGGTGGCACGGCCGTCCGGGTACTCGTAGCCCTGGCTGAGGAACAGCTTGGAGCCGTCCGCCAGCGTGGTGACCGCGCACGAGTCGATCCGGTTGATCTTGGCGTCCGGGCAGGAGCGGTCCTGGGTCTGCCCGTTGCGGTGCTTCTGGATCCCGATCTGGAGCAGCGACTTGCCGTGGCCGTCGTCGAACACCAGGTCCGCGCCCGCGAAGGTGCCCTTCGCCGGCCCGTCGTTCGTGCCTCGGCCCTTGGCGTCGGTGGTCTCGCCCTTGGGGAGCAGGGCCTGGAAGGCGGCCAGCACCTCGTCGCCGGTGACCGCGGGCGCCGCCGAGGCGGACGAGGCGGAGGCCGGGGTCGCCGAGCCGGTGGCGCTGCCCGCGCCGCCGGCCGTGCTCGGGGCGGCGGCCGCGCTCACCGTCGCCGTGCTCGACGGGGAGGAGCCGGTGAGGTACACCGCGCCGGTGCCCACCAGGGCCAGCGCGGCCGCGCCGCCCACCACCGCGACGGTCGAGCGGCGGCGCCAGCGGCGGCGGCCGCGCTGGTACCCGCCCGCGACCAGGTCGGACTGCTCGGTGCGGAAACCCTCACCCGTGCGGGTGATGGCGTAGAGAAGATCGTCCTCGAACTTGTCCGGTTCGGACATGGGTGATCACCGTCTCCTTGCGTCACGGATTACGAAAGTGGTCAGCGGGCGGCGAACTCGGCCAGCGAGTCGCCGAGCAGGGTGCGCAGCCGGGCCAGGGCCCGGCTGGTACGGGTGCGGACCGCGCCGGAGGAGACGCGCAGCACCTCGGCGGTCTCCTCGACGCTGCGGTCCTCCCAGTAGCGCAGCACCAGGACGGCGCGGTCCTTGGCCGGCATCCGGCCGAGGGCGTCGAGGAGGGTCAGCCGCAGGGTGCTGTCCGCCTCCCGCCCCGCCGGCTCGGGCAGGGCCTCGGTGGGGCGCTCGCCGCTGGAGCGACGGCGCTGCTGGGCGAGGAAGGTGCGCACCATCACGGTGTGGGTGTAGGCGGCCGGGTTGTCGATCCGGTCCCGGCCGCCCGTCCAGGCGCTGCGCCGCCAGAGCACGTACATCCGGCTGAGGGCCTCCTGGACGAGGTCCTCGGCGTAGTGGGTGTCGCCGCTGGTCAGCAGGCAGGCCGAGCGGTACAGGTGGCCGGTACGACTGGACACCAGTTCCAGGAACTCGGCGTCCTTGGCCTCCCGGCCCGCCCCGATCCGCCCCATGCGTGCCCCGCCCCCGTGTCCGCGCTCCCTGACACCTCTTGGATGCGGCGAGCGGCCCACGGTGTTACAGGCGTTTCAGAGGATTCTTCCGCGCACTCCCCGGGCACCGGTCAGGTGCCGTGCACCCGGATCAGTCGGCGGACCTGCGGCGGTGGTCACGCAGGACGACGCCGCCGCCGATGAGCAGCGCGACCAGCAGCGCCCCGACGCCGAGGACGTACGTCGCGGTGCGGCCGTCGCGGTCGGCCTGGGTCTCGCCGAGGCCGACCGGCCGGGGCACGATCGGGGCGGCGGCCAGCTGGACGGGGGCGTCCGGGGTGGCGGTGAACGGCGCGCTCTCGGGCGCCTTGGTGACGGCCTTGACCGGGTCGACCACGCCCCAGCCGATGAACTGGTCCGGGTCGCGCTGGGTGCGCTGGGCGGTCTGCTCGATCCAGGCCCGCACCTGGGCCGGCTTCCAGTTCGGGTGGGCGCCGACCAGCAGCGCGGCGAGCCCGGAGACGTACGGGGCGGAGAAGCTGGTGCCGTTGTCGACGCACTGGCCGCCCCTGGGGACGGTGGAGAGCATGTCGACGCCGGGTGCGGCGACCTTCACGAAGGAGCCGTACTGGGAGAACGGGGCGCGCTCGTTGTTGCGGTCGGAGGCGCCGACGGCGAGCACGGTCGGGAACGCGGCGGGGTAGGTGTCGCCCTCCTTGCCGTCGTTGCCGGTGGAGGCGACCACCACGATGCCGTTGTCCTCGGCGGCCTGGACGGCGGCCTTCAGCTCCTGGTAGCCGCCGAAGCCCGCGGTGCCGGCGCCGCGGACGTCCTGGGAGATGTTGATGACCTTGGTCTGGGCCTTGATCGCCTCGTTGATGGCCTGGACGAGCGTGGAGACGTCGCCGTTGCCGTCGCTGTCGTTCTGGCGGATCGACAGGATCATGGCGTCGGGGGCGAGCCCGACGAAGCCGGTCTTGTCGTAACGGCGGGCGGCGATGATGCCGGCGACCTTGGTGCCGTGGCCGACCGGGTCGTCCTTGGAAGTGCCCGGGACCCTTTCCTTGGTCTCCCGGTTGACCAGCAGGCTGGCGCCCTCCACGACCTTGCCGGCCAGCTGCGGGTTCTGGTCGTCCACGCCGGTGTCGATGACCGCGACGGTCACCCCCACGCCGGTCGTCCGCCCGCCCTGCCAGAGTTCGTCGAGCAGCAGTCGCTGCAGCGACCACGGCACGGTCGGGACGTCGGGCGCGGACTTGGGGCAGTCGCCGGCGGCGGCCAGGCCGGGGCCGTCGGCGTACGCCGGGGCCGCGAGCGGACCGCCCAGCACGGCGAGCGCGGCCAGTGCCGCCGCCGCCTTCCGGTACCCGCGTCCGGACACCCTGCCACCCCTCATGTCGTCCACCCCGTGCCGCGCGTCGGGGGCGGGCACCCGGAGTCCGGGCACCCGCCCCCTGACGTTCCCGCCTGGAACGCGCGGTCAGTTCTGCCAGAGCTTGGCGTTGTTGTTCTCGGTGGTCTTGTAGCTCTGCGCGGCGTTGTCCAGCGAGGTCGCGATCTGCGCGCAGACCTTCTGCAGGTCGGAGGCGCGGGCGTCCCACTGGGCCTGGTGGGCCTGGTAGCCCTGCTGGGCCGCGCCCTGCCAGCTGGAGGCGATGCGGTTGACGTCGCCCTTGAG
Organism: Kitasatospora sp. NPDC087861; assembly: GCF_044742585.1. Taxonomy (NCBI): domain Bacteria; kingdom Bacillati; phylum Actinomycetota; class Actinomycetes; order Kitasatosporales; family Streptomycetaceae; genus Kitasatospora; species Kitasatospora sp. NPDC087861. The sequence goes on from NZ_JBIUUS010000034.1 coordinate 21,209, forward strand.
GTCGTTCAGCAGGTGGTCGATGCGGCCGGCCGAGGCGCGCACCTCCTCGGCCGCGTGGTGGACGGTCTCGAAGTTGACGAGGATGTGGTCGGACACGATGTCTCCCTTGACGAGGATGCGGAGCACCCCGCGCTCAGCCGCGGGCGCCCCACCGAGCGGAAGGTCGGAACAGAACGGCGATCAGCGCGGTGCGGCTGATCAGCTCTGGGCGTTGGAGAACAGCGCCTTCTGCTCCTCTTCGGTGCTCGCGTAGTGCTTGGTGGTCAGCTCGATCGCGTGCTGGATCGCGCTCAGCGACTCCTTCAGCTTCGCGATGTCGGTGTTGACCTGGTCCTGCAGGGTCTTGTAGGCGGTCGCCGCCTGGCCCTGCCAGCCCCCGGTGATGCCGTCGACCGTGCTGATGAGCTTCTGCCGCTCGGCCTCGATCTTCCCGATCGCGTCCTCGATCCGCTTGGCGAAAGCCAGCATCTCCTGCGCAGTCATCGTGAACTGACCCTGAGCCATGCTCCACCGTCCCCCATGAGACAAACATTGCGTATGCGGAGGGCCTTGCAGCCCGCCTGCCACATCACCCGAGTGATGTCCAGGAGCACTGTAGTCGGCACACGCAGCTCACCCAACACCGAGCACGGAGGAGTTACCAGACCATGACACGGAGGCCAAGTCCGTTGCCGGGCTTGACCGATCAGGCGTTCTGCGGCTGGGCGGCGCTCTTCGCGGTCAGCGGCGGACCGGCCGGGACCAGGTCCGACCACTCGCGCGGAACCGGGAGCGGCTGGACCTCCTTGTAGCCCAACCGGGCCTGGTTGGCGCCCGATTCGTCCTGCGGGGGCTGCTGCTGGTCCGGCGCGGTGGTGCTCGGCTGCGGGGTGGGCGTCCTCGGGGCGCCGCCCTGGCCCGGCTGCGCGCCCGGCGAGGCGGTGGCACCGCGGCCGCCGTCGCCGTTGGACGGGACGGAGTAGCGCAGGCCGGTCTCGGTGATCAGGAAGTCGGTGCCGGAGCCGCCCGCCGTGTTGTCCAGCGCACGGTAGAAGAGGCCGTGACCGGGCGTCACGTACGCGGCGCCCGCGCCGTTGTTGTACGCCGCCGGGTAGGACGTCCCGGCCCAGACGCTGCGCCGGGGCGTGCGGCCGTCCTCGGCGACGCCGTCGAAGGTGCTGCAGACGACCAGGCGCGCGTCCTGCCGGTCCTGCCAGTTGTTGGCCGGCGCACCGGACTTCAGCGGCCAGTCGTCCCCGGTGTTCGGCAACCGGGTGTCACTGCCGAGCGAGGCGTGGTCGGCCGGGGTCATCTCGTCGCTGCGAGGCCTCTTGTCGGCGTCGTACTTGTAGAGGTCCTGGTAGGCCGGGTTCTGCCGGATCAGCTCCGCCTGGAACGGCGTCACCAGGTAGAGCCTGTCCTTGCCGACCACGTAGTGGCGGTCCTGGTAGTGCACCAGCCGGCCGATCCGGCGGTCGGACTGGTTGCCCAGCGCCACCGAGGAGTTGGGGTTCGGGCTGTCCGCCACCCCGTCGATCTTCGGGAAGGCGATCGGGCTGCCGGTCACCAGGGTGTCCAGCCACTCGCGCTTGACCCGCTGCGGCACCGCGTTGGGCCCGAAGACCGCGGTGATCAGCGCCTTGCGCTCCTTGTCGTCCGCCTGCGCCGAGCCGATCCCGTGCTTGCGGCCCTGCGCGTCGACCAGGAAGACCTTCGCGTCCCCCGGCTTGGCGGCGGGCTGGCCCGGCGCCGGCTGCGCGGAGACCTGCTGCTCGTCCGCCTGCTGCACCAGCAGCAGCTGGTCCTGGCCGAGCATCCGGCCCTTGGCCCCCAGCGCCGCCGCGTCCGGACCGGCCGCCACGAACACCGCCTGGTTGACGGTCTCCTGCTTGTCGTCCGAGCCCGGGCGGTCGCAGACCGACCACTTCATCGGCTTGTCCGCGTTGTCCCTCGTCGGCAGCTTGTCCGGCGCGTACGGGATGCCGATGGTCGGGCCGTGGTTGGGGTAGCTGTCGAGCACCCCGTCGTCGACCACCACCACCTTGGCGTCGGCCGGCAGCACCAGCCGCGCCGAGGACATGTTGAGGACCTGGTGCAGGCGCTTGGTCTTGCCGTCCGGGTCGATCAGCACCACGTACCGGGTGGTCGACTTCTTGCCCTGGACGACGTTCTTGCCGTCGTCCCAGTGCAGCGGCGCGCTGGGCTTGAACACCCCCCACAGCCCGAACCCGGCGACCACCACGGCCCCGGCCAGGACGCTCGGCAGCACCGCCTTCACCGGACGCGGCGAGTCCTCGTCGCTGCCGCCGCCACCGGGCAGCAGGAAGGCCCCCACCGTGCGCTTGCGGGCGAAGGTGTACGCGTTCAGCTCGTCCCGGCGCGATGCCATCCTCGTCGTCCCCCTTGTCGGACATTGTCGGACCGGCCTGCCCCGCCGCCCGCACCCGCCGGGCGCGAACCCGCACGAACCCTCTACGATGCGGCAGCAGACGGTGAGTACGGTACGGGTACGGTCCGCGAACCATCCAGCCGGGCCGCGGCAACTGAGCAGAGAGGGTCACCCGGGGGATGCCAAACCAGACCGCTCCAGGACGCCGCGACTCGGCAACGGGCGGGCGGTCGCGCCGCTCCGGCCGGGCGCAGCGCGGCGGCCCCGCAACCGGGACCGCACCCACGCAGCAGCCCGGCGGTGGCGGTGGCGGGCCGGTCCAGATCCCGGTCAACCCCCGGCCCGGCCTGCTCGGCGGCCGGCTGAAGCTCCAACAGCTCGTCCTGGTCGAGGTCGCGGCGGCGCTGGTCGCGGTGGGCTGGACGATCAGCCGGCCGGTCGCCGCCGGCTTCGGCGCCGTCGCGCTGGTCCTGGTCGTCCTCGCCGTGATCCCGCTGCGCGGCCGGACCATCCCCGAACTGCTGCGGGTGCGCGCCGCCCTCAAGTCCCGCCGCCGGCGGGCCCGCAGCACGCTGCCGCCGGCCGGCACCGACCCGGCGCTGGCCCCGACGCTGGAGCTCGAACCGGCGCTGCGCACCTGCACCCACGCCACCGAGGCCGACTTCGGGGGCCGCCCGGTCCGCCGGGAGACCGGCATGGTCGGCGACGGCACCTTCCTCAGCTCGGTGCTGCTCGTCCAGGCCAAGGACCAGCCGCTGCGCCCGGTGCGCACCGCGCTGCCGCTGCCCCTGGACGTGATCTGCTCGGCGCTGAAGGTGGACGACATCACCCTGGAGTCGGTGCAGCTCGTCCAGCACACCCAGCCGGCCCCGGCCCCGCACCTGCCCGAGCAGTCGCTGGCCGCCCGCGCCTACCGGGAGCTGCCGGACGGCACCGCCACCCCGGGGCTGCGGCTGACCTGGGTGGCGCTCAAGCTCGACCCGGAGCGGGCCGCGACCGCCGTCCGGGCCCGCGGCGGCGGCGAGGAGGGCGCCCGCAAGGCGCTGCAGCGGGTCACCGACCAGCTGGCCGGGCGGCTCAACAGCGCCGGGTTCAACGCGACCGTGCTGGACGAGCGCGAGCTGATCGCCGCGCTGGCCATCTCCACCTGCGCCAACCCGCTCGCGGTGGCCGGGCGCCAGGGCACCGGCAGCGGCGGCGGCACCACCCGCCGCACCCAGGAGAGCAACCGGTTCTGGCGGATCGACGACCGCTGGCACAGCACCTACTGGATCTCCCGCTGGCCGCAGCTCAGCCGCCCCGGCGGCACCCCCGGCCGGATCGCCGCGCCGGACCTGGTCAACCTGATCACCGGCTCCCCCGCGCTGGCCAGCACCTTCAGCCTGACCGCCGGCCACGGCACCGGCGGCTCGGTGACGGTCAGCGGGCACCTGCGGGTGACCGGGCGCAGCGAGAGCGAGGTGACGCAGGTCGGCCGCCAGGTGGAAGCCCGGGCGCAGGGCGCCGGACTCGGCCTGGTCCGGCTCGACCTGGAGCAGGCCCCCGGGGTGCTCGCCACCCTGCCGCTGGGAGGAGCGTCCTGATGGCGTACCAGACCTATCCGACCCCCGGGCCGCAGCGCGGCGCCGAGCAGCCCCGGGTGCGGACGCGGATCCTGCCCGGCTTCGGGCTGCGCGGCCCGCGCCGGGAGAAGCACGTGCTCGACGCCGCGGACCTCGGGGCGCTGGCCTTCCCGGTCGGCGACGACGGCGTGGTGATCGGCGCCGACCCGCAGGGGCTGCCCGCGGTGCTCGGCCTGTTCCGGCCCAGCGCGTACGACCTGGTGCTGGTCGGCGGCGTGTGGACGGCGCAGGTCATCGCGCTGCGGGCGGCCGCGATCGGCGCCCGGGTCGCGGTGGAGACCGCGCGCGGGCAGCTGTGGGGCCCGCTGGCGCAGGCCGCCGGCGGCGGGCAGCCGTGCGTGACGGTCCACCAGGTCGGCCGGCTCGGCCCGCAGGGTGCCTCGGTGACCTCGCCGGTGCTGGTGGTGCGCGACCTCGGCGCCCGCCCGCCGCGCAGCCGGCTCTCCGCGGCTCCCTGGCAGACCACCCTGACCCTGCTGCCGTACCTGGGCCCGAACGCGGCCCGGGTGCTCAACGCGGCCGACCTGGTGGGCGTGCAGCGGATCTCCCCGCAGGAGGCGGAACTGACCGGCCGGGTGCTGTCCCTCCCGCCGGAGGACATCGCCGCGCTGCCCACCCTCGGCGACGACCTGACGCTGTGGGCCACGCGGATGCGGCGCCAGTACGTACGGGCCGTGGCCGGGCAGGCCGAGCAGCAGGTTCTCGGCGGTCCGCGCCGGATGGACTGAGCGGCGGCGCCGGGCCCGGAGGTCCGCTCCGGATCCGACGCCGCCTTCAAAGGGGGTTGCCGCACGGCCTAGTCTTTGATGCGGCAACGGCACCGCGGAAACCAGCGGCGGCGAACACGAGGGAGCCCTAGTGAGCAGCGATCGGGACGGCGTCTACGTCGGCGACAACGCGGCGGAGGACGACGACGACTGGTCCGACGCGCCCGACTACACTCCCCCGTCCTGGTACGTCCAGACGGACGCCGTGCAGACGCCGCCGCAGCCGCCGACCCCGGTGGCCGAGGCTCCGCACGTGGGCAAGGCCGCACCGGCGGCCCAGACCCCGGCGGCACAGACCCCGGCGCCCCAGACCCCCCTGGCGGCTCAGGCCCCGGCTCCGGCCCCGGCCCCGGCCCCGACGCCGGATCAGGCGCCCGCGCCCGTCCAGGCCGCACCGCCCGTCCAGGCCGCACCGCCCGTCCAGCCCGCACCGCCCGTCCAGCCCGCCCAGGCCGAGGCGCAGCACGTCCCGTTCCCGGCACCCGGCCCCACCCCGGGCTGGCCGACGGCGGAGGCCCTGGCGCAGCCGCAGCCCGTCCCGGCTCCGCAGCAACCGCCGCAGCCGTACGCGTACCCGAGCCCGGCCCCGCAGCCGGTGCAGCCCGCCCAGCCGGTCCCGCCGCAGTCGTACGCGCAGCCGCCCGCGCAGCACCTGCCCCCGCAGCAGCAACCGCAGGACCCGCAGGCCGCCGCGTGGGCCGCCCAGCCGCAGCCCGTACAGCCGCAGCAGCCGCAGCCCGCCGCGCCGGTGGACCCGCGCCAGGGCGGCTGGCCGCAGCCCGCCGGCTATCCGCCGGCGGCCCAGCCCCAGCCCGGCCCGCAGCCCGGCGCCGCGCACCCGTGGCCGGCGCAGGACGCCGCCGTGCCGCCGCCCGTCGCGTTCCAGCAGTCCGCCGCCCCGCAGCAGGTCGCGCACGGCGCGCCGCTCGGCTACACCGCCGCGGTCGAGCTGTCCTCGGACCGGCTGCTGCGCAGCCAGCCCAAGCAGCAGCGCCAGCAGCCGCGCTTCCAGTTCGGCGGCAAGGCGGCGGCCGCCGAGAAGTCCCGCAAGCTGGAGATCATCCGCACCCCGGTGATGAGCTGCTACCGGATCGCCGTGATCAGCCTCAAGGGCGGGGTCGGCAAGACCACGACCACCACCGCGCTCGGCGCGACCCTGGCCAGCGAGCGCCAGGACAAGGTGATCGCGATCGACGCCAACCCGGACGCCGGCACCCTGGGCCGCCGGGTCAAGCGCCAGACCGGCGCGACCATCCGCGACCTGGTGACGGCCATCCCGCACCTGCGCAGCTACATGGACATCCGTCAGTTCACCTCGCAGGACCTCAACTCGGGCCTGGAGATCCTGGCGAACGACGTCGACCCGGCGGTCTCGACCACGTTCAACGACTCGGACTACCGCCAGGTCATCGAGGTGCTGGGCCGCCAGTACCCGATCATCCTGACCGACTCCGGCACCGGCCTGCTGTACAGCGCGATGCGTGGGGTGCTGGACCTCGCCGACCAGCTGATCATCGTCTCCACCCCGAGCGTGGACGGCGCCTCCAGCGCCTCGACCACGCTGGACTGGCTCTCCGCGCACGGCTACGCGGACCTGGTGCAGCGCAGCATCACGGTGGTCTCCGGGGTGCGCGAGACCAGCAAGATGATCAAGGTCGAGGACATCGTCGCGCACTTCCAGACCCGCTGCCGCGGGGTGGTCGTGGTGCCGTTCGACGAGAGCCTGGCGGCCGGCGCCGAGGTCAACCTCGACATGATGCGGCCCAAGGTCCGCGAGGCCTACTTCGAGCTGGCCACCCTGGTCGGCGAGGACATCATCCGGGCCCAGCAGGCCGCCGCCCAGCAGTCCGGGTGGCAGCAGCAGGCGCAGGCGGCGGCGTACCCGGCGCAGGCCGGCCAGCCGCAGCCGCAACCACAGCCGTACGCAGGGCAGCCGGGGCAGGCCGCCCAGCCGGCCCCCGGGGCGCCGTGGGCGCCGCAGCCCGGCCAGGCCCCGCCGCCCCCGCCCGGGTACGGCTACCCGCAGCAGCCCCCCGCCCCGGCGGCCTGGCCGCAGCCGGGCGCCCAGCAGCCGCCCGCGCCGCAGCCGGGCCCGGGCTACGGCTACCCGCCCGCCCAGGGCCAGCCGCCGCAGCCCGCCCCGCCGGCCCAGCCGGACGGCTACCAGCCGCCGCCCGGCTACGGCCCCCCGCAGCAGTGACGCCGAAGGGCCCGCCGACACCAGGTCGGCGGGCCCTTCCCCGTGGCGCGGCGGCGCTCAGGCGCCGTCGGTCAGCTCGCGGGCCTGCTTGACGTCGTCGGCCATCCGGTCGAGCAGCGCCTCGATGGAGTCGAACTTCTCCATCCCGCGCAGGTAGGCCAGGAAGTCCACGGCCACGTGCAGCCCGTACAGGTCCAGGCCGACCCGGTCGATGGCGTACGCCTCGACGGTGCGCGCGGTGCCGTCGAAGGTCGGGTTGGTGCCGACCGAGATGGCGGCGGGCATCCGCTCGCCGTCCGCGGTCAGCCAGCCCGCGTACACGCCGTCGGCCGGGATCGCGCTGTACGGCACGGTCTCGACGTTGGCGGTCGGGTAGCCGAGTTCACGGCCGCGCTGCGCGCCGCGCACCACCACGCCCTCGACCCGGTGCGGGCGGCCCAGCACCTCGCCGGCGCCGGCCATGTCCCCGGCCTCGACCAGCCGCCGGGTCAGGGTGGAGGAGAACGGCTCGCCGGCCCCGGCGGTGCCGCTCACCTGGAGGTCGACCACCTCGACGTCGAAGCCGGCCGACCGGCCCAGCTCGGCGAGCAGCGCGACGTCCCCGGCGGCCCGGTGCCCGAAGCGGAAGTTGGGGCCCTCGACGACGGCCCGGGCGTGCAGCGCGTCGACCAGGACCTGCCGGACGAAGGTCTCCGGCGACTCCTGGGACAGCTCCGGGGTGAACGGCAGCACCAGCACCGCGTCCACGCCGAGGCCCGCCATCAGCTCGGCGCGGCGCGCCTGCGGGGCGAGCACCGCCGGGTGGCTGCCCGGACGGATGACCTCGCGCGGGTGCGGGTCGAAGGTCACCACGACCGCGGGGAGGCCGAGTTCGCGGGCGCGCTCGACCGCCCGGCCGATGATCAGCTGATGCCCGCGGTGCACCCCGTCGAACGAGCCGATGGTGACGACGCTGCGTCCCCAGTCACCGGGGATCTCCTCCAGGCCACGCCAGCGCTGCACCCTGACCGCTCCTTGTTCCGTACGGCGCGTACCCTCTGTACGCTCAAACGCTCAAACCCGAACCCCTATAGCGTGCCATGCGCCTGCTCCTGCTCCGGCACCGGAATACGGGTTGGGCGCACCGGCGGCCGTACGGCCCGCCCGAGCGCGGTCCGCTCCGCCTCGGCGGCGGCGTACTGCGGGTCGCGGCCGGCCGCCGCCAGGGCGCGCATCCGGGCCAGCCGGGGGCCGTCCGGCCGGGTCGGGGCGGCCTCCCGCGGCCACTGGGTGAGCAGCTGCGCGAACGCCGCCGAGCGGCCCGCGCAGCGCACCAGCAGCTCGTCGGCGGCCGGCAGGCCGGGTGTCGCCCGGGCCAGCACCGCCCGGGCCCGGGCCGGCTTCTCGGCCGCGCAGTGCTCGGCCAACCGCTCCACGGCCGCGGTCAGCACCGCCGGGTCGGTCTCGGTGGCGAGCAGGGTGTCCAGCAACTCGCAGCGCAGCGCGTCCGCCGCCGGGTCCGCCACCGGGACGGACAGCACCTGCGCGAACGGCCGCCGCACGCCCGCCGCACGGGCGGCCAGCGCGCCGCCGAGCAGCACCCGCAGCTCCAGCCGGGCGGCCGGGCCGGCGGTCGCGGCGCGCTCCAGGCGGCGGCCCAGGTAGTCGACGGCGACCGGCCCGGCCAGCGCCGGGTGGTCGCGCAGCAGCCGGGCGGCCAGTTCGGCGCCCCGCCGGGTGGCCACCGGGGTGCGGGCCTCGGCCAGTACCCGCAGGGTCTCGGCGGCGGCCGCGCCCGGGGCCGCCAGCCGGTCGGCGAGCGCGGCCAGCACGGGCTCCGGGTCGCTCTCCAGGGCCGGGGCGAGCGCCCGGGGGGTGAGGAAGGCGTCGCCGCCCGCCCGGTGCAGTGCGAGCGCGGCGGGGAGGTGCTCGGCCCGGGTCTCCGGATCGCCGACCAGCAGGGCGAGCGCGGCGCCGTGCAGGCCCGGTTCGTCCTCGCGGGCGAGCAGGGTCAGCGCGGTGAACCGCAGCAGTCCGGCGGCGGCTCCGGCGGCGTACGGGGCGACCCGCAGGGCGTGCACGGCGGCGGCGACGTGCCGCTCGGGCCTCCGGTCATGGCTCCAGCGGTCCACCGCCCGGCAGAGCGCGGAGGGCTCCTCGACCGCGAGCACGGTGAGCAGCGCGTCCGCCCTCGGGTGCGCGGCGTCGGCCAGCGCGTCGGCCAATTCGTCCAGGGCGAGCCTGCGGTGGGCGTGCAGCAGGTCGTGGGCGAGGTCGGCGACGGTGCGGCCGGGACGGCCGGGCAGGCCGCGCGGGTCGTCGAACCAGGCGCAGAGCAGCGGGAACACCGCGGCCGGGTCGGCGCGCAGCCGCTCGGCCGCCGCGCCGAGGAACGGCTGCCCGGGCCCGTCGGCGGCCACCAGGCGGCGCAGCAGTGCGAGTTCGGCCTCGACGGGCAGACCGAGCCCGGTCCAGAACGCCGGGCCGAACGCCCCGAGCCCCGCCGTCGGCAGCCCGTCCACCCCGCCCGCCGCGGCCGCCTGTTCGGCGATCCGCCCCGCCAACTGGTCGAGCAGTGCCCGGTGTTCGGCGGGATCGGGGCTGGCGGCCAGCCCGGCGGTGAGCAACCGGCAGGCCCACCAGGCCGGTTCGCTGCCCGACGGGCGCAGGTCCAGGGCGCGCCAGAGCCGGTGCAGCCACGGGTCCAGGGCGGGCGCGCCCCAGGTCTCGGCCAGCCGGCGCAGCGCGGCGGCGACCGGGCCGATCCGGTGCCGGGGGACGGCGCGCACCGCGCCGCGCGGGTGGGGCCCCGCTCCCCCGGCCCGGCCGCCGGGAGACGCCCCCAGCCCGTCGGCGAGCGAGGGGGGCGTGTCCTCGGTCTCGCCCAGCAGCATCCGCAGCGCGGCGTCCAGGTCCAGGTGCAGACCCTGCAGCCAGTCCGCGAACTCCCCGTGCGCGAACCGGAATCCGGGCCCGGCGGGGACGAACAAGCCCTCGGCGAGGACGGCCGTGGCCCAGCCGCCGGACGCCGGGAACAGCTCCTCGAACGCGGCCCGGCCCAGCCCGCCCGGCTCGGCGCCGAGCATCCGCCGGGCCGCCTCGTGCACCCGCCCGGCCACCGCCGCCGCCAGCCGCCGCACCCGCCCGTGGGACGGCCCGGCGGGCCGGGCGGAGCCCCGGCGGTGGGCGCCCGGGCGGCGCGGCCGGCCGTCCTCGGCCAGCCGCTGGGCCACCCGCAGGCAGCGCAGGTCCAGGTAGGCGCCGAACAGCTCGCCCCGGCGCGCCGGTTCCCCGCGCAGGCCCTCCGCCCACAGCTCACCGGCCAGCCGGGCGGCCAGCGGGTGCCGCGCGTCGGCGGCGGCCGGCCAGCCCGGCGGCAGCCCGTACCGGCGGCGCACCCGCTCGGCCGCCTCGGCGGGCAGCGGGCCGAGCCGGTGCCCGCCGAGGGTCGGGGCGCCCGGGCCGGCGCCGTCCATCCGGACGGTGGGGGCGCTGGCCAGGTCGCCGCCCGGCTCCGGCTGGTCCGCGCACCGGGTACGGTCCGTGCCGCTGCCCCACTTCTGGGCCGCCAGCCGCTCCCAGGCCTCCTCGCCGCAGGCGGTCAGCAGCCGCGCCCCGCAGCCGGTCAGCCAGTCCCCGGCGCCGCGCAGCCAGCGCGGGTCCTGCGGCGCCGGGGACTCCTCGGGGCCGTCCAGGACCACCAGCAGCGGCCGCCCGGCCGCCGCGCACAGCGCCGCCACCGGCTCCGGCGCGGGCGCCGGGATGCCCAGTTCGGCCGCGGCGGCGGCCAGCGCCCGCTCCACCGGGGCGGCGAGCGAGCGGTCCTCGGCCAGCAGATCGGCGCCGCGCAGCCAGAGGGTGGGCAGCGGCCGGGCGCCGTCGGCGCGGCGGGCGGCGAGGGCGGCGAGTTCGGTGGAGCGCCCGCTGCCGGGGGCGCCGACCAGCGCGGTGACGGTGGCCGGCGGTTCGTCCCCGGTCAGCCCGTCGGGCCGGTCGACCCGGTCGGCGGCGAGCCCGGCCACCCGGCCGGGTCCGGCCCCGGCGGCGGCCAGCTGCGCGGCGGTCAGCCGCAGCACCCCGGCCAGGTTGAGCGCGGTCCCGTAGGCGGGCACGGCCGCGGCGTTGCGAGCCAGCAGTTCGGCCAGCGGCGGGGCGACGACCGCGCCGCCACCGGCCGGTACCGCGGGCAGCGCGCCGCCGTACTGCGGGTCGCGCAGCGCGGGCACGGCCAGCGCCACCACGGCGCCGCTGCGGGCGTCCAGCACCGGCGCGCCGGCCGGCACCGCTACGCCGGCGAGCACCGGCGGGTCGAGCAGCAGCAGCCCGCCCGGCAGGTGGCCGCCGTCCGGCCGGACGTACCCGGCGCCGGTGACGCCCAGCAGGCCGCAGCGCAGCGCCACCGCCCGTTCCTCCTCACCGGCCAGCGCGGGCACCAGCACCTCGGGCCCGGCCCCGAGCGCGGCGACCGGCAGCGGCGGTACGGGCAGCCCGCCGACCGCCTCGGTGCGCACCAGGGCGAGCCCGTGCTCGGGCAGCGGCAGCACCGCGTCCGGGCCCACCACCCGGGTCTGCCCGCCGGGGGTGTGCAGGACGATCCGGTCCAGGCCGGTGACGCTCTCGTGCGCGGTGAGGACGGTGCCCTGCGGATCGGCGACGAACCCTAAGCCGTGCAGCCGCCCGTTGAGGTCGCGGATCCGCAGCAGGTACCGCCCGGGCTCCCCCGCCACACCGTCGCCGTCCAGGAATCCCGGCATTCGCACTGCCCTCCCCGCAGGGCCGGGCAGCCCGGGAGCGGACTCGTCACGGCGACCTGCTCGCCGCCGGGGAGCCTGCCCGCCCGGGAGCGGGCCCGACCGCGCCCGCGCCGCTCACCACGGCCGTTCACCTCGCGCGCCCCCCCGGACGAGTGAAACCCCCGCCGGGATGACTCCCGACGGGGGTGAACTGCGGCGAGGGGCCTCAGCCGACGAAGACCGCGACCGGCTTCGCCTGCCCGCCCTTCTCCTCGACCAGCGCGAGGAAGCGCCCGTCCGGCCCGAACACCGCGATCGGCCCGTCCACGCCCAGCCCGGGCGCCTTGAGCCGGGCGCCGTGCGACAGCTTCTCCGCCGCCGCCTCGTCCAGGTCCCAGCGCGGGAAGGCGGCCGCCGCGGCCTCGGCGATCGGCAGCACCTGCAGCCCCGCGGCGGAGTCGCCGGTGACGGCGGCCTCCAGCTGCTCCAGGGTGTGCGCCGACTCCACCGAGTACGGCCCGACCCTGGTCCGCCGCAGCGCGGTCAGGTGGCCGCCGACGCCGAGCCCGGCGCCCAGGTCGCGGGCCAGTGCCCGGATGTAGGTGCCGGAGGAGCACTCGACGGTCACGTCCAGGTCCACCACCGGCGTGCCGTCCTCGGCCACCGCCGCGCGCTGCCCGTGCACGGTGAAGGAGTGGATCGTGGTGGGCCGGGCCGCGAGCTCGAAGTCCTCGCCCTCGCGCACCCGCGCGTACGACCGCTTGCCGTCGATCTTGATCGCGCTGACCTTGGAGGGCACCTGCATGATCTCGCCGGTGAGCGCGGCGATCCCGGTGTCGATCGCCTCCCGGGTCACCCCGTCGGCCGGGGTGGCGGCGGTGACCTCGCCCTCCCGGTCGTCGGTGACGGTGGTCTGGCCGAGCCGGATGGTCGCCTCGTACGTCTTGGCGGTGAGCATCAGGTGCCCGAGCAGCCGGGTGGCCCGCTCGACGCCGATCACCAGCACGCCGGTGGCCATCGGGTCCAGCGTCCCGGCGTGCCCGACCTTCCGTGTCCCGGCCAGCCATCGCAGCTTGGCGACGACCCCGTGCGAGGTGATGCCCTCGGGCTTGTCGACGATCACCAGGCCGTCCGGGCCGGTGCCTTTGCGCTTCATCAAGTTCTTTCTCTAAAAAACGGTCAAGAGATGATCAACGTACCGGTCGCAGCGCGCCCCGGAACCGTTCGACCACCGCGGCCACGTCCTCCCGCGCGCTGAACCCGGCCGCGAAGACGTGCCCCCCGCCGCCCAGTTCGGCGCAGGCCGCGGCGACGTCCACCGCGCCCTTGGAACGCGAGGAGCCCCGCAGCGTGCCGTCCGGGTCCTGCTTGAGCACCAGCGCCACCTCGGCCTCGGCCGGGCGGCGCAGGATGTCGATCAGCCCCTCGATCTCCTCGACCGTGACGCTGAACAGCACCAGGTCCTGGTACGGCACCCAGGTCCACACCAGGCCCAGCCCGCCGGCCGCGTCCGGCTCGTAGACGGCCCGGTCCAGCGCGCCCGCGAGCACCTTGAGGTAGCCGAAGGAGGAGGTGTCCCACAGCTGCCGGGAGATCAGGTCGTGCCGGATGCCGGTGGCCAGCAGCCGCCCGGCGAGTTCGTGGGTGGCGGGCGTGGTGGCCCGGTACTTGAACGAGCCGGTGTCGGTGGCGACGCCGGTGTAGAGGCAGGTGGCCAGGTCCTGGTCGAGTTCGACGCCGAGCCGGCGCAGCAGTTCGTCGACCAGGACGGCGGTGGCCGGCGCGGTCGGATCGATCAGCTGGTGCGTGCCGAAGCCCGGATTGGAGGCGTGGTGGTCGATCACCACCAGCGCGGGCGCGGCGAAGGCCTTGCCGTGCAGCAGGCCGAGCCGGCTCTCCGCGGCCACGTCGAAGCAGAGCACCAGCTCGGGGACGTCCGGCACCTCGGCGGCCGGCACGATCAGCTCCTGACCGGGCAGGAAGGCCAGCGACTCGGGCACGATCTGCGGGTCGTCGCCGAAGGAGACCCGCACCTGCTTGCCGAGCCCGCGCAGCGCCAGCGCGGCCGCCAGCGAGGAGCCCAGGGCGTCGCCGTCCGGGCAGATGTGGCAGATCAGGTCGATCGAACGCGCCCGCCCGATCTCCGCCACCACCTGCTGCCAGAGCAGCTCGAAGCCGCTCTCCTCGGCGCGCGGCCCCGGGAGCGCCGCGAGGGCACCCTCCACCGTGCTGGTGGAGGACGCCCCCGTGGTCGAACCGGCTCGCGAGGCGGCCTTCGCCGGCTCACCCGCCATGACTACTCGTCCTCGTCGTCACGCTCGGACGCCGGAACCTTGTACGGGTCCGCGTCGCCGGCGTAGGTCGCGCCCGCGGCGGTGGTGCGCACCGCCGCGTCGATGGCCTTGGCCCGGTCGAGCAGGTCGTCGATGTTCCGGGCGTTGTCCGGCAGCGCGTCCGCGACGAAGGTCAGCGTCGGGGTGAAGCGCACCCCGATCTTGCCGACCTCGGAGCGGATCACGCCCTTGGCGCTCTCCAGCGCGGCGGCGGTCGCCTCGCGCTCGGTCTCGTCGCCGAAGACGGTGTAGAAGACGGTGGCCTCGCGCAGGTCCCCGGTCACCCGGGTGTCGGTGATGGTCACGAACCCCAGTCGCGGGTCCTTGATCCGCCGCTCCAGGGTCTGGGCGACGACCACCTGGATGCGGTCGGCGAGCTTGCGCGCCCTTGCGGTGTCGGTCACGTTGCCTCCTCGTGCAGTGGGTCCGGCATCCGGGCGGCTGCGCGCCCGTCGGGGCCCAAGCCCCAAAGTACCGGCCCGCGCCCGGCCTTGCGGGCGCTCTGGGTCCTGATCCGTGTGAGAACGGCGACTTCCGCCGACCGTCTCCACGGCTCTCATTCGTCGTCGTCGTTGTGGTAGCGCCTCCTCGCGGAGAGGAGTTGCACCTCGGGGCGGCCGGCGACCAACCGCTCACAGCTGTCCAGGATCTCGGTGACGTACCCGGCCTCGCCGGACACCACCGCGAGGCCGATCTCGGCCCTGCGGTGCAGATCCTGGTTCCCGGTCTCGGCAGCGCACACGCTGTACTTGCGCTGCAGTTCGGCCACGATGGGCCGCACGATCGAACGCTTCTCCTTGAGCGAGTGGACGTCGCCCAGCAGCAGGTCGAAGGTGAGTGTTCCCACGAACATGTGTGACAGGTCTAGCCGACCTGGAAGGCCTCGGGGGAAGCCGCCCGGAACCGGGCTGGCGTACGAGGACCGACCCTACACAGCGAGACCGGGGCCGGTCGACGGAAATACCACCCGTCGACCGGCCCCGGCGGCCACCCGCTTACGCGCGCGGCTTCTCGCGCATCTCGTAGGTCTCGATGACGTCGTCGACCTTGATGTCGTTGAACGACCCCAGGGTCACACCGGCCTCGAAGCCCTCGCGGACCTCGGTCGCGTCGTCCTTGAAGCGGCGCAGACCCTCGATGGTGAGGCTCTCCGCCACGACCTTGCCGTCGCGGATGAGGCGGGCCTTGGCGTTGCGGCGCAGCAGGCCCTCGCGGACCAGCACACCGGCGATGTTGCCGAACTTGGAGGAACGGAACACCTCGCGGATCTCCGCGGAGCCGAGGCGCACCTCCTCGTACTCGGGCTTGAGCATGCCCTTGAGGGCGTTCTCGATCTCCTCGATCGCCTGGTAGATGACCGAGTAGTACCGGACGTCCACGCCTTCCTTGTCGGCCGCAGCGCGCGCACGGCCTTCGGCGCGCACGTTGAAGCCGATGATGATGGCGTCCGAGCCCATCGCCAGGTCGACGTCGGACTCGGTGATCGCACCGACGCCGCGGTGCAGCACCCGGAGCTCGACCTCCTCGCCCACGTCCAGCTTGACCAGGGCGTCCTCAAGGGCCTCGACCGAACCGGAGACGTCACCCTTGATGATGAGGTTGAGCTGCTCGATGGAGCCGGCGGCGATGGCCTTGTCCAGGTCCTCCAGGGACACCCGGACCCGACGCTGCGCGAAGGCGGCGTTGCGGTCGCGGGCCGAGCGCTTCTCGGCGATCTGGCGGGCGGTGCGGTCCTCGTCGACGACGATGAAGCTGTCGCCGGCGCGGGGCACCGAGGTCAGACCGAGCAGCAGCACCGGACGGGACGGGCCGGCCTCGGTGAGGTGGTTGCCGTTCTCGTCCAGCATCGCGCGGACGCGGCCGTAGGCGTCGCCCACGACGATCGAGTCGCCGACGCGGAGCGTACCGCGCTGGACCAGCACGGTCGCCATGGCGCCGCGGCCCTTGTCGAGGTGCGCCTCGATGGCGATACCCTGCGCGTCCTGCTCGGGGTTGGCCCGCAGGTCGAGCGAGGCGTCGGCGGTGAGGACCACGGCCTCCAGCAGCTGGTCGATGTTCAGACCCTGGCGCGCGGAGATGTCGACGAACATGGTGTCGCCGCCGTACTCCTCGGCCACCAGACCGAACTCGGTCAGCTGACCGCGGACCTTGGTCGGGTCGGCGCCCTCGACGTCGATCTTGTTGACGGCGACCACGATCGGCACACCCGCGGCCTTGGCGTGGTTCAACGCCTCGACCGTCTGCGGCATGACACCGTCGTTGGCCGCGACCACCAGGATCGCGATGTCGGTGGACTTGGCACCACGGGCACGCATGGCGGAGAACGCCTCGTGACCCGGGGTGTCCAGGAAGGTGATCGGGCGCTCTTCGCCGTTCACGATCGTGGCCACCTGGTAGGCGCCGATGTGCTGGGTGATGCCACCGGCCTCGCCGGCCACCACGTTGGACTTGCGGATGGCGTCCAGCAGGCGGGTCTTACCGTGGTCGACGTGACCCATGACGGTGACGACCGGCGGGCGCGGGGCCAGCTGGTCCTCGTCGCCCTCGTCGGCGCCGAAGTCGATGTCGAACGACTCCAGCAGCTCGCGGTCCTCGTCGTCCCGGCTGACGATCTCCAGCTGGAAGCCCATCTCGCCGGCCAGCAGCTCGAGGGTCGCGTCGGAGACCGACTGGGTCGCGGTGACCATCTCACCGAGGTTGAACATGACGGAGACGAGCGCGGCCGGGTTGGCGTTGATCTTCTCCGCGAAGTCCATCAGCGAGGCGCCGCTCGACAGGCGAACGGTCTGGCCGTTGCCGCGAGGCAGCATCACACCGCCGACGGACGGGGCCTGCATGGCCTCGTACTCCTGGCGCTTCGCCCGCTTCGACTTGCGGCCACGCGCCGGGCGACCGCCCGGGCCACGGCCGAAGGCGCCCTGCGTGCCACCACGGGCACCCGGGCCGCCGGGACGACCACCGAAACCACCGGGGCGCGGGCCGAAGCCGCCGCCGCCACCCGGGGCACCGCCACCGGGACGCGGACCGCCGAAGCCGCCGCCACCGGCCGGACGCGAGCCCGGACCGGCCGGACGACCCTGGAAGCCCGGACGGGCGCCACCGGCACCACCCGGACCACCCGGACGGCCACCGGGGCCACCCGGGCCACGGCCACCGGGGCCCGGACGCGGGCCGGGAGCCGGACGCTGCGGCATCATGCCCGGGTTCGGGCGCGGCATGCCGGACGGGGTCGGGCCGCCGGGACGCGGGCCGGCCGGACGGGGCATGCCGTCCGGACGCGGACGGTCGCCACCGGGACGCGGGGCGCCACGGTCGGCACCGGGAGCACCAGCGGGACGCGGACGGTCGCCACCCGGACGCGGGGCGCCACGGTCGGCACCGGGAGCACCA
>NZ_JBIUUS010000034.1:38697-72676 GCF_044742585.1 Kitasatospora sp. NPDC087861
CCGGACGCGGGGCGCCACGGTCGGCACCGGGAGCACCAGCGGGACGCGGACGGTCGCCACCCGGACGCGGGGCGCCACGGTCGGCACCGGGAGCACCGGCCGGACGCGGACGGTCGCCACCCGGACGGGGACGGTCACCGGAGGGCGCGCCGCCACCCGGACGGGCACCCGGCGCGGCCGGACGACGGTCGCCGGGGCGGGCCATGCCGGTGGCGCTGCCCGAGGTGAACGGGTTGTTGCCCGGACGCGGACCGGCCGGACGCGGGCCCGGACGGGCGCTGCCGCCGGCAGCGGCGGGGGCGGACGCCGGACGCTGGGCCTGGGCGGCCGGGCGCTCGGCGGGGGCCTCGGCCGGAGCCGGGGAGGAGAACTCGGCCGCCGGAGCCGCAGGTGCGGCGGGGCGGGCCGCCGGGCGCGGGCCCGGGGTCGGCGCACCCGCGGGGCGCGGGGCGGCGGGCGCGGCCGGGGCGGCGGGAGCCGCTGCGGCCGGGGTGGGACGGGGGCCCGGGGTCGCGGCAGGGCGCGGACCCGGGGTCGGGGCACCCGGCTTGGGTGCGGCCGCGCCAGCGGCGGAGCCACCGGCGGGCTGGGGCGCCGCGGGCTTGCGCGGGCCCGGCTTGGCAGCGGAACCACCGGTGGTGGGGGCCACTCCCAGAGCGTCAGTCAACTTGCGTACGACCGGCGCCTCGATGGTCGAGGACGCCGAACGGACGAACTCACCGAGCTCGGTGAGCTTGGCCATGACGGCCTTGCTCTCCAAGCCAAGCTCCTTGGCGAGTTCGTAAACCCGGACCTTAGCCACTTCACTCCTGATCTATGAGTCCGGGGTGTCTCGTCCGCCGGACCGTCGCTACTTCATGGGCGTACCCATCGCGTACTCATCGCGTACTCATCGAGTGCTCATCGCAATCTCGACCTACTTCCACTTCGCGAGGTACCTGACTGGTGCACGGCGTGCGGCTGCCCGCGCGCTGTGCTTGTTGCGGTGGTTCTCCGTCGCGCAGAGCGACGGCCGTAGCGGGAGGTTCCCCGGGCGGGCCTGAGTGGACTCAGGGCTCCGGGGTGTCGCCTGCCCGCTCCCCGATGAACTCGCGGAGCCGCTCCGTGTCGAGCGTGCCCTGGAGCCGGAAGGCCCGGGGGAACGCCCGACGGCGGACCGCGAGGTCGAGGCAGGCCGGATCGGGGTGCAGGTGCGCGCCCCGGCCCGGCAGTGCGCCACGGGGATCAGGGACGCAGACGCCCTCGACCGCCGTGACACGCAACAGCTGGTGCTTGGCCGCTCGCTTGCGGCAGCCCACGCAGGTGCGTTCCGGGCGTGCTCGGACATGCGTCCGGCCAGACGAAGGCAAGTCTACCCCTCCGAAGGGACATGGCGCCGCCCCGCCGATCCCGGGGGGAGCGGCGGGGGGCCTTTGGACAGAGCGAGCGGCCGGTCAGCGCCGCACTTAACGGTCGGCGTCCCGGTCGATGTCCCGGTCAGCGTCCCGGCCGCCGTCCTCCGGCTGGCCCTCGGTGTCCGGCCGGATGTCGATCCGCCAGCCGGTGAGGCGGGCGGCGAGGCGGGCGTTCTGCCCCTCCTTGCCGATCGCCAGCGACAGCTGGTAGTCGGGCACGATCACCCGGGCGGAGCGCTGGGCGAAATCGACGATCTCCACGCTGGTCACCCGTGCGGGGGACAGCGCTGCGGCGACCATCTCGCGAGGGTCCTCCGACCAGTCGACGATGTCGATCTTCTCGCCGTGCAGCTCGCCCATCACCGCGCGCACCCGGCTGCCCATCGGGCCGATGCAGGCACCCTTGGCGTTCAGGCCCTGCCGGCGCGACCAGACCGCGATCTTGGTGCGGTGGCCGGCCTCACGGGCGATCGCGGCGATCTCCACGCTGCCGTCCGCGATCTCCGGGACCTCCAGCGCGAACAGCTTCTTCACCAGGCTCGGGTGCGTCCGCGACAGCGTCACCGAGGCCCCGCGGACACCGCGGCGCACCGCCACCACGTAGCACTTCAGCCGGGTGCCGTGCCGGTAGTCCTCGCCCGGGACCTGCTCCTGCGGCGGCAGGATGGCCTCCAGCTTGCCGATGTCGACCAGCACGTTCTTCGGGTCGTTGCCCTGCTGGACGACACCGGTGACGATGTCGCCCTCCTTGCCCGCGTACTCGCCGAAGGTCTGGTCGTCGGCGGCGTCGCGCAGGCGCTGCATCATCACCTGGATGCCGATGCTGGACGCGATCCGGCCGAAGCCGTTCGGGGTGTCGTCGAACTCCTTCGGCTCGACGCCCTCGTCCAGCTCCGCCGGGTCCTCCATCGCCCACACGGTGACGTGGCCGGACTTGCGGTCCAGGTGCACCCGGGCGCGACGGCGCGAGCCCTCGGTGCGGTGGTACGCGGTGAGGAGGGCGGACTCGATGGACTCGACCAGCAGGTCGAAGGGGATGTTCTTCTCGTTGACCAGCGTGCGCAGGGCACTCATGTCGATGTCCACGGCTACGCCTCCTCGTCTTTCGTCACGTTCGTCATGGTCCAGGCGGTGCGCAGGTCACTCCGCACCGTCGTCCCCCTCCTCGGAGGCGTCCGCGAAGTCCGCGGCCTCGTCGAGGAGCTCGTCGTCCTTGCGGTTGAACTCGACCTGGACGCGCGCCCGAGCCACCTCGGCGTACGCCAGACGGCGCTCCTTCGGACGACCGCGGCCCTTCACCGGCTGCACCTCGACCAGCGCGCCGTCCTCGTCCGCCTCCAGCACCCGGGCGACGATCTCCCCGCCGTCGACCAGGTGGATCTTGGCCAGCCGGCCCTCGGCGCGCTGCCAGTGCCGGGGCAGGTCCAGCGGGCGCTCCGCGCCCGGCGAACCGACCTCCAGCAGGTAGGGCTCGTCACCCATCAGGTCCGACTCGTCCAGGGCCTCACCGACCACCCGGCTGAACTCGGCGATGGCGTCCATGTCCACGCCGCCGTCGGTGTCGACGTCGATCTGCACCTGGCGGCGGTTGCCCGCCTTGGTGACCTTGACGTCCTCGAGGTCCAGTCCGGCCTGCGCGGCCAGCGGCTCCAGCAACGCGCGCAGCCGGTCGGTGTGGGTGGTGCTCATCCGGGTGGACTCCTCGGCCGCGTCTGCTGTTGTCAGAAGGTCGCTCCGCACCCTCCGGCGCCGGTCCGGCGCACACCGGGTCACGGCAGCTCGGCCCAAAGCCTAGCCGGTGAAGCCGGGAACCACCGATTCCGGACCACCGCCGACCGGTCGCACGCCACCCACTGCGAGCAAGCTCACACCGGCTCCCGCCGAGCCCCGAGATCCGAAACCAGGCCCGAAATCGTGGGGATTCTGTAATCATTCACGCCAACGAGGACCGGCGGGGAGGCCGCCCTCCCGCACACGCCCCGGAGTGACACCGATGCAGCCGCCCAGCCGACGGAGCTTGCTGGCCCTCGGGCTGCTCGTCCTCACCGCATGTACCAGCGGCTACGACGGCAACGACGCCGCGCCCGGCAACCGCGGCCCGCTGCCGAACCCGGACGAACCGGTCGTGCTGCGCTCCATCGCCGCCACCGACACCCTGCTCAGCGGCTACGACACCCTGCTCGCCGGCCCTGGCGGCGCCCAGGCCGCCCTGCTCCAGCCGCTGCGGGCCGAGGTGGCCCAGCACCGCGCCGCGCTCGCCCACGGCCTGCCCGCCGCCTCGATCCCCCCGGCGCCCCCGGCCACGCCCACACCTTCGGGCCCGGCCACACCGTCGGGCCCATCCACGCCTTCGGGCACGCCGGCCGCCACCCCGACCGCCGCGCCGGTGACCACCCCCGCAGCACTCGCCGCGCTCGAACGGCAGACCGCCCAGACCCGCCTCGCCGACCTGGCCGCCGCCAGCCCGCCGCTCGCCCGCCTGCTCACCTCCGTCGCCGCCTCCGACGTCCTGCACGCCGTCGCACTCGGCGACACCACCGCGTCGGCCACCCCGCCCGCGGCCGCCGGCACGCCCACCGAAACGCCGACCGCGCCCCCGGGCGACAAGCCCACCGGCTCCCCCTCCCCCTCGGCCACTCCCTCCACCGCCGCGGCCGTCACCGCCCTCCAGGGCGCGCTCGGCGCCGAACACGCCGCCGTCTACGGCTACGGCGTGGTCGGCGCCCGGCTCCCCGAGGACCAGCAGCGCGCCGACGCCCGCACCGCCTACGCCGCCCACGAGGCCCGGCGGGACTCCTGGCAGCGGCTGCTCGCCTCCCTCGGCGCCACCCCGACCGCCGCCGCCGGCGGCTACCAGCTCCCGTTCGCCGTCACCGACACGGCCGGCGCCACCCGGCTCGCCGCCCACCTCGAAACCCGGCTCACCGCCGTCTACGCCGACCTCGTCGCCGCCGTCCCCGGCCCCCAGCGGAGCGCCGCCGCCGACGCCCTGCGCGAGTGCGCCCTGCGCGCCCACCGCTGGGGCGCCGCCGACACCGCCTTCCCCGGCATCCCCGAGCCCCTCCCCACTCCCACCGCCGCCCCTCCGGCCACCCGGCCTTAGGGTCTGTCCGGCCCGCGCCGCTGACCTGCGGTTTCCCGTCCATGGCCGACAATGGACGGGTAGTACCAACGGGGGAGCGTCAACCGGAAGGCCGGCATGTCGGGAGCAGCACCGCAGATCACCGTCCCCACCTGGCTGGCGCGCAGCGTCACCGCGAGCCAGGGCGAGCCGGGCCGGCAGTGGCTGGCCGGGCTCCCCGCGCGGGTGGCCACGTACCTGGCGCGCTGGGACCTCACCCTGGAGCGGGTGCTCGACCCCGGCGGCAGCCTGAGCCTGGTCGGGTACGTCCACCGTGACGACCTCTCCCCCGCCGTCCTCAAGACCGGACTGCGCACCCCCGAGACCGCCCTGGAGCACGCGGCGCTCGCCCACTGGGCCGGCCGCGGGGCCGTCCTGCTGCTGGACTCCGACCCGGCCGAGGGCGTCCTGCTGCTGGAGCGGCTGCACGGGGAGATCCCGCTGCGCTCACTCGCCGAGGCGAAGGCGATGCTGGAAGCGACCAGCCTGCTGCACCGGCTCTGGTCCGACCTGCCGGAGGGCCACCCGTTCCCGTCGCTCGCGACACGGACCGCCGACACCTCGGAGCGGCTGCAAGGACTCCGCGCCCTTCCCGGAGCGGCCGAGGCCCAGTCGCTGGTCACCGAGGCGCTGGAGACGGCCGACGGCCTGGCCGGCTCCGCCACCGAGACCTTCCTGCTCCACGGGGACTTCCACCACGGCAACGTGCTCGCCGCCGACCGGGCACCCTGGCTGGCGATCGACCCGCGCCCGCTGGCCGGCGAGCGCGCCTTCGACCTGGCCCGGCTGGCCCTGGACCGGGCGGACACCCTGGTCGGCTCCCCGGGCGTGGCCGCGGCCGTCCGCCGCCGGCTGCACCAGCTCGCGGACGCGCTGGAGGTGGACCGGGAGCGGCTGCGCGGCTGGACGCTGTTCCGGGCCGTCGACCTCGCCCTGCGGGCCCTGGCGGCCGGCCGCCAGGAGGACGCCGAGCTCTACCTGGAGTTCGCCGGGGCGCTTTAGGGCGGGTCCGACGATTCCCGCCGGGCGTGCGACGCGCATCGTCGGACCCGCCCTGGCTAGCTAGGCCCTGGACGCGCCGGGCTCGCGCAGCGGAAGCCGCGCCCCCATCACCGCGTACAGCCGGTCCGTCGCGGGGAAGCGCACCGCGCGGGCGAGGTCCTGGTAGCCGAGCGCCCGGTAGAGGCGTCGCGCGGGGGTCTCCGCGTCGATCGCGGAGAGGATGCTGCGGTCCAGCCCGGAGTGCTCGCAGAGGGTGCGGATCAGCCGGGAGCCGACGCCCTGGCCCTGGAATTCGGGCAGCACGTGCAGCTCGGTGACGGCGAACACGTCGTCCAGCCAGCCGCCGTGGCCGCCCGCGCTCAGGTAGGGCTCGATCACCGTGCTCCACCAGTGCTCGCGCTGGTTGGGCATCCCGTAGCCGAAGCCGACCAGCCGATCGTCGCTCATCGCGCCGAACGCGATCACCCCGGCCTGGCGGGCGTGCCGTCCGACGATGTGCAGCCGGACCGCGACCTCCTCGGACGTCAGGCCGAACGCCACCGCCTGGACCTCCAGCGCCTGCGGCGCCCAGGCCGCAAGGTCGATGGCCTCGATCGTCACCCCGGTCAGCTGATCCATGCCCCGGACGTTACTACTAGCGGGCCGGTGGCGCGGGCGAGGATCGGAACCGAACACCCGGGGCCCGGAGTCAGAACAGGACGCTCATGAAGACGCCCACCTCGCGGAACCCCACCCGCCGATACGCCGCCCGGGCCCGCAGGTTGAAGTCGTTGACGTAGAGCGAGACCACCGGGGCGACCTCGCGCAGCGCGATGTCCAGGACGGCGGCCATGCCGCTCTCGGAGAGGCCCTGGCCCCGGTACGCGGGGGCGACCCAGACGCCCTGGACCTGGCAGGCGCCCTCGGTGACGGCGCCGATCTCGGCCTTGAAGACCACCTGGCCGTCCTCGGTGAAACGCGCGAACGACCGCCCGGTGGTGACGAGTTCGGCGACCCGGGCCTGGTAGAGCAGGCCGCCGTCGCCGGCCAGCGGGGAGACCCCGACCTCCTCGGTGAACATCGCCACGCAGGCGGGCAGCAGCGCCTCGACCTCGTCGCGCCGTACCCGCCGCACCAGCGGGTCGGGGGCGATCTCGGCGGAGGGCGCGGTGGTGGCCATCAGCGGCTGGTGGGCGCGGACTTCGCGGGCCGGGCCCCAACTGCGTTCCAGCAGCGCCCAGAAGGCGGCGGTGGCCTCGGCCGGTCCGACGATCGAGGAGCAGCGGCGGCCCTGCCGACGGGCCCGCTCGGCGAAGGCGGCGACGGCCTGCGGCCCGGCGTCGACCAGGACGAGGTTGGCTCCGGCGTAGCAGAGCGCGGCCAGGGTGCCGGCCCCGTCGTACCAGCCCCACATCTCGCCGCCGAGCCGCCACGGGTCCAGGCCGACGGCCTCGACCCGGGTGGCGACGAAGGCGTTGGCGACCGGGTCGCGGTGGAGGACCGCCAGGGCATCCGCGAGGTCGGGGGGCTCCAGCACGCGGGTGGTGGCCAGGGAGCGGGCGGCCTGGAACGAGCCGGGGAGCATCACACCTCGATCGAGCATCGAGACAGCACCTCACTGAGACGAATCTGGCCGCACCCTACTCCGTGGCCCCACCCGGCTACGGCCGCGGGGCCGTCCGCGAACGGACGGCCCCGCTTCCGGAAAACTGCGCGCGGCGCACCCGCGCGGACCCCGCGCGGTCAGTCGGCGGCGACGACGGTCGGCGTACCGGCCTCGACGCCCGCCTCCTGCATCTGCTCGGCGAGCTTGAGCGCCTCCTCGATCAGGGTCTCGACGATCTTCGACTCGGGGACGGTCTTGATGACCTCTCCCTTGACGAAGATCTGGCCCTTGCCGTTGCCGGAGGCGACGCCGAGGTCGGCCTCGCGGGCCTCGCCCGGACCGTTGACGACGCAGCCCATGACGGCGACGCGCAGCGGCACCTCCATGCCCTCCAGCCCGGCGGTGACCTCCTCGGCGAGCTTGTAGACGTCGACCTGGGCGCGGCCGCAGGACGGGCAGGAGACGATCTCCAGGCCGCGCTGGCGCAGGCCGAGGGACTCCAGGATCTGGTTGCCGACCTTGATCTCCTCGGCCGGCGGGGCGGAGAGGGAGACCCGGATGGTGTCGCCGATGCCCTCGGCGAGCAGCGCGCCGAAGGCGACCGCGGACTTGATGGTGCCCTGGAAGGCGGGGCCGGCCTCGGTGACGCCCAGGTGCAGCGGGTAGTCACAGGCGGCGGCGAGCTGGCGGTAGGCGTTGATCATCACGACCGGGTCGTTGTGCTTGACCGAGATCTTGATGTCGCGGAAGTCGTGCTCCTCGAACAGCGAGCACTCCCAGAGCGCGGACTCGACCAGGGCCTCGGGGGTGGCACGGCCGTACTTCTCCAGCAGGCGCTTGTCGAGCGAGCCGGCGTTGACGCCGATCCGGATCGGCACGCCGGCGTCCCGGGCGGCCTTGGCGATCTCGCCGACCTTGTCGTCGAAGGCCTTGATGTTGCCCGGGTTGACGCGGACCGCGGCGCAGCCGGCGTCGATCGCGGCGAAGACGTACTTCGGCTGGAAGTGGATGTCGGCGATCACCGGGATCTGGGACTTCTTGGCGATGATCGGCAGCGCGTCGGCGTCGTCCTGGGAGGGGACGGCGACCCGGACGATCTGGCACCCGGACGCGGTGAGCTGGGCGATCTGCTGCAGCGTGGCGTTGATGTCCGAGGTCACGGTGGTGGTCATCGACTGCACCGAGACGGGGGCGTCGCCGCCGACCGGTACGTTGCCGACCATGATCTGCCGGGATACACGGCGCTTGGCGAGCGGCTTGAGCGGCAGGGACGGAATACCGAGCGAGATCGCGGTCATGTGCGCAGGGTTCCCCGGGGTTGAGGTGTGGTCGACCGCCCGGCCGTTGGGACGGCCGAGGCCAGGCGCGCGATCGAGACGCGCCCGGCCCCCACGGTACGGCACGGCGCCGGGCCCCAGCACACCCGCCGTCCCCGGACCCGCTAGCCGATCTTCACCGGGTTCACCAGGTCGGCGACCATCACCAGCAGGGTGAAGCCGATGAAGACGCTGGCCACGACGTACGCCACGGGCATCAGCTTGGCGACGTCGAAGGGGCCCGGGTCGGGCCGCCTGAACATCCGTGCGAAGCGGCGCCGGACCGCCTCCCAGGCCGCACCGGCGATGTGGCCGCCGTCCAGCGGGAGCAGCGGCAGCATGTTGAACAGGAAGAGCGAGAGGTTGATGCCGGCCAGCAGGTTCACGAAGATCGCGACCCGCTGGGTGGCCGACTCGTGGAGCGAGAACACCTCGCCGCTGACCCGGGCCGCGCCGACCATCCCGATCGGCGAGTCCGGGTCGCGCGGGGCGTCACCCACCACGGCGTTCCACAGGCCCGGGATCTTGCCGGGCAGCGCGGCCAGCGACTTCACCCCGTTCTCGGCCATGTCGTACATCCGGTCGACGGACTGCCCGAAGCCGAGCTGGACGGTTTCGGTCTTGGGGGTGAACCCGAGGAACCCCGCCTGAACGGTCTGGCCCTTCACCGGCACGCCTCTGCCGTCGTACTTCTGCACGTCGTTGACGGCGATGGTGGGCTTGAAGGTGAGCCGCTCACCGCCGCGGTCCACGACGATCTCCACCTGCTTGCCGGCCGACTTCCGGATGTCCGCCTGGAACTGGTCGTAGTCGCGGATCCGGTCGCCGTCGAAGGAGAGCACCTTGTCGCCCTGGCGCAGACCCACCTCGTTGGCCGGGGTCTTGGGCGCGTCGGCGGGGCAGGTGTCGGTGGGCTGGCCGGCCTTGACGACGCACTGGGCGACCGAGCCGATGGTCGGCACCGCCATGGAGACGCCGAAGCCCATCATGACGGTCAGGAACAGCCCGAAGGCCAGGATCAGGTTCATGAACGGCCCGGCGAACATGACGATGATCCGCTGCCAGGGCTTGCGGGTGTAGAACAGCCGGTGCTCGTCGCCCTCCTGGAGCTCCTCGTAGGAGGCCTCCCGGGCGTCCTCGATCATGGTCCGCCAGGGCGAACTGCTGCGCTTGGTGATCCGGCCGTCCTCGCCGGGCGGGAACATCCCGATCATCCGGATGTAGCCGCCCAGCGGGATCGCCTTGAACCCGTACTCGGTGTCGCCCTTCTTGCGCGACCAGACGGTCGGGCCGAAGCCGACCATGTACTGCGGCACCCGGATGCCGAACAGCTTGGCCGTGGAGAGGTGGCCGAGCTCGTGCCAGGCGATCGAGACGAGCAGCCCGACCGCGAAGACCAGGATGCCGACCACCGTCAAAACCATTGCCACCGCTGGTCCTCCATGCCGCTCCGCTCGTCGTCTTGTCTTACCGCAGTCGCGCCGGGCCGGACACCCGGCACGGGCGTTCCCGGCCGGGAACGCCCCACGCCGTCAACCCGCCGCCGTCAGCCCGCCGCCAGCTCGCGGGCCCGGGCGCGGGCCCAGTCCTCCGCGTGCAGGACGTCCTCGACCGTCAGGGAAGTTCCCGGAACGGGCGTGCCGTGCTCGGCGACGACCTTGGCAACAGTGTCCACGATTCCCGTGAACGCGAGGCGGCCCTGCAGGAACGCCTCCACGCACTCCTCGTTCGCCGCGTTGAAGACCGCCGGGGCGGTACCGCCCAGGGTGCCCACCTCACGGGCCAGCTCCACCGCCGGGAAGGCGTCGTTGTCCAGCGGGAAGAACTCCCAGGTCGCGGCCTTGGTCCAGTCGCAGGCGGGGGCGGCGTCCGGCACCCGCTCCGGCCAGCCCAGGCCCAGTGCGATCGGCATCCGCATGTCCGGCGGGCTGGCCTGCGCCAGCGTCGAACCGTCGGTGAACTCCACCATCGAGTGCACCACCGACTGCGGATGGACCACGACCTCGATCCGGTCGAACGGCACGTCGTACAGCAGGTGCGCCTCGATCACCTCCAGGCCCTTGTTCACCAGGGTGGCCGAGTTGATCGTGACCACCGGGCCCATCGCCCAGGTCGGGTGCGCCAGCGCGTCCTGCGGGGTCACCCCGGCCAGCTGCGCACGGGTCCGGCTGCGGAACGGGCCGCCGCTGGCCGTCACCACGAGCTTGCGCACCTCGGCCCGGGTGCCGCCGGCCAGCGCCTGGAACAGCGCGGCGTGCTCGGAGTCCACCGGCACGATCTGCCCCGGCTTCGCCACCGCCTTCACCAGCGGGCCGCCGACGATCAGCGACTCCTTGTTGGCCAGCACCAGCACCCGGCCCGCCGCCAGCGCGGCCAGCGTCGGGCGCAGCCCGATCGACCCGGTGATGCCGTTCAGCACCGAGTGGCACTCCATCGCGGCCAGCTCGGTCGCCGCGTCCGGCCCCGCCAGCACCGCCGGCAGCGGACCGCCGGCCGCCTTCTCCGCCAGCGCCGCGCGCAGCGCCGGCTCGGCCGCCGGGTCCGCCACCGCCACCGTGTGCACGCCCAGCCGCAGCGCCTGCTCGGCGAGCAGCTCCACCCGGCCACCGGCCGCCGACAGGGCGACCACCCGGAAGCGGTCCGGGTTGCGGAGCACCACGTCGATGGCCTGGGTGCCGATCGACCCGGTCGAACCGAGGATCACCAGCTCCCGGGGGCCGGAAGGGTCCTGCACGATGGGCGTGAACCGCAGCTGCGGGTGGGCGAGCGAAGTCATGCGCCCATTGTGTCCTGCCCGCAGCCCTCCGCAGGACCCCCCTCGACCGAACGCCCGACAGGGGACCGCCACCGCGCGACGGCTCTCCACAGGACGCCGGGGCCCGCCCCGGGCTACCGTCGGAGCCATGCGTACCGTCATCGCCGGGGGCCACGGACAGATCGCGCTGAAGCTCGAACGGCTGCTCGCCGCGCGCGGCGACCGGCCCGCCGGGATCATCCGCCGCCCCGAACAGGCCCAGGACCTCGCCGACGCCGGAGCCGAACCGCTGCTGCTCGACCTGGAGTCCGCCACCGCCCCGCAGCTCGCCGAACTGCTCGCCGGCGCCGACGCGGTGGTCTTCGCCGCCGGCGCCGGACCGGGCAGCGGCGCCGCCCGCAAGAACACCGTGGACCGCGACGCCGCCGTCCTCCTCGCCGACGCCGCCGAACTCGCGGGCGTCCGGCGCTACCTGATGGTCTCCTCGATGGGCGCCGACGCCGACGCCCACCACCCCGCCGACGAGGTCTTCGAGACCTACCTGCGGGCCAAGGGCGCCGCCGACGACGCCGTCCGGGCCCGGACCGGGCTGGCCTGGACGGTGCTGCGCCCCGGCCGGCTCACCGACGGCCCCGGCACCGGCCTGGTCCGGCTCGCCCCCTCGGTCGCGCGCGGCGCCGTGGACCGGGCCGACGTCGCCGCCGTGCTCGCCGCGCTGCTGCGCGAACCGGGCACGGCCGGGCAGACGCTGGAACTCGTCGCCGGCAACGCCACGATCGAGGAGGCCGTCACCGTCGCGGCCGGGCACAACGGCTGAGCCACAGCGGGGCGCCGGACCGGCCCCGGCACGCGCGAAGGGCCCGGTCACCGGACCGGGCCCTTCGTCGGGGTCGCTCAGCGGGGGTCGATCAGAGGTCGAGGCCGGTGAGGACCAGGACCTTCTCGACCGTGTAGTCGTCCATCGCGTAGCGGACGCCCTCGCGGCCGACGCCGGAGTCCTTGACGCCGCCGTACGGCATCTGGTCGGCGCGGTAGGACGGCGCGTCGCCGATGATCACACCGCCGACCTCCAGCTCCCGGTGGGCGCGGAAGGCGGTCTGCAGGTCGTGCGTGAACACGCCCACCTGCAGGCCGAACGGCGAGTCGTTGGCGGCCGCGAACGCCTCGTCGACACCGTCCACCCGGTGCAGCGACAGGACCGGGCCGAACACCTCGGCCTTGGCCAGGATCGCGTCCGCCGGCAGCTCGGCCAGCACGGTCGGCGCGTAGGTCGCGCCCTCGCGGGTCCCGCCGGCGAGCACCTTGGCGCCCTTGGCCACCGCGTCGTCCACCCAGGACTCCACCCGCTTCGCGGCGTTCTCGTCCACCAGCGGGCCGACGTCCGTCGCGTCGTCGTTCGGGTCACCGGTGACCTGCGCCTTGACCTTGGCCACGACCTTCTCCACCAGCGCGTCGTACACCGACGCGTCGGCGATCACCCGCTGCACCGAGATGCAGGACTGGCCGCCCTGGTAGTTGGCGAACATCGCGATCCGGGTGGCCGCCCAGTCGAGGTCGGCCTCCGAGGACCAGTCGGCGAGCACCACGGCCGCGGCGTTGCCGCCCAGCTCCAGGGTGCAGTGCTTGCGCGGCACCGAGTCCATGATCTGGTAGCCGACCTTGTCCGAACCGGTGAAGGAGATCACCGGCAGGCGCTTGTCCTGCACCAGCGCCGGCATCCGGTCGTTCGGCACTGTCAGGATGCTCCAGGAACCGGTCGGCAGGTCGGTCTCGGCCAGGATCTCGCCCAGCACCATCGCCGACAGCGGGGTCGCCGGGGCCGGCTTCAGGATGATCGGGGCGCCGACCGCGATCGCCGGGGCGACCTTGTGGGCTACCAGGTTCAGCGGGAAGTTGAACGGGGCGATCCCCAGCACCACACCGCGCGGGAAGCGGCGCACCACCGCGAAACGGCCCACGCCGCCCGGGTCGGTGTCCAGCCGCATCGTCTCGCCGTTGGTCCGGCGGGCCTCCTCGGCCGCCCAGCGGAAGACCGAGACGGCACGGCCGACCTCGCCGCGGGCCCACTTGATCGGCTTGCCGTTCTCCGCGGTGATCAGCTGGGCGATCTCCTCGGTACGCTCGGTCAGGCGCTTGGCCACGTGGTCCAGCGCGGCGGCGCGCTGGTGCGCGGGCGTGGCGGCGAACACCGGCAGCGCGGCGACGGCGGCGTCCAGCGCCTCCTCGACCTGGGCCTCGGTCGGGATGCTCACCGTGCCGACCAGACGGCCGTCCCAGCTGTTGTGCACCTCGAAGTCGGCGTCGCCGCTCGCCCGGCGGCCGGCCAGCCAGAAATCGTACGTGGTGGTCACCGTGGTACCGGCCCTCTCCTCGTCGTCGTCAGGCCCACGGGAGTGGGACCCGAACCCGAGGGTAGGTGGGGCGGCGGGCCGACCGGATTGGCCGACCAGGAGTGTTCGACTCCGAGGCCACTCCATCCCGTCCAGGGCCTGCGGTCACTCCTCGCCGGAGCGCAGCGCCAGCCACAGCTCCATCCGCACGTCGGTGTCGTCCAGCGAACGCCCCAGCAGTTCCTCGACCCGGCGCATCCGGTAGCGCAGCGTGTGCCGGTGCACCCCGAGATCGGCCGCCGCCGCGTCCCACTGCCCGTGTCGGGACAGCCACGCCCGCAACGAGGCCACCAGATCACCGCGGGCCGTCCGGTCGTGCTCGCGCAGCGGCCGCAGCAGCCCCTCGGCGAACGCCGTCACGGCGTCCTCCCCGAGCAGCGGCAGCAGCGAACCCGCGCCGACCTCCTCGTGGTCCACCGACCGCCGGCCGCCGCGCAGCGCCACCGCCAGCGCCCGCTCGGCCTGCGCGTGCGCCGTCCCGGCCTCCTCCAGCGCGGCCGGCGCGGACACGCCCAGCGACAGGCCCTCGTGCTCCTCGACCGCGCCCAGACAGGCCCGGTGCACCGCGCCGTTGTCCAGCGCCAGCACCATCAGCCGCGGCCCGTGCGCCCCTTCCTCCCGCGCCACCAGCAGCTTCTCGCCCACCCGGGCGCCCGCCTGCTCGGCCCGGTCCCCCAGCTCCCCGAGGGCCTCCGCGGCCTCCGCGTTCGGCCCGGCCCCGGCCACCAGAACCCGTATCGTCCCCTCCGGCAGGCCGCCGAACAGCCCCACCGCCACCTGGCGGGCCGTCGCCACCTCTCCCGCCAGCACCATCCGCAGCAGCGCCGCGCCCATCCGCTCCTCCGCCTGCCGCAGCTCGCGCGAGCGCTCCAGCGTCAGGGTCAGCAGCGCCACCGCCGCGTTCAGCACGTACCGCTCGGTCGGGGTGATCCGGTCCTCGGTCCCCACCGCCAGGAAGCCCCGGGCCCGCCGGTCCGCCCCCAGCGACTGGACCACCACGTAGTCCTCGTCCGCCGTGTCTATCCCCGGCGCCCGCCCCTGCAGCGCGGCACTCGACGGCGCCGGGCGCCGGCGCAGCCGGTCCACCTCCGCCGCCAGCCGCCCCGCCCGGCGCGCCGCCCAGTCGGGCGCCACCACCGACAGCGCCCCCGACCCGTCGTACAGCGCGGCCCACCCGCCCAGCCGGGCCGCCAGCCGGCGCACCACCGCCGTCGTGCCGTCCTTGCCCAGCGCGGCCCGGGTCAGCTCCTCCTGCGCCTCGAAGGAGGTCGTCACCGCCTCGTACTGCTCCGCGGCCAGCGCCGCCGACACCACCTTGCTGATCGCGATGAACGGCGTCGGCTCCGGCACCCGCAGCAGCGGCAGCCCCCGCTGCGCGGCCGCGTCCACCAGCGGCTGCGGCACCTCCGTGTGCGACAGCCCCACCCCCAGGCCCAGTCCCACCACCCCGGCGTCGGCCAGCCGGTGCACGTACGCCTGCAGCCGCGCCGCCGTACGGCCCAGCTTGATCCCGGTGGTGAGCAGCAGCTCGCCACCCTCCAGGAACGGCGTCGGGTCGTCCAGCTCGCTGGTGTGCACCCAGCGGACCGGCCGCTCCAAGTGGTCCGCGCCGGCGAGGACCGTCAGATGGAGCGAGCTGTTGCGGACAACGGAGGCGAGTGTGGGGGGCATGGCACCTTCGGGGGATCGACCTGACCGCGCCGTTGCGGCCGGGCGAGGAGAGGGCAATGGGACAAGTGAGAGTCTCTCCCCTTCATTATGGACGCACCGGACAACCGGCACTGCCGAATCCACCTCGAAGGCGAGCTTGGGCCTCGCGCCCCGTCACCCCCGCAGATCCACCAGCAGCGGCGGCACCTGCTCCCCCGACACCGCCGTCAACGACACCACCGCGTGCCCCGCCGGCAGCGCGTGCGCCAGATCCGACGGCGACCACCGCAGCCGCTCCACCTCCCGCGTCGTCACCGACTCCGTCTGCGCCGCCGTCCCCGACAGCGCCCGCCGCCCCAGCCGGCCGGCCCGCCGCACCACGCCGCCGGAGGTGTCGGGGGTGTGGGTCACCGCGGTCTCCGACACCAGATGCGTCCCCCAGGCCTCGGAGAACATCCGCCCGTCCCACGGCGCGATCCCCGGGAACACCATCCGGCAGCCGACCGCGCCGAACAGCGGCGCTCGCAGCGCCTCCGGCAGGTCCACCAGCGTGCGCAGCAGCAGCACCGCGCCCGCGTTCGCCCCGCGCATCCGCTGCACCCCGCGCACCGCGGTCGCGTCCAGCGCCGCCGAGGCGTCGTCCACCACCAGGCCGGCGAACAGGGAACGGTCCTCGCGGGCCCCCGCCGCCTGCACGAACTGACCCACCACCAGCCGGGACAGCATCCGCGCGGCCTCCGGGTGGCTGCGCTCCGGCAGCTTCACCCGCACCCGCAGCGGATGGTCCAGCACCCGCATCGCGAACGGGGGCCGGCCGGTGCCGTCCGTCGCGAAGGCGCCCTCGAAGGCCGGCCGGTCCAGCAGTGCCAGCCGATCCGCCAGCAGCGCGCCGGGGTCGTCCGCCCGGCCGCGCTGGCGCTCCCGGTGCTCCAGGTCCCGCTCGTACACGGCCAGCCGGCCGGCCACCCCGAGCGCCTTCACCAGGGCCGCCAGCGCGTCCGGCTCCCCGGCCAGCAGCGCCCGCAGCTCCCGGACCCCCGGATAGCGGCCGTACGCGGCGTGGAACGGGCCCACCACCTGCTGCAGCGCCGTCCGGGCGTTCTCCGCGCGGGCCGTCAGCTCGTCCGGCAGCAGCGCCTCGGCCAGCCGGGCGGCCGCCTCGTCCGGATCCTGCGCCGCGCCGTAGAGGTCCAGCCCGTACACCGACGCCGGGTCACCGGGCGCGATCACCACGTCGTACCAGGCGTCCGGGCCGAGGTCGGCGTCCGCCGCCCCGACCACCACCGCGCACGCGGTACCGGCCAGCGCCTGCAGGCACAGCGCCTCCGCCACCGGCCGCGCCAACCGCGCCGTCTTCCCCGTCCCCGCCGGGCCCACCGCCAGCAGCGAGGTGCCCAGCACCGCCGGATCCAGCGCGAAGCCGGCCGCCCGGTGGCTCAACGGGTTCTTCGGCACGTCCTGGGCGGTCCCGAGGCAGACCTGACCCAGCAGCAGGTCGTGCCGCTCGGCGCGGCCCGCCAGCTCGCGCGACTCCGAGGGGTGCGCGAAGGCCGCCCCGCCCCGCGCCGCCACCTGCTCGACGAAGGCCGGTACGAACGCCGGGTCCGCCTGCGCCGACTCCCACGCCCGCTGGATCCGGACGTAGTCGACGTCGCCGACCGCCTCCCGCTCCAGGCGCCCGGCCGCCTCGGCCGCCCCGCCCTGCCGCAGCCCGTCCCACGGGTCCATCCCCCGGGTCACCTCCGCCGCCACCCGGTCCTCCTCGGCGGGCTGCTCCTGCGTCACCGTCCGCGACAGCAGCGGCGCCACGTACCGGCGCCACACCTCGGGCCAGCGGCCCATCCGGCCGAAGAGCTTGATGACGAGCGCGGCCACCAGGAGGTTGACGGACACACCGACGACGGTCACCTCGGTGTCGGTGGGGTTCTTCACCCAGACGGTCAGCACGATCAGGCGAAGCACCAGCTGGGTTCCGTACAGGAATGCGAACCACCCCACCACCGCGTTGAGCCCCGCCCGCAGCAGCAGCGGCCAGGCCGCGACCCGGGCCGCCTCCGCCCGCTCCGGGTCGATCCGGCGGTAGCCCAGCCGGTAGACGCCGGGCTCGGCCTCCGGGCGCGGGGCCGCGGCCCAGGTGGGGAGGTCGAAGGCGGGGGGCCCGTCGGCGCGGGTACCGGGCCGTTGGTGGGGCATCAGGGCCGGGGATCTGGTGGTGGTCCGATCGGTGTGGTGGTGTGCCCCGTCCTGCGCCATGTACGGCCCCGCTCCCTCGCCCGCCCGGCCCGACCGCCGTCGGTGCCGCCATACCCATGCCGCCGTACCGGCGACACGCCCGCGCTCAATGTAGTGGAGCGGGACCTGCGGGTAGTCTCACCACCCGCGCTGGCCGTGCCGGACAAGTCGGACGGCTCAGTGCTACCGAGTGGCGCATGCCCGGCCGGGGAGGGCGGCCGTAGCCTGCGAAGCACCGAGCCGAGAAGTCTGGAGAAACCCCATGAGCGCCGCAACGCCGCTCCCGCAGGAGCGCCGCCTGGTCACCGCGATCCCCGGTCCGAAGTCGCAGGAGCTGCAGGCCCGCAAGCTGGGTGCGGTGGCGGCCGGCGTCGGCACCACCCTGCCGGTGTACGTGTCCCGTGCCAACGGCGGTGTGCTGGAGGACGTGGACGGCAACTCGCTGATCGACTTCGGCTCCGGCATCGCCGTGACCAACGTCGGCAACAGCGCCGAGGCCGTGGTGGCCAAGGCGAGCGAGCAGCTGGCCGCCTTCACCCACACCTGCTTCATGGTGACCCCGTACGAGGGTTACGTGGCCGTCGCCGAGCAGCTGAACGAGCTGACCCCGGGCGACCATGACAAGCGCACCGCGCTCTTCAACTCGGGCGCCGAGGCGGTCGAGAACGCGGTGAAGGTCGCCCGCGCCTACACCAAGCGCACCGCCGTCGTGGTGTTCGACCACGGCTACCACGGCCGCACGAACCTGACCATGGGCCTGACGGCGAAGAACATGCCGTACAAGCAGGGCTTCGGGCCGTTCGCCCCGGAGATCTACCGGGTGCCGGTGGCCTACCCGTACCGCTGGCTGACGGGTGCGGAGAACTGCGCCGCCGAGGCCGCCGCGCAGGCGATCGAGATCATCAACAAGCAGATCGGCGCCGAGAACGTCGCCGCGATCATCATCGAGCCGATCCAGGGCGAGGGCGGCTTCATCGAGCCGGCCAAGGGCTTCCTGCCGGCGATCGTGGAGTACGCGAAGGCGAACGGCATCGTGTTCGTCGCGGACGAGATCCAGACCGGTTTCTGCCGTACCGGCCAGTGGTTCGCGTGCGAGGACGAGGGCATCGTCCCGGACCTGATCACCACCGCGAAGGGCATCGCCGGCGGCCTGCCGCTGGCCGCGGTGACCGGTCGCGCCGAGATCATGGACGCCGCGCACGCGGGCGGCCTGGGCGGCACCTACGGCGGCAACCCGGTGGCCTGTGCGGCCGCGCTGGGCGCCATCGAGACGATGAAGGAGCAGGACCTCAACGGCAAGGCGCAGCGGATCGGCGAGATCATGCTGGGCCGCCTGCGGGCGATGCAGGAGAAGTTCGACATCATCGGCGAGGTCCGCGGCCGCGGCGCGATGATCGCCGTCGAGCTGGTGAAGCCGGGCGGCAAGGAGCCGAACGCGGAGGCCACCGCGGCCATCGCGAAGGCCTGCCACGCCGAGGGCCTGGTGGTGCTGACCGCCGGCACCTACGGCAACGTGCTGCGCTTCCTGCCGCCGCTGGTCATCCCGGAGCACCTCCTGGCCGAGGGCATGGACATCCTGGAGGGCGCGTTCGCCGCCGTCTGAGCGGTGTCGCCCGTCAGGTCGTGAGACCCCCTTCCGGAGGGATGTCCGGACAGCGCTGAACGGCCCGTGGGGACCTCTGGTCCCGCACGGGCCGTTCGGTTGTCGGCGGCCGGGCGGCGGGCCCGCCGCCCGGCCGGTCATGATCGTCGGGATGTCCGGAAGCGTTGCCCGGGGCAGGGCGGAAGCGTTGCCCGGGGCAGGGCGGAAGCGTTGCCCGGGGCAGGGCGGAAGCGTTGCCCGGGGCAGGGTGAAGATGATGTGCGGAATCGCTGAAGGCGCTCGGCGCGGAAGGGCTGTTGACGTAGTGTCATCGCAGATGGACAGCGAGCCTCAGCCATTGGCGGAGCCGTCCGCGGGGCCGCCCTCGGCGGTGGGTCCGCACGCGCGCCGCGAGGACAACCAGGTCGCCCCGGGAGGGGCGGCGCACACCGAAGGCCGATCGACCGACCGTCCGACCCACACCCCCCGGGGCGCACGGAACGGCGATCATCAGAGCCGCCCCGGAGCTCTCCCCCCTGCTCCGGGGCGGCTGTCCGGCGTTCCGGGCCGGGTGGCCCGCTCGGTGGCCGTGCCGGTGGTGGCGGCGGTCGTACTCCTGCTGGTGTCGTGGCAGGTGGCGGTGGACGGCCCGTTGCTCGGGCTGGACCGTTCGGTCCGCGCCGCCGTCCGGACCGCCCACCGGGAGCAGCCCGGCACGCTGCTCGACCACCTCGGCCACGCCCTGTCGGATCTGGGCAGCAGCGTGCCCGCGATCCCGGTGCTGCTGGCGGCCGGCGCACTCGCCGCGTGGCGGTGGCGCCGGGCGGACGCGGCGGGCCGCTGGTGGCTGCCGCTGCCGGTGGCGGTGCTGACGGCGGGGCTGATCCCGCTGCTCGTGGTGCCGGCGAAGGCCGCGTTCGCCCGGCCGGGCCCGCTCGGTGGTCCGCTGACGCCGGGCCAGTGGGGCTGGTACCCGTCCGGACACACCGCCACCGCGTCGCTCTCGTACGGGGTGGCGGCGCTGCTGCTGGTCCGGGTGACGGGCCCGCGCGCGGCGCGCCTACTGACGGCGGGCGCGGCGCTGCTGGCGGTGGCGGTCGGCGCGGGGCTGGTGTGGAGCGACTTCCACTGGCTGCTGGACGTGGTGGCCGGCTGGTGCCTGGCCGCCCTGGTGCTGTGGGGGGCGGCCCGGTGGCTGCCCCGGCCGGGCGGCGGCGGGCGGCGTCAGGCCTCGGGGTCCTCGTTGCGGTGAACGAGGCCGGTCTCGCCGTTGTCGCGGTGCCACTCGATGACGAGTTCGTCGCGGGCGCCGAAGCGGACGAGGTGGCGGCCGACGACGTCTTCCAGGCCGGGCAGGTTCTCCCGCTCGCCCTCGACGGTGAGCAGCAGCGCGTCGGACGCGGCCTCCAGGGTGGCGGTGCCGGCGCCGAAGACCAGGGTGCCGCGACCGGTCTCCTCGGAGAAGGTGGCCTCGATCTTGCGGCCCATGTGGGCGGCGAGCTGCTTGGCGTAGCGGGCGGAGCGGTCGGTGGTGACGCGGGCTTCGGAGCGGGGCACGGGCCCTCCAGTGATCCGGGAAGGGAACTTAGGGTCCCCTCAGTTGAGGCTACGCTAACCCAGATACTGAGTCTGACTCAACATATTTCCCGGGCGCCCGTCCGCCGTCGGCCGCAGGCCCCGGACCGGCCGATACGCTTGGGCGGACGCCTGCCGAGGAGACCGCCGATGACCACCACGCCGACCGACGATCCGGCGGGCGCCTCCCCCACCCCGCCGGTGGGCTCCCCGGACACCGCCGCCGAGCTGGCGGACACCATGACCAGGGCGATCAAGCGGATCCGCCGCCGCACCAGCGAGCGGCTGGAACCGTACGGCATCACCCCCGGCCAGGGCCGGGCGCTGCGCGCGCTGGCCCACGCGCCCGGCTGCGAGCTGCCGGACCGCGCGATGCGGCTGAGCGACCTCGCCGACCGCCTGCACATCGCCCCGCGCTCGGCCACCACCGTGGTCGACGCCCTGGAGGAGGCCGGCCTGGTCGAGCGCAGCCCCGACCCCGCCGACCGGCGGGCCGTACGGATCCTGCTCACCGAGGCCGGCCAGGCGGCGGTGGAGCGGATCGGGCAGGTCCGGCACGAGGTGGCGCAGGAGTACTTCGGCCGGGTCAGCTCCGCCGACCAGGAGGTGCTGTTGCGAGTGCTGCGTTCCGCCGAGGCCGACTACGCGGCCGCCATGCCGCCGCGGCGGCCGGCATCCCCGGGCGCAGCGCGGTGATCCCGATCCCGGCGATCACCAGCAGCGCGGCGCCGGCCGCCATCGGGCTGATCCGCTCCCCGAGCAGCAGCCAGGCCGAGGACATCCCGAACACCGGCACCAGCAGCGAGTAGGGCGCGACGGCGGTGGCGTCGTAGGTGCGCAGCAGGAAGCTCCAGGCGACGAAGCCGAACAGGGTGGAGACCAGCCCGACGTAGCCGATCGCACCGAACCCGACCGGGGTGATCTCGCGCAGCGCGCGCAGGTCCGCGTCCGGGCCCTCGACCAGCAGGGACAGGGCGAGCAGCGGCAGCGGCGGGACGGCGCTGACCCAGACCATCCAGCGCAGCGCGTCCGGCGGCGCGGCCCTGCGGGTCAGCACGTTGGACAGGCCCCAGGCGACGGCGGCCAGGACGACCAGGGCGAAGGCGCCGAGCGAACCGCCGAGGCCGTGGTCGGCGGAGCGCGCGGGCTGATGCCCGGGGTGCTGGCCGACCTGCGACGGCGCTGCCCGGAGCTGGACGTCCGGCTGCTGGAGTGCGACCCGTACCCGGCGGCCGAGTTGGTGGCCCGGGGCGAGGTGGATCTGGCGCTGGTGCAGGACTGGCCGACCGTCCCGCTGTCGGTGCAGGAGGGCCTGTCCCGGCTGGACCTCGGGACGGACCCGGTGGACCTGCTGCTGCCCGCCGAGGACGGGCTGGCCGAGCTCGTCGCGGTACCGGTGCAGCGGCTGCGCGGGCGGCGCTGGATCAGCGTGCCGCCGGGCAACATCTGCCACGACTGGCTGGTCCGCACCCTGCGGGAGGCCGGGGAGGAGCCGGATGTGCGCTACCAGGTCGGCGAGTTCGAGACCCAGATCGCGCTGGTCGCGGCCGGCCTGGGGATCGGCCTGGTGCCGCGGCTCGGCCGGGGCGCCCTGCCGCCCGGGGTGGTCGCCCGGCCGGTGGTGCCGGAGCCGACCCGCCGGGTGTACGCGCTCTGGCGCACCCAGGCCTCGCGGCGGCCGGCGATCACCGAGGCGCTGGCGGTGATGCGGGAGCGCTCTGCGCTGCTGGGCGCCCCGGCGCGTTAGATCCCGCCCTCGGCCGGATGGGCCCTCTGACAATTCGCGCCGCGCGCTGACGCGACGCGAATTGTCAGACAAACCCTAACTGGCGAGGCCGATCACCAGCCACATGAAGCCCACCCCGGCGACGGTGCAGAGCAGGGTGCTGCGGGAGGGGTGCGGGCTGTGCGCCTCCGGGAGGATGTCGGAGGTGGCCAGGTAGAGCAGGAAACCGGAGAAGAAGCCGAGGTAGAGGCCGAGCAGGTGCTCGGGAATGGTGAAGGCGAGGGTGATCGCGGCGCCGGACACCGGGGCCAGGGCGTCCGCCGCGAGCAGGGTCACCGCCCGCCGCCGGTTGTTCCCGTAGAGCCGGGTGATCGTGTACGTGTTGAAGCCGTCGGCGAAGTCGTGCGCGACGACGGCGATGGCGACGACCGTTCCGACCGTGGTCCCGGCCTGGAAGGCGGCGCCGATCGCGAAACCGTCCATCACGCTGTGCCCGACCAGGGCCAGCGCGGCGGTCATGCCGATGCCCTGGCGCCCGGCGTGGTGGGCGTGCCCGTGCTGGTGGCCGTGGGTGTGCGCGGCGTACTCGCCCTCGTGGCCGCGGTGGATGGCGACCGCGCGTTCGACCACGTGGATGGTGAGGAAGCCGACCGCGAACATCAGCAGCGCCTGCGGCACGCCGTGCACCTCGTCCGGTGCCTGGCGCATGGCCTCGGGCAGCAGGTCGAAGGCGACCACGCCGAGCATGAGGCCGGCGGCGAAGCCGAGCACGAGGTGGCGGCGGTCGCCGGTGCGCTGGGCGACGAAGCCGCCGATCAGGGTCATCAGGAACGCCCCGGCGACGACCAGGACGGCGGTCACCGGGCCGTCTCCGGGTGGGTCCACCCGCCGTGCGGGCGGCGGCGGTTCCCGCCGTGTGGTCTGCCGAGCGCTCTGCCCATTCCTCTCCCCCTGGGGTCCGCCCGCGGCCGGGCCGACCGCCGACCGTATCGGACGACCGTTCGATGCTGATCGTCCGGGGTGCCGTTGCTCGGCCGGGGCTGCTAATCAGCCTCGGGCCGGGGTCGGGGGCACGCCCGCCGGATGGGCCGTCGGGGTGAGCGCCGGGTGGGCGGCGGGAGCGGGTCAGCGGCCGGCGGCGAGGGGCAGGCCGAGGTGAGTGCGGGCGAGTTCGCGGACGCCGTCGCCGTCGACCAGGTGGATGTGCCGGTGGCTCTCCTCGCCGGTGAGGTCCAGGGCCTCGTCGGCGAAGCGGCCGGTGGTCAGCCGCAGGCCGCGCTCGGCGGACTCCTCCTGGACGGCCTCGGCCAGGGTGGAGATCTCCGCGGCGCTGACCGGTGCGGCGCCCCGGGAGGCCCAGACCACCCAGCGGCCGGGCAGCGCACTGCCCGGGGCCCCCTCACCGGTGGCGACCAGCCCGGCCGGGCTCCGCAGCCGGACGCTCCACTCGGCGAGCCCGCCCCGGGTGAGCAGGTCGCGCACCAGCTGGGCGAACTCGTTCGCGGACAGGTCGGGTGCGGCCGGTACGGCGGCCCCCGCCTGGGCGGCCGGCTGGACGCCCAGGCGGCCGTACGGGTCCGGGCTGACGGCGGCGCCGAGCTGGCGCAGGCGGACGAGCGCCTCGTCCTGCTCGGAATCGGCGTAGACGCCCTCGTCGTCGCGCTCCTCGTAGGGGGTGGCGGGCGGCAGCAGCCGGGTGCGGGCCAGCGCGTCGCGGTCGGCGTCCACACTGACCAGGCAGAGCGGCTCGGCGGTACCGGGCTCGCGCAGCCAGCCGTTGAGCACGACGCCCGCGAGTATCTCGTCGGTGTCGACGGCGTCGGCGGCCTGCAGGGCGCGCAGGGCGAGCCGGGCGACCAGGCGCAGGTAGTCGGTGGCCCGGTCGGCGGGCGGGCGCGGGACCGGGACGATGTCGCCGTCCGGGGCGAGCCGGTAGCCGGTGAGCGAGGGCACCAGGTCGAGCGGCGGCAGGTCGAGGTCCAGCACGGCGGTGCGGGTGAGCGGGCGGAAGACCGCACGGCAGGGGGCGGGCAGGTCCTGGGTGGCGGTCTCGGCGGCGGCGAGCGCCCGTTCCAGCAGCGACTCCACGGCGGCCGGCTCGGACAGCCGGTAGGCCCGCCGGCACTCCTCCAGGCTCTCGTTGTACTCGCGCACGGCGCGAGCGCGGGCCGCCTCGGCCGCCTCGTGGACGCGCCGGGACTCGTCGGCGGCCGGGCTGTCGGCCTCGGCCTGGCGGGTGCGCCACTCGCGCAGGGCGCGTTGGTGGGCCAGCCGGGCCTGAGCCAGTTCGCGCTGGTAGCCGGAGTCGAGCAGGCGGCGGGCCGGGGTGCCGTCGGGGTCGGCGACGGCCGGCTCGGCGGGCGCGAAGTCCGCCCAGCGGGGTTCGGCCTCGCGGTCGGCCTCCGGCCCGTCGGTCGGGTAGGGGCGGGGCTCGTAGTGGCGCAGCTGGCTCTCGAAGTCCATCGCCGAGACGGGCAGGGCGGCCCGCCGGAGCAGGTCG
Organism: Kitasatospora sp. NPDC087861; assembly: GCF_044742585.1. Lineage (NCBI taxonomy): Bacteria > Bacillati > Actinomycetota > Actinomycetes > Kitasatosporales > Streptomycetaceae > Kitasatospora > Kitasatospora sp. NPDC087861. Next base: position 63,526 of record NZ_JBIUUS010000034.1, read on the forward strand.
GCCAGCCGGTCGTGCTCGGCCTGGACGGTGAGCGTGCGGTGGTGGGTCAGAGCGGCGGCCCGGGCGTGGGCCGCGACGGACTCCTCGGGATCGGCCGCACCCGGTCCGGACGCGCCGCCACCGGGCGAGCCGTCACCGGGCAGGCCGTCTCCGGACGTGCCGTCACCGGGTGAGCCGGGGGCGGCCGGGCCGGGTGCGGCACCGTCCGGGTCCGGGCCCTGGTCGGCGTTGAGGTCGCGGAAGACCGAGGCGAGGAAGCCCGGCCGGGGGAACTGGACGGTGGCGGTACCGTCGGGCTGGCCGTCTGCTGAGTGCTGCATCGGTCGTCGTTCCCCCATGCTCGTCCGGCGCCTGCCCGGGGCGGCCGGCGACACTGCGGCCCGCCCCTGCCGGACATTGTCCACCGAACGGGCGGCAGTGGTCAGCCAAGCCTCTCAGTTGGTCCGGGTGTTGGTCAGGTGCAGGCCGATGTAACCGACGTAGATCCGGCCACTGCCGGAGCAGTCGTCCAGGTAGTGCAGCCGGGGCGCGGTGCGGCCGCCGCCGATCCGCAGGTGTGCGCCCATGAACGCGCGCCGGGAGACGTCGACGCATTCCGGCACCGGCAGCATCCGTTCGCGCTTCCACTTGGTGTGGCTGAACACCGTCCGGGACTCGCCCCGCACCGCCTTGCGGGGCGGGAAGTGGTGGCAGCCCTCCGGGGTGTGCTCGCACCACTGCTTGAAGTCGCCGCCGGCCGCGCCGCGCACCGCCGCCTCGGCGTACTCCTGCAGGGCGGTCAGACCGTCCCAGGCGAGCCGGGCCCAGCCTGCGCCGGAGCACTGGAGCCCGTCCAGGGCGAGCGCGTTCTTCTGGTCGCCGGTGAAGGTCAGCAGCGGGAACTCGCCCATTCTGGCCATGAGTTCGGTGAAGTTCTCCGGCTTTCCGGGCCGACCGGACGGCCTGGCGGCGGGGTGCCCGGTGGTGCCCGGGACAGTCGGGACGGTCGGGACGGTGCAGTGGCGGGTGGTCAGGGCGCGGGAACCGGTCCGCACGTGACCGTCGCGGCCGTCGTGGCGCTCGTGCAGTTCGCGGAGCTCGCGGGGCTCCGGACGATCGTGGCCCTCACGGCCGTCCCGGTTGTCCCGACGCTCGCGGCGCAGCGTGCGCCGGACCCGCTCCAGCTCGTCGGCCCGGGCCTGCTGCTCTGCGCGGTCCTGCTGCTCCTCCTGGGCGAGCACGGCCAACTCGGCTCGGGCGGCGGCCGGGTCCTCGACCGGGCTGACGGCCGCGCGGGACGGCGCCGGCAGGACCCGCAGCACCGGGACGGCCGCCAGCGGGGGCGGCAGCGGCAGATCGGCGGCGAGCCGACGCGGCTCGCGGGCGAGCAGCCCGGCGGCGCGGCGGACATCCTGCTCTATTCGCCCCCGGGCGAGTACCGGGTGCCGGGCGCCGTCCTGCCGGGAAGCCGGGTCGACCTCGGGCAGGTAGGTGCGCACCGCCCCGCCGTAGACGCTGTGGTACTCCAGCGCGACGTTGAACCCCGTGCGGGCGCCCGGATCCAGGACGTAGGCGGTGGCGAGGCCGGGCAGCTGATGGCAGAGCGGGCGGACCACGTCCTCGACCCAGCGGTCCAGCGGGAGGTTCACCGGGACGCTGGCGACCACGGTGGGCAGTCGACGCTCCGGGTCGCAGAGCTCGTCGATCAGGTCGTCGACCTCGGCGGCGGTGATCACCCGGGGGGCCGGGTGGACGACGGCCGGACCGTCGGTGGCGTCGAGCAGCGGGAGGAGGGTGCGGGCGAGCTCGGGCACCGGCACCCGGCAGGGCGTCCGCACACCGCTGCCGGTGCTGTGCGTCTCGGCCTCCAGCCGGACCCAGGTGGGGCCGCCGGCCTTGGTGGCCACGGTCAGGGTCAACTGCCGGGTGCCGTGCGGGGCCGGGGTGCGCAGGCGCCGGCGGTCGTAGCGGCCGGCGGCCGCGCCGCCGCGCAGCGGGCCCTGGTCGCGGTCGAGCAGGACGCGGTCGCCCAGGCGGAGGCGCTCGGCGACGGGGGTCGATCCGAGTGGGGTCTGCCCGGGTGAGGCCTGTTCGGTCGGGGTCTGCCTGGAGGAGGGCGACCCGGCGGGGGCGCGGGGGGCCGGCGGGGGCTCCTCGCAGCCTTCCTGTTTCAGCCAGGCGGCGAGCTGCTCGTCGGCCAGGGCGACGGCCTCGGCGTGCGGGAGGGTGGTGGTGACGGTCATCCGGTAGGGCGTCGCGGGGCCGGGTAGGTCGGCGCCGGCGGGCGACGGGAAGCGGTCTGAGGTCATGCGCATACCTCCGTGGTGCGGGGTGGGGTCTGGTCTCCTCCATCGATGGGTTATTCGTCCGGTTCGGCCGGATCCTTGCCCAGGAAACGCCACGGCCCGGAGCGGAAGTTCCAACTCCGGGCCACGTCAATACGTTCGGGTGAATCTGCTCAAGCCGCGCGCCGCGTGGCGCGGCGCCTGGGCTAAGGACTGCCCGGTCTTGCCAGGCCTGCGAGGCCGGGCATCCCGCTCAGACCCCGGCGGGCCCGCCGTCGCTGCGGCTCCACGCGGGTGCCGGGACCGGCACCGCCAGCGGGCGGTCGGCCGGGGCGGCGTAACTCGCGATCAGCACCACGGGCTCGTCCCCGAGGTTGCGTCCCACATGGATGTGGACCGGACCGGCCTCCTCGACCAGCGAGTCCCCGGCCCGGCTGACCTCGACCCGGCCGTCGTGCAGGGTCCGGGTCAGCGTCCCGGACAGCACCACCACGTCCACCCGGCCCGGGTGGAAGTGCCAGCCGGTGCTGGCGCCCGGGGGCAGGGTGATGGTCTGGACGACGGGCATCTCGGGCCGGCTTCCTGGTCGACGACCGGATCAGGCTAGACAGGCCCCGCAAGGCGCCGACACGGATCGGCCGGGATCCGGCCGATTATGTCCGAAAGCGGCGCCACCGCCGGATCCGCCGTCAGACCGGTACCTCGACGTACGTCCGACCGGCCGGGACCGCGACGGCCGTACCGCCGGTCGCCTCGGCCAGCCAGGTGTGGAAGGCCGCCACCTCCGGTTCCGGTACGCCCACCTCGATCCGCACCCCGGTCGGCTCGTAGGCCAGGTCGTTCACCGCGTACCCGGCCGCCCGCAGGTCGTTCTCCACCCGCCCGGCCCGCACGTGGTCCGCCGTCACCGCGAGCAGGGCGACCGGCCGCCGCTCCAGCAGGCCGATCTCGTCCACCGCTTCCGACACCGCGCTCCCGTAGGCCCGCACCAGGCCGCCCGCACCGAGCTTGATGCCGCCGAAGTACCTGGTCACCACGGCGGCGGTGTCGGTCAGACCTCGTCGGCGCAGCACCTCCAGCATCGGCACCCCGGCCGTACCGCCGGGCTCGCCGTCGTCGCTGGAGCGCTCGCGGCGCTGCTCGTCGCCGACCACGAAGGCGGTGCAGTTGTGCCGCGCGTCCCAGTACTGCTTGCGGATACCGGCGATGAAGGCCTGCGCCTCCTCCTCGTCGGCCACCCGGGCGAGGTGGCAGATGAACCGGGACTTCTTGATCTCGATCTCGTGGCTGCCGGCCCGCCGGATGGAGAGGTAGGGCCTGGCGGTCGGTTCCGGCGTGGCGGACATGGCGCGGTGGTTCTCCCGGAAACGACGACGGCTGGCGGCGCACACCCCGGGCGTCCGGGGCGGCACCGCCAGCCTATGGCCCGCGGTCAGCGCCCGGCCAGGGCGTCGAGCCGGGCACGGTCCAGGCCGGTCAGCGCGGTGACCTCGGCCGGGTCGACGGCGCCGCAGTCCAGGCCGCGCAGCACGTAGCCGCTGAGCGCCCGGGCGGTGGCCGGCTCGTCCATCACGTCGCCGCCCGCCTTGGCGACGTACGCGGCCAGCCGGGCGGCGGCGGCCGCCAGACCCTCGCGGTAGAAGGAGTACACCGCGACGTACCGGGTCGGCAGGTGGGCCGGGTGCATGTCCCAGCCCTGGTAGTAGGCGCGGGCCAGCGAGCGGCGGACCAGGTCGTGGTGGAGCTTCCAGGCCGCGTGCACCTGCTCGGTGGAGCCGGTCGGGATGACGTTGGTCGAGCCGTCGGAGAGCCGGACCCCGGTGCCGGCCGCGGCGACCTGCATGACCGCCTTCGCGTGGTCGGCGACCGGGTGGTCCATGCTCTGGTAGGCCGCGCTGACGCCGCAGGAGGCGCTGTAGTCGAAGGTGCCGTAGTGCAGCCCGGTGGCGCGACCCTCGGCGGCCTCGATCATCCGGGCCACGGTGGCCCGGCCGTCCGGGCCGACGATGGCCTGGGTGGTCTCGATCTGGATCTCGAAGCCGATCCGGCCGGCGGGCAGCCCGGCGCGGCATTCGAAGTCCTCCAGCAGCCGGACCAGCGCGGTGACCTGCTCGGCGTAGGTCACCTTGGGCAGGGTGAGGACCAGGCCCTCCGGCAGACCGCCGTTGGCCAACAGGGTGGCCAGGAACAGCTCCAGGGTGCGGATGCCGCGGTCACGGACGGCCGCCTCCAGGCACTTGATCCGGATTCCGATGTACGGCGGCGCGGCGCCCTCGGCCACGGCTGTGGCGACCAGTTCGGCGGTGCGGACGGCGGCGGCGTCCTCCTCGGCGTCCGGGCGGGGGCCGTAGCCGTCCTCGAAGTCGATCCGCAGGTCCTCGATCGGCTCGCGCTCCAGCTTGGCGCGGACCCGGGCGTGCACGTCGGCGAGCAGGTCGTCGTCGGCCACGCCGAGGGCGCGGGCCAACTCGGCGGGGGTGCCGGCGTGGGTGTCGAAGGCCTCCAGGGCCTGGCGGCCCCACTCCCGTACGGTGTCGGCGGCGAAGGCGTCGGCAGGGACGTAGACGGTGTGCACCGGCTGCCTGGTCCCGGTGTCGCCCGGGTAGCGGCGCGCCAGATCGGCGTCGACCGGGGCCAGCAGCGCCTCCACGGCGGCGCGGGCGGCGGCGGAGAAGGAGGCCCCGCCCGTCGGTTCGTTACCGTCGACCTCGACCTGCGACATCCGCACTCCTCCACGCCGAACCAGCACTTCAACAGTTTGTTGAGGCGAAGGTAGCTCCGACCGGATCGGGCGTCAATGGCCGACCGGGCGGTGGACGGAGGGCGCCGGACGGGGCGGCGGCCTGGTCAGTCCCTCCCGGCGGCGGCGTAGCGGTCGCGCAGCTGCGGGTAGAGCTCGGCGACGTCCTTGGGGTGGACCGAGCCGTCCGGGCGGTTGCCGGTGACGCCGTACTCCTTGGTCAGCCACTCGGCGAGGCGCTGGGGATCGGGCTGGTGCTCGTGGTTGTCCATGTAACTGACCAGGGCGTCGTAGGCCAGGTCCGGGTCCAGCCGGGCGGGCGCCGAGCGGGGCGCGGGCTCCTCGGCGTGCGCGGACCGCTCGACCGACACGGGCTGCTCGGCATGAACGGGCTGTCCGGGGTGAACCGGCTGTCCGGGGTGCTGGGGCTGCGGCTCGGCGGCGAGCCCCGTCTCCTGGACGGGCTGGGCCGGCAGCTGCAGGGCGGGGGCCTGCTCCTCGACGACCGGCCGCGGGGGCTTGAACCACGGCGAGGCCTGGCCGGGCACCCGCCCGCCCGGGGCGGCGTCGGACGGGTGGCCCGTCGTGCGCACCGGGCGCTCGGTCCACACGTTCAGCTCCTCGCGGGGCGACTGCGGGGCCTCCACCGCCACGCCGTCCGGCTCCTGCGCGGCACGCAGCCGGACCGCGGCCAGCTTCGCCAGCATCGGCGCGGCCACCTCGGCGGACATCGGCGCGACGACGGCCGGGGCCGGTTCGGGCTGGGCCTGGGTCTGAGGTTCGGGCTGGGGCTGGGGCTGGGTCTGGGGCTGCCGGGTCGGCTCCGGCCGGGCGGCAGCGGGGACGGCCGCGACCGGAACGACGCCGACGGGAGCCGCAGGGGCGGCGGCCTCGACCGGGGCGATGGCCGTGGCGGCCCGGCCCTCCTGCTGCCGCTGGAGCTCCAGGGCCTCCTTCTCCGCCTGGGCCTCCCGGGCCTCGCGCTCGCGCGCCTCCTCGTCCAGCCGGTCGAACAGCGCCGGGTCCAGCGGCACCCCGTACTTGGCCAGCTTGAGCGGCAGCAGCGCCTGGATCGGCGCCGAGCGGCGCCACCCGCGCCCGTACCGGAAGCGCAGCTGCGCCCGGTAGACCAGGCGGTTCTGCTCCAGCCGGACGACCTCGTCGTAGGAGCGCAGCTCCCAGAGCTTCATCCGTCGCCAGAGTCGGAAGGTCGGCACCGGGGAGAGCAACCAGCGCATCACCCGGACCGAGTCCATGTGCCGATCGGCCGTGATCGCCGCGATCCGGCCGACCGCGTGCCGAGAGGCCTCGACCACGACCACGAAGAGCACCGGGATGACGGCGTGCATCCCCATGCCGAGCGGGTCGCCCCAGGAGGCGGCCGCGTTGAAGGCGATGGTGGCGACGGTCAGCAGCCAGGCGGTCTGCCGCAGCATCGGGAAGGGGATCCGCAGCCAGGTCAGCACCAGGTCGAGCGAGAGGAGCACGACGATGCCGGCGTCGACGCCGATCGGGAAGGCGTAAGAGAAGGCGCCGAAACCTTTTTGCTCGGCCAGCTCGCGCACCGCGTTGTACGAACCCGCGAAACCGATGCCCGAGATGATGCAGGCCCCGGCCGCGACCAGGCCGAGCAGGCCCCGATGGGCCTTGGTGAGCGTTGGGCGTGCCATTACGTCTATCAACCCCTGGATGTCGGCTGCTGCCGTACGCTGCCTCGGCTGCCGGTTCCCGCTTGTCGGGGCGCCGGACGGCTGAGCGACCTCCGGGCTCGGCCCACCGGAGTTTACTCGTACACCTGTTTCAGCGTTTCCACAGCCCGGCGTGTCACCATCCGGAGCACGGAGGACCCGGGCGGTGCCGGGCGGATCGTCAGCCCTTCGGCCCAGCCGTGTCGTTGAGGTAGGTCAGCACCGCGAGCACCCGGCGGTTGGCGTCCTCGTCCGGGGCCAGTTCGAGCTTGGTGAAGATGTTGGCGATGTGCTTGGCCACCGCACCGTCGCTCACCGCCAGGCGGGCGGCGATCGCCGAGTTGGAACAGCCCTCGGCCATCAGCTCCAGCACCTCGCGCTCGCGCGGGGACAGCCGCAGCAGCGGGCCGGGCCGGCGCGAGGTGGTCTGCATCAGCTTCGCGATCACGTCCGGGTCCATCGCCGTCCCCCCGGCGGCCACCCGGCGGACCGCATCGATGAACTGATCGGCGTTGAACACCCGGTCCTTCAGCAGGTAGCCGATCCCGCCCGTGCCGTCGGCCAGCAACTCCCGCGCGTACAACTGCTGGACGTGCTGCGACAGCACCAGCACCGGCAAGCCCTGGATCTCCTTGCGCGCCTTGAGCGCCGCCTGCAGCCCCTCGTCGGTGAGCGTCGGCGGCAGCCGGACGTCGACGACGGCGACGTCCGGCCGATGGGCCAACAACGCCTCCAGCAGCTCGGGGCCGGTCTCCACCGCCGCGGCGATGGTGAAACCATGCGCTTCCAGCAGCCGGATCAGGCCTTCCCGAAGGAGGTAGAGGTCCTCGGCGAGGACAACTCGCACGGCAACTCCAAGGTGATGGTGGTCGGACCGCCCGACGTGCTGTCGATGGCGAGGACACCGTCGAAGGTACCCAATCGCCGCTCTATCCCGCGCAGGCCCGTCCCCCGGGCCGGATCCGCCACGCCCACCCCGTCGTCCGTCACCGTGACTCGCAGCGACCCGGCCCGGTACAGGATGTCCACCCACACCTGCTCCGCCGCCGAGTGCTTGGCCGCGTTCGCCAGCAGCTCGCAGATGCTGAAGTACACGGCCGCCTCCACCGGCGCCGGCGGACGGTCCGGCAGGCTCACGCACACCTCGGTCGGCAGCGCGCTGTCCAGCGCCAAAGCCCGTACGGCGTCGCCCAGTCCGCGCTCGGCGAGCACCGGCGGGTGGATGCCGCGGACCAGGTCCCGCAGCTCCTGCAGGGCCCTGGCCGACGACTGCCTGGCCTCGGCGAGCAGCTCCCGGGCGGCCGCCTGGTCGGTGTCCATCAGGTGCTCGATCGTGCCCAGCGTCATCCCGATCGCGACCAGTCGTGCCTGCGCTCCGTCGTGCAGGTCGCGCTCGATCCGCCGCAGCTCGGCCGCCTGGTCGCCGACCGCCTCCGCCCGGGTCTCGGTCAGCTCGGCCACCCGCTTGGTCAGCTGGGCGTGCGTCGCCCGCCCGTCCTGGTCCAGCACCCGGCGGGCCATCTCCGCGTACCCGCGCACCGCGTACGGCGCCGCGAACACCCCGACGGCGATCATGCCGAGCCCGAGCACCGCGCTCAGCAGGATCGACACCAGGCGCGGGCTCAGCACGCCGATCCCGTCCGCCGGCAGCGGCCCCGCCAGGGTGTAGACCGCACCCAGCAGTATCAGTGCGGCCACCGGCCCGGCCAGAGCCACCACCAGGACGGGATTGATGACCAGCCAGGCCATCTCCGAGCGGGTGGTCCGGTCCCGGAAGCCCCAGTGCACCAGCTGTGCGTACTTCGCGACCGTCCGGGAGCGATGGTACGAGTACCCCGTCCACCAGTGCCCGCGCTCGTCCAACTCCAGCGCCGGCAGCGGCCCGTACGCGACCGGCAGGCGGATGCCGTACCAGCGTTCCAGCTGTCGGCGCGTCCGGTTCGCGGTGCGGCGGATGAACTGGGCCGCCACCACGATGCCGGCGATGAGCGCCGCGGCGAAGGCGACGAAGAACACCGAGTAGTAGTACTCCAGGATCCTGACCGCCACCACGCCCGCGGCCACCGCCGCCCCCACGGGCAGCACCAGCCCCGGCAGCGCGCCGACCACCAGCAGAGCCAGCCGTGCCAGCCCCTGGCCGCCCGAGGCGAGGGCCGCCTCGGTCTGCGCGCGCACCATCGCACCGCTCGTTCGACTCGCTGTTGTCACCAAAGCTCCTGATGCCGGTCTCGATCGTCCTCCTCAAGTGTTCACGAACGACCCGCTCCAGGCACTGGCCATGCCACCCCAATTCCGAGGTGGTCCTAGCACCACCTGCGGGTGGACATAGCCCGAGCGGACTGCCGAGATTGTCCGGAAATGCAGAGAACCCCCATCCGGTTTCCCGGATGGGGGTTCTCTGTGAATGATTGTTCGGCGGCGTCCTACTCTCCCACAGGGTCCCCCCTGCAGTACCATCG